>JBNMOS010000011.1:0-47624 GCA_051275435.1 Ilumatobacter sp.
CACCTCGGTCAATGGATCGATGCTGCGCGTGACGGCAACGACGTCGTCATCACCGATCGAGGGACGCCCGTCGCCCGAATCGTTGCGCTCGACTCCACCTCGGTTCTCGACCGTCTGACTGCCGAGGGCGTGATCAGTCGTCCCGTCCAATCATCGCGCCCGATCGCTGGCGGTCGATCCCGGCCAAAGCCGAAGCGACCAGTGGCTGACATCGTCAGCGCACAGCGCGGCTGAAGGTGGCCATCGTCTATTTCGATGCGAGCGCGCTCGTCAAACTCGTGCTCGACGAGACGGGATCCGACACCGCAGCAGCGCTGTGGAACGCGTGCGACGTTGCATTGTCGAGCCGACTCGCCTATCCCGAAGTCTGCGCAGCTCTCGCAGCCGCGGGCCGCAATCACGACATCACTCCATCCGAGGCCTCCGCCGCCGCAGATGAATGGGAGACCTTCTGGTCCTCGATTCGTCCAATCGAATTCTCGGCCGACGTCGAAAGAGTCGCGGGCGAGATGGCTGTCCTGCACCGACTGCGGGGAGCCGACGCGGTTCATCTCGCCAGTGCCCTCGCTCTCGGTTCGGCCGAGGTCATCGTTGCCGTGTGGGACAAACGTCTCCACGCTGGCGTTGGCGCCGTTGGCCTTCCCGTGGCGCCCGCAACGCTCGACTGATCGTCGGGGTGAAGCCCAACCGGGAACGAAAACCGGGTTCGCAAGGTCCTCCACGCGAAGCCCGGTTGAGCTCGGTCGTACTCTGCAGCTCAGACCGGGCGGAGCGCGACGGCGATGCTTCCGGTTCGGCTGCGGTTGCTGGGTACCGAGTCATTAGTGCCGTGTGAAGGAAAGTTTGCCCTGTTGTGGGGTGCCCACGACCGACGGGGCGCCCTCGGAGGTTGGCGCCGTAGAGCGTTATGGGGCGGGGCTGCCCGCCCTCATGTGACGATAGAGCGCAGGTCTCAGCCGCTCGCCGAAGCGTGATTATGCGCTACCAAATCACCAGTCGAAGGTCCCACACTTCGCCGGTTATGCGTCGCTGGTTGGAGTTGTCCGAATCGTATTTCCGGGTGCCCTCGGGTCGGCGGTTCTGGACGACTGTACGTAGTGGAGTTCGATTCACCCTGCGGTCCGCTCGTGGCTGTGGACGCTATGACGCTTATTGGCGTGCGAAGAGCTCGCCGTGGCCGTCGAGACGGTCGGTGACGCCGTGTTCGCGCAGTGCCAGCCGGTAGCTCGCGCTGTCGACCGCGATGACCGGCTTGTCGTGGCGCGCCTCGAGTGCTTCGACGAAGCTCGCACACACGAGCGCAGCGCCGACCTGCACCAGCGCCTCCACTTCTGGCGAGTCCACGCGAGCGAAGGCATCGCTCACCTCTGCCCGGCTGATGTGACCGGTGCACGTGCGGCCCCTCCGTGCACTCGAGAAGCCGGCCTCGCTCACCACGGAAATCTCGTTGGCCACGAAGTACGACGTCACGTTGGCGTTTGCTGCGAGCAGGGATGGCGTGACAAGACCGATCCGTTGCGCCCCAAGTGCCTTCAGCGCTTCGGACACTGCATCGGACGCCATCGTGACCGGGAGGCCCGTTTGTGCTCGACGAAACTGCGCAGCTGAACTGCCGCAGTGAAACCGTCACGCATGTACTCCGGAGCGTTGGCCACCACGACCCGGTCAGGTCCACACGCGTGCACCGTGTCGAGTGTCGGGTCGATCAGGTCTGTCAACTCCTCAACCGTGTCCGGCAGGCCGGGGAACGAAAACCGGAAGGTTTGGTGACGTCTGCAGGCCGCAACCCGGCCATGTCGGGCTCGACGACCGCATTGGCCACCGGCAGCACCACCGAGAACACGGCACGACCGCCGAACGCATCAGGTACCTGTCATCACCCTGAAATTCTCAGGAGATCTTCGGCGCGTCGGCCTCGACGAACTGGGTGCGTAGTTCACGCTTGAGCACTTTGCCGGTGGCGTTGCGCGGAAGTGCCTCGACGATTGCGATGTCGTTGGGGATCTTGAACTTCGCCAGCCGGCTGACGCAGTGTTCAACGACGGTCGCCCGGTCGAGCGTGGCATCGGGTTTGAGCGCCAGCACTGCGAGCCCGACCTCGCCCCACTTGTCGTTGGGCACCCCGATGATCGCGGCTTCGGCCACCTCGGGGAGCTGGTAGAGCACGCTCTCGATCTCGGCCGGGTACACGTTCTCGCCACCGGAGATGTACATGTCCTTCCAGCGGTCGACGATGTAGATGAATCCTTCGTCGTCAACGCGGGCGGCGTCACCAGTCTTGAGCCAGCGTCCTTCGAAGGCGTCGGCAGTGGCGTCAGGGCGGTTCCAGTAGCCGGGTGTGATGTTCGGTCCAGCGACCCACAACTCGCCGATCTCATCGGGACCGCAGTCGCCTCCGTCGTCGTTGACGATCCGGGCTTCGGTGTGGAGCAGTACCTTGCCGGTCGAGCCGATCTTGCGCAGTGCGTCGTCGGGATCGAGGAAGATGCAGGCCGGGCTGGTTTCGGTCATCCCGAACCCCTGCATGATCGAGACACCGCGTTCGAACCAGTTCTCCAGGATCGTCAGAGCGCACGGAGCCCCGCCCACCCCGGCAACCCTCAGGCGCGACAGGTCGGTGTGTTCGAAGTCCGGGTGCTGCATCATGAACTGGTACGGCGCCGGTACGGCAAAGAAATGGGTGATGCCCTGGGCCGGATCGCCCAGGACCTGCAACGTCTCACCCGGGTCAAACGCCTTGAGGATCACCACGGTGCCCCCGGCGTGCAGGACCGGGTTGCAGTAACAGTTCAACCCACCGGTGTGGAACAGCGGCAACACGCTCAAGTCCACCGTGTCAATCCCGATCCCAGCCGGAATGCCGAGGTTGATCGAGTTCCAGAAATTCATGCCGTGGGTGATCATCGCCCCCTTCGGCAACCCGGTGGTGCCTGACGTGTACATGATCGTGATGACGTCGTCGTGGGTCAGATCCGCTCGGCCACCATCATCACCGTCGAACTGGGCGAGCGTCTGCTCGTACGGGCTGGTCGCCTGGCCGCCGTCGATGGCCAGCAACTCACCGATCGAGCAGCGCCGTTGCAGCTCCTCGGCCGCCTCGGCGAACGAGATGTCGTGCACCAGCAACATCGGTGAGCTGTCGTTCAGGATGTACTCGAGTTCGGTGACCGTCAAGCGCCAGTTCAACAGCACACAGATCGCCCCGCGTCGAGCGCAGGCGAACTGCACGTCGAAGAATTCGACGCCGTTGTGGGCCAACACACCAACCCGATCACCGCGACCGACACCAATCGACGCCAGGTACGCAGCCATTGCGTCGATCCGACGATCGAGCTCGCCATACGTGAAGCTGCGTCCGCTCCCGAGGTCGCGGATCGCCTCCTTATTCGGGCGCTGCCTCGTGTGATGTGCAATCCAGTCGTAGGCCCGAACCGACCCATGCCCAACCGGCCGAGACGACGTCAACGACGCAAGCTCTTCTGAATCTGCGACGAACTCGGACGGAAATTCTGCTGTGAGTGACATGGGGTCTCTTTTCGAGCTGTCTTCGTGAGCTGTCGTCGATCAGGTCCCGGGGGCCCGGTAGGCGGGTGAATTCTTCGCTGCGGCGTCGACTTCTTCAGCCGTGAGCAGCGGCATCGAGCCGGTCGAAATGACTGCGCCGGTCGAAGCGACCGTCATGGCAATGGTGGCAACGCTCGCCTCGTCAGGAAGGTCGCAGATGATGATGACGTCTTGCTGACCAAAGCTGAAGTAGACAGCATCGACAGTTCCACCGACGCCGGCGGCGAGTGCTTCGACCGCAGCTTTGCGACTGGTCCCGCCGTCAGCGAGCACTCCCTTCATGCCGTCGGAAGAGTAGTTTGCAGTGATCATGTACTTGGCCATCGGGCCCCCCTTTAGTTCGAGCCGGACCTTGTTGACCGACACGCCCAAGATGATCTCGCAGCGCGGTGAGATCCCACCCAGATCTTGGCGAGACGAACAAGGATCCTGACAGTGAGGCTCACCGGTCGGACCGCATACCATTGGCGTGTGCGGCTCAGACCGAAGGACACGGGGGCCGAGAGCTCATGGGATTGAGCTACTCCATGCTCGGCCCACTGGAGGTGCACGACGGTGAGCAGCCCGTGCCATTGACTCGGGCGAAGGACCGGGTACTGCTCGCGATGTTGCTGATCCACGCCAACCAGGTCGTGTCGACCGATCGGCTGCTGGATGTGTTGTGGGGCGATAGCCCGCCGGCGTCCGGGATCAAAGCATTGCAGTTTCACGTCGCGTCGTTGCGCGATGTGCTGAATCCTGGGCGCACCGGTACCGCGAGCGCGTCCCTGCAGACTCGGTCTCCGGGTTACGTCCTTGAAGCGGCCACACCAGACATCGACGTGCAGCGATTCCGCCAGCTGGTCGACAATGCGCGCTCCGTGTTGTCATACGACCCAGTCGAAGCTCAACGGTGGCTTTCAGAAGCTTTGGCACTGTGGCGAGGTCCGGCTCTCGCCGACTTCGCGTTCGCGGACTTTGCTGCGTCCGAGATTCAGAGCTTGGAGGAGGAGCGGTTGGCGGCCAGCGAACTGCTCTATGCCGCCGAACTGGCTCTTGGTCAACATGTCAGCGTGATTCCTCGGTTGTCTTCTCTCGCCACCGAGCATCCATATCGCGAGAGGTTCCACGCGCTGTTGATCACCGCGCTCTACCGGTCAGGACGGCAAGCCGACGCGCTCGAAGTATCCCAGGATCTGCGGCACCGACTTCGTGACGAACTCGGCCTCGATCCATCACCCGAAATTGTTGCCCTGGAATCAGACGTGCTGCTCCAGAGCGCGTCACTTCTGCCCCCCTCGGTCTCGGAACAGGACATCCTCGAACACCGAATGACGTCGGCGTCCGTCGCGAGCGGATCGGCACGACGCCTCGGCAACCTGCCGCTTGCCCTCGACTCGTTCGTCGGACGCGAGAGCGAGCTGGCCGAGATCGAGGGGCTCATCGGGCAGCACCGCCTGGTCATGCTGGCCGGCCCGGGCGGGACTGGGAAGACGCGTCTCGCCGTGGAGGCGACGCGGCCGCTGACGGACCGCTTCGCCGATGGGGCCTGGTTCATCGCGCTCGCATCCATCGGCTCGTCAGGACTCGTCGCCACCGCCATGGCGGAATCGTTCGGGCTACGGCCGACTGAGCTCGACGTCGACGATCTGCTCGTGCAACACCTCCGCGACCGTCAGGCCCTGCTCGTCGTCGACAACTGTGAGCACGTGCTGGACGGCGCGACCGAGATGGTGCGTCGGATCCTTGAGGCGGCACCCGAGGTCACCATCGTCGCGACGTCGCGGGAACCGCTGGGACTGCCCGGCGAGGCAGTCCTCCGGGTACCGGCCCTCGGGCTCAAGCCGACCAGACCTGGTCGGTCTCCGGCGGTCGAGCTGTTCGTCGAGCGGGCTGAAACGGCCCGAGTCGGCTGGTCGCCGAACGACGAGGATCTCGCCGCTATCGAGATGGTCTCTGACCGGTTGGCCGGGATCCCGCTCGGGATAGAGCTCGTGGCGGCACGAATCCGCAGCATGAAACCGACCGAGATCCTGGAGGTGCTCGACTCATCGGGCACCAGCCGGTTCGCCTCGACCAAGTCCGAGTTCGAACGCAACCGGACGCTCGATGCGACGATCGACTGGTCGTTCCAGTTGCTCGGCGGACCCGAACGACGCGTGTTCCGGCGAGTGGCATTGTTCGCCGGGACGTTCGACCTGGCTGCCGCCCAATCAGTCTGCACCTGCAGCGAGATCGAACAACTCCGGGTGGCAGAGAGCATCGATGCACTCGTGGACAAGTCGTTGGTCGTCGCCGTGCACGACGACGACGGGACCCGCTTCCGGCTGCTGGAACCGATCCGCCAGTGGGCGCTGGAGCGGCTTGCCGAGGTCGGCGAGCTCGACGAGATCCGGCGTCGACACGCCGACTGGTATACCAACCTCGTCGACCGCCTGGCACCATTGACGATGGGGCACGAGCAGGCCTCGGCTTTCCGCAGAATCCGTGCTGACTACCCGAACATCCGGTTGGCCTTCGAGACCCTCGTCGAGTGCGATGAGCCCGACGGCTACCTCGACCTGGCCTTCGGCCTGTACTGGTTTTGGGCCCACGAGGGCCTGCACCTTGAGGCATACGAGAGGTGTCTGCGCGGGCTCGATCTGGCCGCAGGGTCGAGCGCCGATCTCCAGCGCCAGGCTCGGGTGGCGTTGGTGGGCACCAATTGCGGCGCGTGGACCGGGCTGCGCGCAGCGCTCAACATCGCCGACCGGTTCGATGCGTTGGCGTCAGAACTCGGGACGGATCACGCCATGGGCTGGGCCCTGCTGATGCGGGGCGCTGTGACACTCAATCTCGAAGGTGCCGAGAACGGCCGCGCCGGCGCCTTCCTCGAGGCGGCGCGGGAGCGGCTGGATGCTCGACATGAGTCGACCTGGTTCGATCCGCGGTGGGAGCGCGCGATCCAGCTCCTCATGTATGCAGCGACGCTTCCCACCGGGCCGGCTCGCGTCGAGGAGTTCGAAGAGGCAGCCGACCTTTTCGAGACCCTGGGGGACTCCGCCGGGCTGGCCATGCACTATTCCCAAAGTCTGCAACTCGTCGAGTTGCTCGGCGAGGAGCGGACGGCGGATCTCATGCACAAGGGCATGTCGGTCGTCACGTCGCCCAGCTGGGCTTCTCGCTGCCGGTCCCGGGCCGGCCTCTTGCACCAGCGACGAGGGGATCACATCGCAGCCGTCGTGGATCTCGACGCGGCACTCCGCTTCAAGATCGACATCTTGGGGACCATGTACGGCCCGGATGCCCGGTCGCTCGCGGTCTCGCTCGGGGAGATCGGCCGCCTGCGAGAAGCAGAACAGTTGATGTTGCAGGTGATCGATGTCGGACTGCAGGACGTCAACGAGACCGAATCGCTCTACACGCTCGCCGCGTTGGCGTCCCTCCTAGTGATGAGGAGCGACGACGAGCTCGCCGCCCAGGCGCTCGGCCGAGCAGGTGGTCAACACGATCACTTCGTCACGCATCCGAACCGGACCAGAGAACGTCTGGTCGAGCGGCTGGGCGAGCAAGCCGTCGTCGTCCTCGAGGAAGAGAGTGCGAATCTCGACACAACAAACTTGCTCGAGCGCATCCGCTCGATACTCGCCGCCGGAATTCGAAGCAGTTCCCCGGGCTCGGCGTACGGCATTCCGCACGCTCGATAATATCGCTCGGGATTGCACCAGTGATCACACCTTGAGCGCGCCACTTCGGCCCATATCGAGCGCCCGATAGTCGCGTCGAGGAGCCGTCATGGGAGGTCTCCTCTTCTCTGCGTTCGTGAAACGAGAAACTGACGCAGTAGCCGCCGCCCGACCTACCTAAGCAGTGAGACCGAGGTGATGACGAGCGCAGTGCCGAGCCAGCCCACTGACCAGAGCCGCAGCATGCCAGGGTGATTCCAATCCCTTAGGACTTTGGCCCGGGCGCCCGCCACGAAGCAGACAAGAGAGAAGACAAGGAGGGAGGTGGCAAGGTGCATCATCATGTGTCCTCGGGGAGCGTGGAGCCGAATTCAGCGTGCCGCGCCGCCAGACTGCATGAGGCGCGACACACCGGTTCGGGACCTTGCTCGGTAAGAGAACCCGTATCAGGCTCCGGGCGGCGTGTATGCAGGTGACAGCTTCATCGCCGCGTCCAGTTCCGCTGGGGTGAGCAGCGTCGTCACGACCGGGGTGGGGCCAATCGCGCCGCTTGCCTGGATCGTGAAGAGCGCCGCCGTTGCGGCCGCTTGGTCCGGAAGGTCGACGATCAGCACTACGCCAGCATCGTCGCCGCTGAAGTAGCACGCCTCGAGGGAACCGCCGACGCTGCCGACCAGACCCTCGATCGCTGCCTTGCGACCCGTTCCGCCGTCCTTGATTGCACCCGCAGCGCCTGTCTCGCTGTACTCGGCTGTCCAGAGAAATTTCATGGTTAACTACTCCCACTGCTGTTGCCGTCGGGCGGTGTTGCCCGGCTTGCGTTTGACGATCACATCGCGCGGTTAGATATGACCCAGACGTCAGCGAGATCCGGCAGCGCCGCGCTGACGGTGCCCGATAACCGCGCGCCGAAGTCCGCCGACAGACAAAATCCGACCGCGACACTCCGGCCCGTATACCGTGCTCGATAATCGCGGCGCCGTGACGGTTTCGCCCCGCTCCGATCCGGCAATCTTTTTTCGTGCGGATGCTCCATAACGCGCGGGAACACCCTCGTAGTCGTGTCCCCGATACGTGCCGATCAGGGACACCCGAACGTTGTCTGACAAGTCACTAGACCGGCCCTCCGGTGACGTTCGTCGGCCCGTCACAAGTGGTGCGTGGCCGGAACGCGGTAGTTTCGCTGCCGTGATCACTGACTGGGGCGACGGAGAACGACAATTAACGGACACGGTCAGCGTGCTGGTCGGCGAGAACAACGGGGCCTACCCGTCGGGGAACTCGCTACTCGTACGCGGCGCCGGTGAGACAGTGTTGATCGATCCGTCGACAACCGTCGTTGCCAAGGGTGGTGCACCGGCCGCCATCGACGCCGTCATCAACTCACACAGCCACGAAGACCACATGTGTGGCAACGGGTTCTTCGCCGACTCGCGTCTCCACATCCACGAAGCCGACCTCGTCGGCGCGAAAAGTATCGATGGGCTCATGGAGGTCTACGGCTTGACCGGCGAAGCCCGCGACACGTTCTCGGCACTCGTCCTCGACGAGTTTCACTACACGCCCCGGCCCGACGCTGAGGGCTTCACCGACGGCCACGTGTTCGACCTCGGTGGCGGCACAAGGGTTGAAGCGGTGCACCTGCCCGGGCACACACGGGGCCACAGCGGCTTCCGGATGGATGGCGTGTTCTTCCTGTCCGACATCGACCTCACCGGATTCGGCCCGTACTACGGCGACGTGTGGAGCGACCTCGAAGACTTCGAGGCCAGCCTCGCGAAAGTACGTGATGAGGAGGCCGACTTCTACGTCACATTCCACCACAAGGGTGTCATCGAAGGGCGCGAGACGTTCGTCAAAATGGTCGACGCCTTCACCGCCGTGATCGGCCGCCGCCATGGCGCGATGCTCGACTTCCTCGCCGAACCGCAGACCATCGACGACATGCGGGCGCACCGATTTATCTATCGCCCGCACGTCGAGCTCTCGTTTGCCGACTCCGTCGAAACGCGAAGCGCCGAAATGCACGTTGCCAGAATGCTCAAACGGGGCGAAGCCACAGAAGTCGAGCCCGGTCGCTACCAGAGAAGCTGACCCCGATTTCACACCACGCTTGTCACACTTTGGTCAGCTTGGTTTCAGAGGGTGAGTGCAACGCCTGAGTGAGATGGGGTGTTGTGATGGGTTCTGGTCGTTGGAGTGCGCGGTGGCCGTTGCCGGTGGTGTTGCGTCGGGAGTTGAAGGCGCGTCGGTTGTTGGGCGAGGCGTCGAGAGGGTTGTGTGTTGAGTTCGGGGTGAGTCGTCAGATGCTGTCTCGGATCATGAACGATGAGGCGGTGGAACCGTTCGAGGTGTGTCGTGGTCGTGGTCAGTTGTCTGCTGATGATCGTGAGGTGATCTCGCGTGGCCTGGTTGAGGGGTTGAGTCAGGCTGAAATCGCGAGGCGGTTGGGTTGTCATCGGTCGACGGTGAGTCGCGAGTTGGCCCGCAATGGCGGGTCTGAGAAGTATCGGGCGGTGGTTGCTGAGCGGGCTGCGTGTCAGCGGGCGAAGCGGCCCAAGGTGTTCAAGTTGGCGGGCAACATGGTGTTGGCTGGTGTGGTTGAGGAATGGTTGGTCGGGCTGTGGTCGCCGATGCAGATCAGTGCGAGGCTGCGAGTCGAGTTCCCTGACGATGAGGCGATGCGTGTGTCTGCAGAAACGATCTATCGAGCGATCTATGTGCATGGGCGTGGCGGTTTGAAAGCTGATTTGCAGAAGTATTTGCGGTCTCAGCGTCCGGCTCGTCAAAGCCGTCCTGGCGCGGCTCGTGAGACGGGTTCGAAGATTGTGGGGATGGTGTCGATCCATGATCGTCCCGACGAGATCGAGGACCGGTTGGTGCCGGGGCATTGGGAAGGTGATCTGATTGTTGGGGCACGGAACGGTTCTCAGATCGCGACGTTGGTGGAACGCACGACTGGGATCGTGCAGTTGGTGGCGTTGCCGGACCGCAAGTCAGCCACTGTTGCTGCAGCGTTGGCTGCCCAGGTTGCCAAGTTGCCGGAGCAGGCCATGTTGACGTTGACGTGGGATCAAGGTGTTGAGATGGCTGCTCACCAGGCGTTTTCGGTGGCGAGTGAGGTGGATGTCTATTTCTGTGATCCGCATGCACCGTGGCAGCGGGGCAGCAATGAAAACGTCAACGGTTTGTTACGGCAGTACTTCCCGAAGGGCACTGACCTGTCGGTTCATGACCAGGCCGACCTCGACAGAGTCGCCCGTCAACTCAACGGCCGGCCTCGTCGACGGTTCGGGTTCCAGACCCCGCTAGAAATGTGGGACAAGAAGATCGTTGCACTCACCACTTGAAACCAAGCAGACCAAAGCGTGACAAGCACGGCACCAGCGCAGGTGGCAGGCGGTCTGATCGGAATGCGGTATCGGAGGTGTGGGAACGTTGGTGATGCCTGAGTTCACGACCCTGCGTGCCGAAGTGACCGACCGGATCGGCCGATTGACACTTACCCAACCCAAGCAACTCAACCCGCTCGGCGTCGTGCCGCTCGCCGAGATCGCCCAGGCCGCCGCCTGGTTTGACACAACGGACGCCGTCGTCGTGATCGTCACCGGCGAGGGTCGCGCCTTCTCGTCGGGTTTCGACCTCCGGGAGTTCGCAGGCCAGAGCGACAACGGCGTCTCGCCCCGTGAGCAGGCCGACCTCGGTCGGCTGATGGCCGAAGCGATGGAGCGAATGTCGGCCTTGTCGATTGCCGCGATCAAAGGGCCGTGCGTCGGTGGCGGCGTTGTCTTGGCGGGCGTGTGCGACCTTCGAATTGCTGCTGATGACACGGTGTTCTCCATCCCCGAGGTCGATCTCGGTATTCCACTCGCCTGGGGCGGAATCCCGCGCCTCGTCCGTGAAATCGGCCCAGCAATCACACGCGAGTTGGTCCTTACCTGCCGGCCGTTCGACGCCGAGGAGGCTCGTTCGATCGGGTTCCTCAACCGGGTCGTTCCGCGCTCCGACCTCGAGTCAGCTGTCGACGAACTCGCTACCTCGATCGCGAACAAGGCGCCGTCAGTTGTCCGCGCCACCAAGCGCCAGGTCAACGCGGTGCTCGAGAACATGGCGGCGACCGGTGGCGCATGGAGCGATGCCGACCTACTCGGGGCCGCAATGGCCGACCCCGAAGCGAAGGATGCTGCCCGCCGCTACTTGGCCAACAGGTCGCGACAGACGTGATCCCATAAACGCGTCGTCAGCGCCAACGACTCGACATCGATGCGTTCGTTGTGGCCGTGGAATCGAGAACCGAACTCGCTGGAGTCAAGTGACGGGCTGAGTAGCCCGGCCCCGTAGGCGACTGCACCCATCTCGCGATAGATACGCGAATCGGTGAATCCCACGATCATCTGCGGGGTCAGCGTGGCGGTCGGGAATGGCACGTTGACCGCACGGTGTAGCGCATCCCACAGCGGCGTGCCGGTCTGGCTGATCGACGATTCGTCGTTCATGATCGGCTCGACCTCGACATGGTCGGCGAGGTCACCGAGTGCATTGCGCAGGTGCTCCGCGACCTCGTCGGGTCCGTCACCAGGCAGCGTGCGCACATCGACTTCGATGACCACGGTGTCGGGCACCACGTTCGTCTTCATCAACCCGCCGTCGAGCAGATTCGGCGAGAACGTCGTGTGCGTGCAGGCATGGAGGTACGCAGCGAGCTTCGGGACCGGCAGGTCGTCGAGGAAGCCGTCGATTTTCGATTCGTCAAGCAGTGCATCAGCCCATTCCGGAGTGAGGCCCAGTGTGTCGACTCGGGTCCGCCAAAGTTCGGTGAAGCGGGGCTTCGATCGGTAGTCAGCAAGCCGCTGCACGACCCCGGCTGCTTTGACCAATGCGTTGTCGCCGCGAAACGGTGTCGAGCCGTGGCCAGGCGTGCCACGCACGGTGAGTCGGCGCCAGGCAACGCCCTTCTCTGCGACGTTCACGCTGACGAACGGCGACTCGGCCGGCCCGGAATGGATGCCACCGTTCTCGGTGAGCACGTAGTCGGCGCGCATCGAGTCGGCGTGGTTGTCAGCCACCCAGCGGGCACCGTGTGCGCTGCCAGCTTCCTCGTCCGCCACGCCGAAGTAAATGAGGTCCCCGGTTGGCTTGAAGCGGCCGGCAGCAGCATCGTCCGCCAGGTGGCGGAACGCGACGGCCATCGAGGCGGTGAGGTTGAGCATGTCGACGGCGCCGCGACCCCACACCTCGTCCACGCCATCAGCTGACGTGATCAGCTCGCCACCGAACGGGTCGTTGTCCCAGCCGGCACGGTTGACCGGCACAACGTCGGTGTGGCCCATGAGGCAGAGGCTGGGTGCGTTCGGATCGGAGCCTTCGATGCGGCCGATGATCGACATCCGGTCCTCGCTCGGCCCGAACCGCTCGACGACCACACCTGGCCCTTCGATCACGCCCTGGAGGACATCAGCGTTGCGGGTCTCGTGACCAGATTCGGCAGTGCCGTCGTTGACGCACTCGTTACGAATCAGCGTTTGCAACAGCGCAACGGTGTCGGCTGTCAGCGGGTCGAGTTCACGATCATCCATCGCTCAACTCTGGCAGAGGACGACCTGGTGCCTGGCACCAGGTCGTCTTATGCACCGAGGCGTTGCAGAGCGGTAGAGATCCGTTTCGCGCTCACCTGGCCACGGGCCCCCACCGCTTGGGCGAACACGCTGACGCGCAACTCTTCGAGCTCCCAGGCAAGCGCAGCGATGGCAGGCGTCATCTCACTCGCCGGTATTCGATCCAACAGCGCGGAGTACCGAGCTTCGATCGGTACGACCTCATCCATCCTGCGGCGATCTCGCTCGACGGTGCCGGCGAGCCCGTCAAGTCGTGCCGAGATAGCCCGCACGTACCGCACGATCTCGGGGAGTTGGGTGATTCCTGTGTTGAACACGAAGCCGGGTCGCACCAGCCTGCCGAGGTGTTGGTTGGCGTCATCAACCGATGGTTGCAACGTTGCCGCCCGGAGTACCGCCAGCTTCGCGTGGACCTCACCAGTCGCAGCGACTGCGGCGGTTGCCTGCACGAGTGCCCCGCGCGCCAACGCCGGTGATGCCTTCTTCACGTGCTTGCGCAACGCCTCGAAGTCGGCTTCGGTCCACGGCAACTGGCCGCCGCTCCGTAGGTGTTCGTCAAGGAGATGGTCGACCGCGGCAGCGATGCAGTCGTCGGCCAGCGCAGCGATCGACATGTCGGCCGTAGCGAGGGCCAGACGCCCTGCGTTCGTCAGCAACTGTTCGACCACCTTCCGGCTCGGCGCTGCCGTCAACAGCAGCAGTCGACGGACACCACCGCGCATCGCGCGCTGCTGCACCGACGCGCTCGTGACTACCCGTAGCGACACGCTGCTGCCGATATCGAGCAACGTCGGGTACGCCAAAACGTCGAACGCAAGGTCCGACGACGCGACAACTCGTTCGAGATCGCCGAAGTCCCAGCTGGTGATGTTGCGGCGCTCTTCGATTGGCGCAGCCGCGGCGATCGACTGACGTGCCGCTCCAACTTGGCGAGCTTTGATCGCTGCGAGGTCGAGGCCAACATCGACCACATCGGTCGAACCATCAACCTCGGTGCTGATCACGAAGTTCATTTTCAGGTAGTCGTCGAGTACTGCGGGGTTGAACACCGACGGATCAATGCGCAGACCTGAGGCGCGCGTCAGGCCGACCGCAACGGCATGCAGGAACGGGATCGAACCCGCCTCAAATTGCTGGACACGTTCGATGGTTGCCTCGACCATCTCAGCCATCGGCCCGAGCTGGCGACGTACATCCTTCTGTACCGATCGGACCAACATGGCCACGATCTCGGGTCGGTGCCCCGCAATTTGCCAGGCGAAGCCTGCCGGTTCGATCTGGTTGAGGGCATTGAGCGGGATATGTACGGTGACACCGTCGAGCGGTTCGCCAGGGGCGTATCGGTATGTGAGTGGCAGCTCGATGTCACCGTGCCGCCACACGTCGGGGAAGTCTTCGAGCTTGATCCCTGCCCCGTGTTCACGGTCGGCGAGCAGCTCGTCGGTCAGGTCGAGCAGCCGACCGTCGCGCTGCCGCTCCTCTTTCCACCATCGGTCGAAACGACGCGTATCGGTCACGTCGGCATCAACGCGACCATCGAAGAAGTCGAACAGCATCTCGTCGTCGACGAGTTCAACGCGGCGCACCCGCGCGGCCATCTGTCGGACTCGGTCGAGGAACTCTTGGTTCCGTTGCACGAACTTCTGGTGGCTGCTCCACTCGCCTTCGACCAGCGCCTTCTGAATGAACATCGCACGCGCGCCGTCGATGTCGATCTGGTCGTAACCGATGATCCGATCGGTGACGATCGGAATACCGAAGAGCGTCACCTGCTCAACGCACACCGCTCGGCCGCCTTTGACATCCCACCGTGGATCGCCGTAGGACTTCTTGACCAAGTGCTCGGCCGACTTCTCGATCCACTCGGGCTGGATCGCTGCGACCCTGCGGGCATAGAGCCGGTTCGTTTCGACGAGTTCGGCAGCCATCACCCAGTCGGGCTGCTTGCGACCAATGACCGAACCGCGAGCGATCACGAACCGTGCATCGCGGGCACCGCGGTACTCACGCGTCTCGCGCTCACGCATACCGATCTGCGAGAGCAGCCCGGCCAGCAGCGCTTGGTGGACGTGGTCGGGATGACTCTCTGTGAGCCCCGCACCCGGCCTGATCTTCAACTCTCCGGCGACCCGACGGAGCTGGCTATACAGGTCGGTCCACTCGCGAACCCGTAGGTAGTTGAGGAACTCCTTGCGACACATTCGCCGGAACTGGTTGCCCGACAACTCACGCTGCTTGAGGCGCAGGTAGTCCCACAGCGCCACGAGCGAAAGTAAGTCGGAGCCCTCGACCTTGAATCGGTTGTGGAACTCGTTGGCCTGTTCGATCTTCTCCTGCGGACGCTCACGCGGGTCTTGGATCGACAGTGCCGAAGCGATGACCAGAACCTCACGTACACAGCCCAGGTCGTCGGCTTCGAGCACCATTCGCCCAAGCCGAGGGTCGACCGGCAGTTTCGCAAGGTCACGCCCAATCGAGGTGAGCTCGCGTTCGGTGACGCCGCGTTCGACCGGAACAATTGCAGCCAACTCTTCGAGCAGCGCGTAGCCATCGCGGATCATCGACGAGTCGGGCGGCTCAACAAACGGGAAGTTGCCGACGTCGCCGAGCCCGATTGCCGTCATCTGCAAGATGACCGACGCCAGGTTCGTGCGCAGGATCTCCGGGTCGGTGAACTCGGGCCGTTCGGCGAACTCATCTTCGGCAAACAGCCGAATTGCAATGCCGGGAGCAACACGGCCGCAGCGTCCCGATCGCTGGTTAGCCGAGGCTTGCGACACGGGTTCGATCGGCAGCCGCTGCACCTTGAGTCGCTTGCTGTATCGAGAGACGCGGGCCGTTCCCGTGTCGACGACGTATCGCACACCCGGCACGGTCAGCGAGGTCTCAGCCACATTCGTCGCCAGGACGACACGCTGTTTGCCGGACGGCTTGAACACCCGCTGCTGCTCCGCTGACGACAGACGTGCGTACAACGGCAGTATCTCGAGCGGTCGGGCTCGACCTGCCTGATCACGCTTCAACGCGTCGGTCGTGTCATGGATCTCGCGCTCCCCCGAGAGGAACACAAGCACGTCGCCGTCGCCTGCTCGGGTGAGTTCGTCGACGGCGTCGAGTACGGCCTGCACCTGGTCACGACGGTCGTCGGGGTCGTCTTCGTTGTCAGGCCCATAGGGGCGGTAGCGAACCTCGACCGGGAACGTGCGACCGACGACTTCGATGATCGGAGCGGGAATGAGGGCGCCGTTCGGATCGTCCGGCGGTGGCGCAGAGAAGTGCTCAGCAAATCGAGTCGTGTCGATCGTGGCTGAGGTGACGATCACCTTGAGGTCGGGCCGCTTGGGCAACAACTGTTTGAGGTAGCCGAGAATGAAGTCGATGTTCAGGCTGCGTTCGTGTGCCTCGTCGATGATCAGCGTGTCGTATCTGCGCAGCATCCGATCACGCTGAATCTCAGCCAGCAGGATGCCGTCGGTCATCACCTTGATCAGCGTCCGCTCGCCCACCTGATCCGTGAATCGGACGGTGTAACCAACGTCGTCGCCGAGCTTCGATCCGAGTTCGTCGGCAATTCGTTCGCCGATTGTGCGTGCAGCAACGCGGCGAGGCTGGGTATGCCCGATCAGACCCGCAACGCCGCGCCCCGCTTCCAGGCACAGCTTCGGGATCTGGGTGCTCTTGCCGGAACCGGTCTCACCGGCGACGATCACGACCTGGTGGTCTCGAATCACTTCGAGCAGCTCGTCGTGGCGTTCCGTGATCGGGAGAGACTCGGGGTACTTCAGTCGTTGTTCAGCGATGATCGCAGCAGCTGCCTGGGCGCGAGCTTCGGGATTCCCTCGCGACCGTTTCGGTCGAGAACGTTCGGGTCCTGACGCCAAGGCCGCCAGCCTGGCAGCTGCTCAGCCGACTGCCACGCTACTTACTCACTCTGACCCCGAAGACTGCACGCTGATGACCGGATCTGCCAGGTGGTTGCTAGACAGCAGGCATGACCGATTCGTTCAGCAACGAACCGATCCCAACCGATCACCTTCCTCGACTCAACGACGACGCATTCGTGTCCGTCGACCCCCGCTATCTCCGCGTCAGCTTGACCGGCGTTGCACTGGCGGCCACCGCCGTTGCCGTTGGCACCGTCATCATTGCGGTGCAGGCCAATCAGAAGGTTGTACCACTCCTGATCGGCGGCGGTGTTCTGCTGCTGCTCGGGATGGTGGCGGTCGTGCGCACGCTCGAAGTGCGTCGGCTCGCTTATCAACTCCGCGAACACGATCTGTCGTTACGCAGCGGCGTAATCACCCACCGAGTCGAGTCGCTACCGTTCAGCCGTATCCAGCATGTCAACGTCCGCCGCGGCCCGATCGAACGATCACTGGGCCTCGCCACCCTGCAGGTGAGCACGGCAGGCCCCGACATCAGCATCCCCGGCCTGGCTCAAGCCGATGCCGAGCGGATCAAACTGCTCGTCACCGAACGCGCCGACGTCGTTGCCGACAAGATCACCAGCGATGCCGAGATGCTGCCACTCTCCGATGCCGCAACAGCACCCGAACCCGGCTTCACGCCACCGCCACCGCCACCGCCACCGCCACCGCCACCGCCACCGGGATGATCGACCTCACCGCTCCGCAACGGCAGTCGCCGATCGCCATCGTGTTCCTCGGACTGCGAATTTTCCGATCGTTAGGCATCGCGCAAATCGTTCTCGTTGTGCTGTTCATCGTTCGCGCACCGTTCGATGGCCCGTTGAGCGTGCTGCCAGTGGCCATCATTGGCGGATTCGGCGGGTTCTCGACGCTGGCCTGGTGGCGGTACACGTTCCAACTCGTCGACGGCGAACTGGTTGTGACCAAAGGTGTCATTCGAGTCGTCCGGCTGAACGTTCCAATCGAACGAATTCAAAGCATCGCAATCGAGCAACAGCTACTCCATCGGTTGACCGGGCTGGTCAAGGTAACCGTCGACACTGCAGGCACCAAAGACGTTGAGTTTGCGATCGATGCGATCGCCCGGCCAGTTGCCGAGGAGCTGCAGCGTCAAGCGGTGACGGCGGTTCCTGTTCCGATGCCGGTCGACGGGACGCTGCCGCCACCGGTGCTTGCCGAGGACCGGGTGATCTTCACCCACAACAGACGCCGACTCCTGCTCATGGCACTGACGATGTCACCGCTCACCGGCCTCGTCGTCGTTGGCCCGATCTTGGCATTCAGCGGTGACTTCTTCGATCGAGTGCCTGCGGCCGGGCCCGACAATGTGACCGTCCGGTGGTGGTGGATACCGATCGGTGTTGCCGTCTTCGTCGTCTTGAGCGTGGCCCTGAACATCATCAGGGTGTTCCTCCGAGACTGGCAGCTCACGCTGCGCTCGAGCCCAACCGGCCTGCGCCGCACGTCGGGCCTGCTCTCTCGAACAAGTACAGCAAGCAGCGTCGATCGCATCCAGATGGTCGCCAGCGCCCAGAATCCGTTGCAACGTCGGGCAGGACTCCGCAGTGTCCAGCTCGCGACGGTCGGCCAGGGCGGCCTCTCGCTCGGCGGATGCGACGACGTCCAATTCGCCTCAGTTGCGACACTGGCCGCTGTGACGCCGATCGATGAGCAGCAGCTCGACCGACGAATTCATCCCGCCGAGGTCTTCCTCGCGGCTCGAAACACCACGCTCATCTGCCTCGTGTTGACCGGCGCACTGTTCATGCTCGTCGGCTGGTGGTCGCTGTTGGCATTCTGTGCAGTTCCATACGTGTGGGTGACCAAACGAGTCGGTGTTGCCAACTTCCGTTGGGGGCTCCACGACGAACTCGCCAGCTCGCGCCGGGTGATCTCATCGGCCACCGAACAGGCACTGCTCCACAAAACGAACAGCGTCCACGTCACGCAGTCGATCTTCGAGCGGCGACGCGGGGTGGCCACCGTGAGATTGACAACCGCAACCGGAGCGGTCGCGATCGGGATGATCCCGATCTCTGAAGCTCATGCCGTCCGTGACACCATCCTCCATGCCGTCGAGACCGACACACGGCCCTGGATCTGAACCATCTCGTCGTCTGAGCACCGTCATGCCCTTCTCGGTGGCAGATCCTGGGACCGGCCAGGCTTCGAACCCTGACTCCATTGGTGTCCTCTGAAGCGCCGTCTCGGGCTCGCAACTCGTAGCGTCCGCTCAATGCTGTATCGGACACGAGTGATGGTCGTCTACGTCCTCGCCGTCTTCATGACGGTCATGGACGGCACGATGGTCAACGTCGCATTGCCGACACTGGCCGAAGAGTTCGGTGTCGCGTCCACTGACATCGAGTGGGTGGCCGTTGGCTACCTGTTGAGCCTCGCTGCGATGATCCCGGTTGCAGGCTGGCTAGCTGATCGCTTCGGTTCCAAGCGGGTGTTCGTCACTGCACTCGTCGGTTTCGTCTCCATCTCGTTGGCCTGTGGTGCCGCACAGACGCTCGATCAGCTCGTTGCTCTCCGCGTCCTGCAAGGCATCGGCGGCGGCCTGCTGACCCCTGTCGGAAGCGCCATGCTGTTCCGTGCATATCCGATGGCCGAGCGCGCCAAAGCTGCCATCGGCGTGCTGAGCGTCGTGGTCATCGCACCGGCGATCGGGCCGGTGCTCGGAGGCATCCTGGTCGACCAGGCGTCATGGCGATGGATCTTTTTTATCAACGGCCCGATGGGTGCAGTTGCCGTCGCACTCGGCGTGCTGTGGCTCCGCGGCCGTGCCACCGACGACTCGACCGAAGGCGTTGCCGGACGGTTCGATACGGCCGGATTCTTGCTGTCGGCCATCGCCGTCAGCGTGCTCATCTACACCCTGACGATTGGCCCCGAGGAAGGTTGGATATCTCCCAAGGTGCTTGGGCTCGCCGCGGTCGGAATCGTTGCCGCCGTGTCACTTGTCGTCGTCGAATTGCGCCACAAACAGCCGATGCTAAAGCTCCGGTTGCTCCAAGATCGGCACTTCCAAACCGTCAACATCTTGGCCCCGTTCGTGTACGCCGGGTTCTTCGGATGGATCATCGTTCTCCCGTTGTACATGCAAACGCTGCGCGGATTCTCAGCGACGACCAGCGGCCTCGTGCAGGCCCCACAGGCCGCTGGCATCTTCCTGCTATCGAATCTGCTGGGTCGGCGCCTGTACCGAGTGATCGGCCCGCGCCGGCTGATGGTCGTTGGTTCTGCCTTGACCGCTGCCTTCACCGCATCGTTTGCACTCGCCACCCTCGACACACCGGTACAGCTGCTCGGTGCGCTCTCGTTCGGACGTGGTGCCTCGGTCGGCTTGGTGTTCGTGTCGATCCAAACAGCGGTCTACGCAACAACATCACTGGCCGACACCGGCCGGGCAACGTCGGTCTTCAACACGGTGCGTCAGATCGCCTACACGGGCGGCGTCGCCATCGGTGTCACCGTGATCGCCGCCCGGCTCTCGTCGGTCGGTGGCGACGCAGCTCCGGCGGTCGATCGGCTCGGCGCCTACCAGGCAGGGTTTCTCGTCTGCGGCCTCCTCATCGTGCCCGCCATCGTGATCAGCCTTCGATTACGCGATGACGACGTCGCAGCGACCCGCGGGCTGCCGACTTCGCCGGTGCGCTGACCGATCGGCTCAGTCAGACCAATCCGGTTCGAACGCCGCTTGACCCGTGTCGACATAACGGGTGTGCCCAATAATGTTCCAGTCAGCGCGCTGGGCGTCGTTCGGCGAGATCGCCAGTAGCCGATAGCCGATCGGGTCCAGGATCACGCGTTGCGGTGCGTCAGCGGCCAGGTCAAGTGCAACGTGAACGGCCGTCGACGGACCGACCTCGGCGAGGTGTCCACCGACGACAGCAGACATCGGCCGGTGCATGTGGCCACACAGCACTCGATCGATTCGGTGTGCAGAGATGACCTCGACGAATGCGTCCAGACCGATGAAACCACCTTCGTCCATCCAGTTGATGCCCGACGCGAATGGTGGGTGGTGCATGGCCAGCAGCGTTGGCCCAGTGTGGTCGGCGCTGAGCGCGGCATCGAGCCATGCCAGTCGCTCGGCGTCGAGTTCGGCACCTGATTCGCCTGCCCGTGTGGAGTCGAGGCCGACGATCCGCACATTGTCGACGTTGGCCACCCAACTGCTGTGTTCGGCGTCAGCCCACGGGTGCTCGGGGAAGCAGGCGCGCAGCAGGTGTCCGTCGTCGTGATTGCCCGGCAGCGGAAGCACCGGGGCTGAGAGCGGTGCGAGTAGCTCTTTCAGCTCCGCATACTCGCGGGGCGAACCCCACTGGGCAAGGTCACCGGTGGCAATCACTGCGTCCACCCGAGGCGACTCTGCATTGATCGACGCGACTGCAGCGACCAGCCGAGCGTTATGGTCGGCGTACAGCACCTCGGTCGTTGCCGGATCGGTGACATGCGTGTCGGTCAACTGTGCAAGCAACGTCAGCTCACGCACTCGGGCCTCCAGCAGCGATCGGGGCACAGGCGGAGACGACGGCACTGTAGAGCGACGGATGATTTTGCACAGCCTCAGGCTACGAAGTTGGACGACTGCTCGGAGCGAATCTGCGGAACCGTAGATTTGTGGGTGGTCCGACGGACCAGCCAACCGACGGACAACAAAATGACCCCGCCACCTGCCAACGTGGCAAGGCTCGGCGTCTGCCCTGGCCAGATCCACACCCACAGCGGGGCAAGCACGACCTCAGTCATCAGAAGTAGTGGAACCCGTGCAGCGCTGACCGAACGATGCCCGAGATTGAACATCGGCAGGCCGATGCCGAGAGCCACACCACCGGAGATGGTTGCCATCAACACGTCCCGCGGGCTGACCGCAAGGCTGCCGTCGATGACGAGCGCCGCGATCGCCGACCCCACTCCTAGGAAACCGCCGGCCAGCAACGTCGGGACGACCGGGTCGACCGACCGAGCCGAACGCATCAGCACGCTGTACAGCCCAATCGTCACGGGAATGAGTCCTGCGAACAACAGGCCGGGCCCCGAGCCGACTTCCAGCCCGGCGCCCACCGTGATCGCCACCCCCACTGCGGTGCCCCCAATCGCAACCAGCGTGGCCCGCTCGACTCGTTCACGCAGCAGAATCCAACCGAGGATTGCCGCCGAGATCGGCGCTGCGGCCAGCAGGGAAAGTGTCGTTGCTGCCGACGTCCTCGACAACGCCAAGATGTAGAGCATCGAGGTCGCTGCGAGAACCAGCGAAGCCAACCACGTCAGGCCTGTCAGCCCGCTCCACTTCACCGGTCGGCCACGGCGGCGCGCTCCGACGAGCAGCACCATTGCCCCGAAGGTCGACAGCCCGCGGTAGGTCAGGAACTGAAAGTCGGACGCTGCATCGACTCCTTCGTGAGCGATTGCGGTGGAGCTGAACACCACCCCGGACAACGCAACAAGGATCGCGCCCTGCCGTTCGGTCAGTGTTCCTTCTCCGACGAATGCCCGCCGCACATCTGCAATCACCGACGGAGCGTAGACGTTGGAAAGATGCCAGCCTGGTGCGGTCGCCACCTGCCCTGCAGGACTCGGGCTGCACGGCGGAAGAAGAGGCGGGAGCAGAGTTGAGATATCTCGTCCCTGGAGAGCATTTCACGAAATTTTGCGCTGCCTTCCGCTCAAGGCCAGTGCAAACGACGCCGATACGGACACATGGCAGTCATGCGCCCGGCGCTCACCGACCTCGAGCAATTGCTCGAACCGCTTACCCCTGCGGCACACTTCGTTGCGCAGGCGCTCAGCGCTTTGGACGAGTGCTGGACGGTCTACACCAGACCTCGGCTGGGCCTCGACATCATCGACTTTCTCGCCGTTCACGACGAGTACGGAGTCTCCGCGATCACTGCGCTCGACTGGGCGCCAGGAACGCGCCGACTGACCGTTGACGGCGTCCTCCGAACCGCTGATGCCGCCGGTTCCGAAACCTCGATCTCCGACAATCCGCGCTTCGCTGCCCACCGACATCGCAACAACATCTTCGACCGCTCGTTCGCCCTTCCGTCCGACGGCACGGAGCCGACCAACGCGGTCCGCGCCGCAGTGATTGCTCCGCTGCTCTCCGACGCCGAAGTCAACGAACTCCTCGATGCTCGCAACAGCCACGACTCACAGCGACACGTCGAGGTGTGGGGTGCTGAGTCACTGGCCTCGCAGCTCGAGCGAATCCTCATCGGCACCGACTGCCCACATCCGCTCCCGCAGTCAATCGCCCGGGTCCGCCAGCTCATTGCACCGTCAGAACGCCCCACGACACGCGTCGTTGCAGCACCGCGGAGCGCCAACACGTACGAGGTCGAGGTCAACCCGGACAACGTCGCGGTCCGCCGCTTTCGAGGTGCCGCCGGCTCCGGCAAGTCGTTCGGACTCGCTGCTCGCGCTGCCCGACTCGCGGCCCAAGGCCAACGCGTCCTCGTCCTGTCGTTCAACGTCACACTGTCGAATCATCTCTCGGCGCTCGTCTCGGACCGCTGTCAGGAATACGGCGCGAATCCGACCAGCGTCACCTGCACGAACTTCCATTCGTACTGCACACGGGTCGTGCAAGACGCCGAAATCAGTGGCTTCGCAACCAGCGCGCCGCGAGGTGCCAGTTGGACGCAGGCAATCGTCTCGAAGGCCTTGGTGGCGCTCGAAGCCGGCTATGAAGACCGTTATGACGCGATATTGATCGACGAGGGCCAAGACTTCACCGTTCGCTGGTGGGACCTGCTGCACAATTACACATTGGTTCCTGGCGGCGAGATACTGCTGATGACTGATCCGACGCTCGATCTGTACGAACGAAATACATGGGTTGACGAGGCCGAGATGCAGGCGGCCGGGTTCGTGAACCCTTGGATCGAGCTCACGGGTTCGTACCGCATGCCAAACGATCTGATGAACCTCGCCAGCTCATTTGCTTCCACCCACCTCACCGGTGATCGACTTGTGCCCGCTGTGGCAGCAGACCACGACGATGTGGCCGGGCCGATGGCCGGTTCGATTCGCCGGTGGTACACGATCGATCAGATCGGAGACATGGGCCTCGTCATCGGCATGGAAGTCGTCCGGGTCCTCCGCGAGAACCCGACGCTGTCCCCCGGCGACGTCACCTTCCTCTGCGACTACCACCACGACGGTGTCACCGCAGCCCGTGAGATCGAAGCTGCTGGCTACCAGGTCCACCACATCTTCAGCCGCGACCCAGACGACGCTCGACGACGCCGCAAGTACCGATTTTCCCCTACCGCAACCGCGGTCAAGGGGTCGACGATTCACAGCTTCAAGGGCTGGGAAACTCCCGCGCTCATCATGGGCGTCGGTGTCGAGACCCGTTCGAAACGCGTTGCCTATGCGGCTATGACTCGCGTGGTCGGCAGCCCCGACCGCCCTGCTGTGATCTCGGTGGTCAGTACCGACAAGCGGCTCGACAGCTTCCGCGAGGAGTTCATCGAGGGCTCCGCAACCACCCCGACACGACCGGTTCCCGTCGGAGCCGTAGCCGCATCGTCGGCTCCAGCACGAGTTCCTGCATTTGATCCGGCCCCTGCACCGGTACTGACCCCTGCATTTGATCCGGTCCCAGCGCCGGCCCCAGCGCCGGTTTTTGCTCCTGCGTTCACTCCAGCGCCTGCACCGGTTTTTGCGCCAGCTTCTGATCCGACCCCTGCTCGAGTTGCCGCACTGGTTCCTACATTTTCGGCCGCAGCGCATGCGCCGTCCGCACTCGCTGTATTGGCCGCTCCCCTGGCTGCCGATCCGGCACCAACCACCCCGACACCGGTAAACGAATCGGGCATCGTTTGGGCCGAGCCAAACCGACCGCTCAGCGAGCCGACGCACCCTGATGTCATGGTGGTTCGAGCTGTCGTCGCTGTCCAACCTGCAGCACCAATCGATCCGGCTCCGCTCGCCGTCGATTTCGTCGCTCCGCCGCCCATCGAACCGCAACCCGTGACGCTGCAGCCGATTCACTTGCCGCCGCCGCCAGCGGCAAGCTCTCCTCCTCCGCCTGCACCGCCTCCGCCTCCGCCTCCACCTCCACCGCCTGCAGCACCGCTGACACCCGCCGTTTCCTGGGGTGCGCCGCCGATGGCGTAGCGGGCCCGTTCGACGCCGAGCGGCTCGATCACTTCCATTCGGAGGCCCATCGGCAAGACTCACGCCGTGACACACCGCATCGGCATCATCGGCCTGGGCACCGTCGGCGCACGTTTCGTCGACCAGTTCAACCTGCACGACGACTTCGACCTCGTCGCGGCATGGGACCCCGATACCGATGCATGCGCAGCCCACTGCGACAACGTCGCCATCGTCGATGACGCAGCAGCGGTGATTTCCCTCGCCGACGCCGTGTACATCGCTGTCCCGCCACTCTTCCATCGCGAGTATGTCGAGGCCTGCGTCGCCGCCGACGTCGGTGTGTTCTGTGAGAAGCCGCTTGGCATCGACGTCGCCGAGAGCCGCTCCCTCGTCAACTTGGTTGCCGCAAGCGGTGTCCCCGCTGGCGTCAACTTCGTGTTCAGCGCCGCACCTTCAGCCGTCGAACTCGCTGAACGCATCAAGCAGGGCGCCATCGGTGACATCGTTCGCGGGGACCTGCGGCTGCACTTCGCCGAATGGCCTCGTGCGTGGCACGCCAAGGCGCAGTGGTTGAAGCTCCGCGACCAAGGCGGCTGGATCCGCGAAGTCGTGTCTCATTTCCTTTTCGTTGCCAGCCGGGTTCTCGGTCCGCTCGCACTCGACCATGCCATCGTGACCTTTCCCGACGGAGTAGATGGTGAGCTGTGCGAAGTTGACGCTCTGGCACGCCTGTCCACCTCCAGCGGTACACCGTTGGTCCTGATCGGCACCGGAGAAGGCATCGGACCCGACGTCGTTGACCTGACGATCCGCGGCACCACGGGCTCGCTTCGCCTCGTCGACTGGTACCACCTGCAATCAAGCGACGGGGGCGACTGGCAACACCTACTCGGCATCGATCGCGCAGAACTCGGCGCAAATGCCTATGCCGGCCAACTCGGCGAACTGTCGAAGATGCTCAGCGGTGAGCCGCACGCGATTGCCACATTCGCTGAAGCCCTGGCCGTCCAAGAGCTCGTCGAGCAGATGCTCGCCTGAATCGGGCCGGCGCCCCGACCCCGTCGTAACCTCGCCAGCATGAGCGATTCCGCCGCCGGCCTACTGACCGAGCCAATTGTCGATTCCCCCATTGCCAACCGGCTGCGCGCTGTGCTGCCCACCGACGTCGACTATGCGTCGGCGCGGGTTGTCGACGAACGGTCGGAACATCTCGTCGTCCGCCAGAACACGCTCGAGCCGATCTTCAACGAGTTCGACACCGGCGTGATGATCTCCATCTGGAACGGAGGCGGCCTGGGCTACGCCGCAACGGCTGACCTCTCCGACGTCGGCCTGCGCCGCGCCGTCGACACCGCTCGCCACTGGGCCACTGTCACCGCCGGCAGCATGGTCACCGCAACACCACCGCCGCATCACCCCACCGGCACCTACCGTTCACCCGTCGAAGTCGACTGGGACACGCTTCCCCTCGATGCCAGGCTCGAACTGCTGCACCAGCAGTCTCGGCTGCTCGGTATCGACGACCGCATCGTGGATTGGTCGGCACGCCTCACCCGGCGCAACGTCGACACGCTGCTCGTCACACGTGGCCGCAACGGCGAGTCCGGTGAGGTCGAGCAGCGATTCAGCTTCGTCTACCCGGGCATGCGCGCCACGGCCAACGAGGGCACGAACACTCAGACCCGCACATTCGGGGCCAATGCGTTCTGTGGCCAGGGCGGCGCCGAGGTGCTCGGTCGGTTCGGCTTCGGCGATGCTGCCAATCGAGTCGCGAACGAAGCGCTCGAACTCCTCACCGCCCCGAACTGCCCGAGTGGCGTGATGGACATCCTGCTTGCGCCCGACCAGATGATTCTGCAGATCCACGAATCGATTGGCCACCCGCTCGAACTCGACCGGATCCTCGGCGACGAGCGCAACTACGCGGGCACCAGTTTTGTCACGCCCGACATGTTCGGGACGTTCCAGTACGGCTCCGAACTACTCAACGTGACCTTCGATCCAACCGTGCCCGGCCAGCTCGCCAGCTACGGATTCGACGATGACGGCAGCCCGGCCACCAAGCAATTGCTGATCGAGAACGGCGTGCTCAAGCGCGGCCTCGGCGGCGCAATCAGCCAGGAACGCAGCGGACTCGATGGCGTGTCGAACTCACGAGCAGCCAGCTGGAATCGGCCACCCATCGACCGGATGGCCAACCTCAACGTCGAACCCGGCAACAGCACCGTCGACGGACTGATCGGCTCGATCGAGAACGGCGTGTATATGCACACCAACAACTCCTGGTCGATCGACGACAGCCGCAATAAGTTCCAGTTCAACTGCGAGTACGGCCAGAAAATCGAGAACGGTGAAATCGTCGGCACGGTCCGCAACCCGGGCTACCGGGGCATCAGCCGGAATTTCTGGACGAACCTCACCGGCGTGGCCGACGAGCACAGCTTCACCGTCATGGGCACGCCGAACTGCGGCAAAGGCGAGATGAATCAGATGATCGGCACCGGCCATGCGTCGCCGGCCTGCAAGTTCTCCAACATCGAAGTCTTCGGAGCCGAGGCATGAGCAACACCAGCTCCGGTACCGGCACCGGCACCGGCACCGGCGCCTACTTCGATGAACTCGTCACGGCCGCAACGACCAAGCTGCAGGGCGACGAAGTACTCCTGGCCAACCTCGCTGGTGAGCGCACCGACTTCATCCGCCTCAACAACAACGACGTCCGCCAGGCCGGCACCGTCGACCAGCAGAAGCTGTCGGTCGATCTCATCGAAGGCAGGCGGCATGTCGGCGGATCGATCAATCTGACCAGCGATCGCGCCATGGACGAGGCACGTCTCACTGCGCTGCTTGGCCAACTCCGAGATCAGCGCCGCTTCGTTCCCGACGATCCGTACCTCATGTACAACACCGAGCCGACGTCGACCGAAAGCATCAAGGCTGGCAACATCCCCGCACCCGACGCTGCGCTCGCCGACATCCGCTCCGCTGGCCAGGGCAAAGACCTCGTCGGAATTTACGCATCGGGCGACACGTACAACGGCTTCGCCAACTCACTCGGGCAGCGCAACTGGTTCCAATCGTCGACGTTCAACCTCGACTGGTGCTTCTACCTGCGTGCCGACAAAGCAGCAAAGAACCTCTATGCAGGGTTCGATTGGAACGACGACGCGTTCGCCCGCAAAGTCGACTGGTCGGCTCAGCAGATCGCGGCGCTCGCCCGTGATCCCAAGAACCTCGGGCCTGGCGAATACCGCACCTACCTCGCTCCACGAGCGATGGAAGAAGTGATGTCGCTGCTCTCGTACTACGGCGCTTTTGGTAAGCGCGCCCACGAGACCAAACAGTCGCCGTTCCTGCGCATGCTGGCTGGCGACGCCACCTTGTCGCCGCACGTCTCCATCAGCGAGAACACTGCCGGAGGCGTCGCTCCGAACTTCCAGTCGGCCGGTTTTGTCCGCCCCGACGCCGTCGAACTCGTCATCAACGGCAAGATCGGCGACACCCTCGTGTCGCCGCGGTCGGCGCAGGAATACGGCGTCGCGACAAACGGCGCCCACAGCGGCGAGTACCCCGAGTCGCTCGCCATCGCCCCCGGTTCGATCCCGACCGACGGCGTCGTTGAGGCACTCGACACCGGGCTTTTCGTTGGCAACCTTTGGTACACCAACTTCAGTGACATGTCGGCGTGTCGCACCACCGGCATGACTCGGTTTGCAACATTCTGGATGGATGGCGGTGAGATTGTCGCACCGGTCAACGTGCTGCGATTCGACGACACTGCATTCAACATGCTCGGCGCCCAGCTCGAAGGCCTCACCGATGAGGCCGAAGTGCTCCTCGATCCGAGCACGTATGTGGAACGCAGCACTGCCAGCGCTCGCCTCCCCGGGGCACTCCTTTCCGGTATGCGCTTCGTGCTCTGAATCATGTAGGCGAGCGACTGCTGCGCGGTGGAATCTCGGGACGCAGCGGGGCGGAATCCGCCGCCTTTCGTCCCGAGTTCCCTGCAATCCGGTCAGGCTCAGCCGCCTAACCTGGGGTGATGACCCGGATCGATCAGCCGATGCTCGGCGCCTACGCCGCAAAGCAGTGCCCGTTTCGGCTGTTTCGCGAAAACGACCCGACTGAGCCCGCTGTTGCTGCCGAGCCAGACGACGCGCTCCAAGAACTCTTCGATGACGGCATCGCGTTCGAGGCGGAGATCGTTGCTGAGTTGGTGGAACGGTTCGGTGCCGAGGTCTGCGAAGTTCCGGCACGAGGCGCCGCCAGCCACGATGAGCGCCGCGCGATCACTGATGCCGCACTCGCTGCGGGCACGCCGATCATCCTCGGTGCACTCATGCAGCCCGACGTCGATGCCGGAAGGCTCGGTGAAATCGACCTGCTGCTGGCCAGCGGCGATGTCATGCCGTCAGGTGCCGCCGTCTATCTCCCGATCGACGTGAAGTCTCATCGCTGCACGTCGAACCTCAACGAAGGTGAGGATCCAATCGGGCCCGTGCACGATCTGAATCTGCTCGACCCGGCCGTGATTCCCGGACTGAGCCCCAAATACCGCGAAGACGATTGCCTGCAACTCGCCCACTATCACCGCCTGCTCCAGGCGCACGGCCATGCCCCCGCTGATGATCCGAGCATGCCGGTTTATGGCGGCATTCTCGGCTCCGAACGTGTGATTGCCTGGTTCGAGTTGGACATACCAAAATTTGGCACCGTGACTCCGCAGGTTGTCGAAGATGCCGACGGCAGCACGAACATCTCGTTCCACAAGCGACACCGATCGACTGCGCGCACCGCCCTCGATCGCTACGACTACGAGTTCGCCTTTCGTCACCGCATCGTCACGGCTGCCCGGGAGCGCGTCGACCGCTCGACGCCGCCACCGGTGCTGCCGGTGTCGACGAAGGAATGCGAGCGATGCCCATGGCGCGACCCCTGCCGCGCCGACATGGAGGCCACCGACGATGTCTCGCTGGTCGACGGTGTCAACTACCCGGAGTGGCGCGTCCATCGGCACGTCGGAGTGACGACGGCAACCGCCCTTGCTGCCCTCACCCCGGCCGAGATCGACGACCGGTACGCCGGCACACCGCTCACCAAGAAGAACGTCACGAAACAGGTACAGCACGCTCAGGCCGCTGTTGCCGGCCACCCGATCGTGGCCGACGACTGGGACCCAGCGTCGGTCCCACGCGGCGACATCGAGATCGATCTCGACCTTGAGAACGCCGACTTCGTGTACCTGTGGGGCGCACGGCTCACCCGAGTTCATTCGTCATGGCCAGAGCAGGCCGGCACCTACGTCCCGTTCGTTTCGTTCGACCCGCTCGATGCTGTCGGGGAGAAACAACTCGTCGACGCGCTCTGGGCATGGCTCGACAACCTGCGTCAGCGTGCAGCACACGAAGCACTAACGCTGCGCGTGTATTCATACAGTTCAATCGAGGCCACCAAGCTTCGCCAGATCGGACAGTCCAGCGAGATCAACGACTTCGTGGCGTCAGATCAGTGGGTCGATCTGTTGCGACTCATGCGCGCCAAGTTCTGGAGCAACGATGGCCACGGACTCAAGGTGATGGCCCGAGCCTCGGGCTTCGAATGGCGCGACGAAGATCCTGGCGGCTTCGCCAGCATCGGCTGGTACCACGATGCGCTTGCTGGAGTCGACCGAGCCGCCAATGTCACTCGCATCCTCCAATACAACGAGGACGACTGCGCGGCGACCGCTGCCCTGCGCTGACCGGCAGGTTCGAGTGACCCGCAACAGCGCAGCGGCGCTACGGAGCGGCGTGCAGGCCGATGAGCGCGGCGCTCTCCCGAGCGGCCATCTCGAAGAACTCTCGATGGTGTTCGACAACGCCTCGCGTCTGGTTCGAGAGTTCGAATGAGATGAGACCGAAGATCTGCATCCAGGCCGTGAGAACGGCAGCGATCACCGCATCGCTCACGCCAGACAGCGCGGGAACCGGTGCTGCTGCCCGGAGGCGGTCGAAGTCGCTCACGACGGCATCAGGCACGTGGCCGCTCGAGCGATGCGGCCGCCGCAGCTGTTGCGCTTTCGCCGCGTCAGCGACAATCGCCACGAGCGCACGGGGAACGCGAGTACCGGGCCCGACGGTGTCGTCAGGCGCGGCATAGCCGGGCACCGGCGAACCGAATACGAGGAAGTACTCGTTGGGATGCGCCGTTGCCCAGTCCCGAATCCCGTGTGCTGCAGCGACCCACCGCTCGGCCGGCCCATTCTCGATCTGTGCAGCGATGGCATCCTCGATGGCCACGCCCAGCGAGTCGAAGGCACCGACTATCAACCGAGTCAACAGCTCATCGCGGCTTGCGACGTAGCGGTAGACCGCTGACGAGACCATGTCGAGCTCGCGGGCAATGGCGCGCAACGACAAGCCTGACGCTCCGACCTCGGCGAGCTGTCGACGCCCCTCATCGAGAATCGCCGCCGTGATTTTCACTCGTTGCTGTTCACGCACTCCTGCCATTCGGACAGTGTGACACAAAACGAGAGCAGTGCTCTTGCTTTTCTTCGAAGGGTCGTCTTGAATCATAAATACGAGAGCGGTGCTCTCGTATTACCGAAAGGCTTCCCATGACCAACGCCGATACACCCAACTCCGCTGTAACCGCTCATCAAGGCGCCACCAACTGCACAGTGACCTCCCGATATCTCGAACCGGATGCGATGACGCGCCGCGTCGCCAACCCTTTGGTCTCGGGCCTCGTCAAGATCGGCGTCGGCGTGCGCGGCGCCCGAATCCTCCAGGTCCGTGGTCGAACAAGCGGCGAGATCCGCTCAGTGCCGGTCAACCCACTCCCCCTCGATGGCGAGCGTTACCTGGTGGCACCTCGCGGCGAGACGCAATGGGTGCGCAACATTCGCGCAGCCGGCTCAGCTGAACTGCGCAAGGGTCGAACGCTCGAGTCCATCGTGGTGGTCGAAGTCAGTGACGCTGACAAGGCACCGATCATCCGCGCCTATCTCGAACTCTGGGCAATGGAAGTCGGCAAATTCTTCGATGGCCTCACCAAGGACTCGTCGGATGCCCAGATCGACGCCGTTGCGCCAGGCTTCCCCGTGTTCCGCATCGAGGCCAAAACCTGATCGAAGTTGGGCGCTGCGACTCAGCTGCCGGTCAGTGGCGGCGGCCCATCGGTCGCAGCTTGCGACGCATCGGGGGGCTTCGGCGTGCCATCGGTGTGCAGGCCAGCCTCGTCGGCCAGCTTCTGCGCCTTACTGAGCAGCTCTTGAGCTGTATGAGCCAGGCCAGCTATGGCGGTCGCCGCTTTGGCTTGCGCTTCGACACGACGAACCTCGGCATCTTCGTTGCTCATCGACCCGGATTCAGAGTGGCTGCCCGACACAGCATCAGGGTGGTCGCCATGATGGGTAGCACTGCTGCCAGCCGAATACTTACGAGCGGCATCCTCAGCCTTCTTGCTGAAATTCGTGGTCTTACCACCGGACGCTTTGTCGATCTTTTCGGTCGCTTTGCCGACGGCGTCGCCGACCTTGTGACGGTTCTTCTCGATCAACTCCTTCGCCTTGCGAAGGTTCCGTGCGTTGAGCAATGCCATAGAGCTCAGGATACCGAACACCTACGACAGTGTCTTTCGATTCGGCGAAGCTCGTCGCCCGCTTGCAGGGGCCACCTACGCCAAGTGCTAACAACGCGACATGGGGAACATCGCTGACGACACACAATGGCTCGACGCAACGGCTCAGGCCGACCTCGTCGCACGGGGCGAAGTCTCCGCACGCGAACTCGTTGATGGCGCGATTGAACGCATCGAGCGTTCGGATCACGCGATCAACGCCGTCGTCTTGAAGTGGTACGACCGGGCACGCGAACAGGCCGACGTGATCGACAGCAGCGGCGCGGCCACAGCCCCAGCCGGTGCGGGCAGCGGCGACCGTCCGCACTTCCTCGGCGTGCCGTTCATGTTGAAGGATCTGTGGGCCCCCGAGGCCGGTATGCCGATGACTAACGGCAATGCAGCCCTTGCCGCAGCACCTCCGATCGCCCCGCACGACATGACGTTGGTGACGCGCTTTCGCGACGCTGGATTGATCAACGTCGGGCGTACCAACAGCCCCGAACTGGGCAGCCTGCCCGTTACCGAGCCGATCGCTCACGGCCCCACTCGCAACCCGTGGAACACCAATCACACCCCGGGTGGCTCGAGCGGTGGCGCAGCTGCAGCAGTCGCTGCCGGCATGGTTCCAATGGCTCACGCCAGCGATGGCGGAGGATCAATCCGGATCCCAGCCGCTGCCAGTGGCCTCGTCGGGCTCAAGCCGTCGCAGGGTCGAATCACCAATGGCCCTGATCGCGATGAGGCCGGCCTGAGTGTCAGCCTTGTAGTGAGCCGATCGGTACGCGACACCGCCCGAATCCTCGACGCAGTTCACGGTCCAGGTGTCGGTGACACGGTGATCGCTGCTCGCCCGACTCGACCGTACGAAGATGAACTCGGAAGCGACCCTGGCCGCTTACGCATCGGGCTGCTCGATACACACCCGCTCGGCGGCTTCCTCCATGATGATTGCGTCACCGCAGTCCGGTCGGCCGCTTCGATGTTGGAGGGTCTCGGGCACGATGTCCTGCTCGGCCACCCCGCTGCGCTGGACGATCCCTCGTTCACTCCGCGTTTCATGGCGATGTGGGCAACGAACATGGCGCTCGGGATCAAAACGATGGAGTCGTGGATCGGTCGCGAGATGACGGCGGCCGACATCGAGCCAGTCAACTGGGCGCAGGCACAATGGGCCAAGAACATCTCCGGCGTCGAGTACGGCTCAGCACTCGGCGCCGTTGTCGAGTACCGGCGCAAGGTGCAGAGCTGGTGGACCGAAGGCTGGGATCTCTTGATCACTCCGACCCTCAGCGAGCCCCCCGTCGAAATCGGCGAGCACGATGCGACCGACGACGATCCAATGGCTGGCATGAAGCGTGCAGCACGCTTCATCGGCTTCACCCCGCCGTACAACGCGAGCGGCCAGCCAGCAATCAGCCTGCCGCTCCACTGGAACGACGAAGGCCTCCCGATCGGTGTGCAAATCGTCGCCGCCTACGGCCGTGAGGACCTGCTCCTCGCCGTTGCCAGCCAGCTCGAATCGGCGCGCCCCTGGGCACATCGCCGCCCCACGCTCGCCTGACTTGTCACACCGAGGTCAGACCTGGGTGTGACACCAACGCAGACCTGGGTGACAGCAACTCAACAGTCGCCGAACAGGTCGAAGGGCTGCTCGCCTGCGAGCACGACCAGCACGGTCAGTTCGGCAAGCGGCGGCACCTGGTTGATGTACTCGTCCGTGGCCTCGTTGTACTCAGTGAAGAGCGTGCCTGATGACTGGAGCATGACGCCGACGCCGTCAGCAGTGCCTCCGCCGATGCTGAAACAACCACCAGCCTCACCAACGATTGCGGACGGGAAGTCAGCACCCGCAGAACCAGCAGTGACACCCGAGGCGGTCGCCAGCGAGCCCGGCGCCTGATTCTGGCGATACCCGACGAAGGTCAGCGATACGGCGTCGGGGCCACCAAAATCGGTGCACAACTGATTCGAGTAGCAGACGGTGCTTCCCGACGGGAACGCGAACCCCGCCTCCTCGGAGGGATTCTCGAAGTAACCGCCAGCATCGAGCGGGTAGTCCAAAGGCGTAATCGACACAGGCATTCCGAGTAGCGGCGCCAGATACCCGTCCAATTCGCCAAGCGTTGCTGCGCCAAAGCTGAAGGGGCCAATGCCTGCTGGCAACAGCACGGGTGCAACCGGTACGGGGGCTGCCGACGAAGGCGGAGCCGGGGCCACCGTCGTTTCCGGAGCAGGTGCCTCGGTCACGATGGGCGCCTCAGTCACAGCAGGTACCTCGGTCACGATGGGTGCCTCAGTCACAGCAGGTGCCTCAGTGACAGCAGGTGCCTCGGTCGCTGGGACCACGGTGTCGGACACGGTCGTCGTGACATCAGTGGCGAGGCTTGATTCGGTGCTGCCCCCGCATGCGGCCAGCGCCAGGCCGCCAACGGCGAGTAGCGACGCAATCCGAGACGAACGGTGCTGGGAGTTCACGAATGAGAACCTAGTGAACCCCCACGCCCACCGTGATGAATTTCAGCAAGCCGCCTTCACTGCCGTGCCGATGATCTGGTGACGCACCCACAGTGCGGCGCGGCCTCGATCGACTTCCGTCACCTCGACCGATTCGAATGGTCCCAATTCGAGCAACGTCGCCGTGTCACGCGTGATCTCACAACCGTTGAACATCCAGCGGTGCGGGCGGAACAGCACCTTCTGCACCGTCCGGTTGCGGTGCCCGTCGGGCGACTCGACGTGCTCGACGAAGAAGTACGTGCCGCCGGGCTTGAGCACCCGATGCGCTTCTCGAACGACCTGAGCCGGATCGTCGACGCCGCAGAGCAGCAGCGTGCCAACAACGCCGTCGACGGATGCATCGTCGACCGCAATCGACTCCCCGCGAACTGTCCGGATCTCGAGATCGACACCGTGCTCGTCGGCCTTCGCACGCAGCGGGTCGTGCATCACGGGGTTCGGCTCGATCGCAATGACCTTCACCCCCGGCGCGTAGTAGCGCATGTTCACGCCTGTGCCGGGGCCGAGTTCGACGACGGTGCCAGCCATCGCGCCGATGACCGCTTGCTTGCGCTCACCGTAAATTCGGTGGTTGTCCTCGGCGCCCGAGTCGAGGAGCTTTGCCTCAATCTTCGACCGCCACTTCTGCTTCGTCAGGTCCGGCATCCCCTGATCCTGTCACACCGAGGTCAGACTGTTACCTGGCCGCGGGCAGTGGCGAGGACAGATCGCTCAGGTGAGAAGGGTGCGGCCCTGACGCTTACGGACCCAGTTGCGGAGCGGGGTGCGCACCGATTCGAGGCCGAGATAGAACGACGGGAAACAGATCAACACGAGAACCGTCGAGCTCACGAGGCCGCCCATCAGGGTGAAGCCGAGCGACTCCCAGAACGGGTCGCTGAGCGCCAGCGGAAGCAGACCGACCACGGTGGTGATCGTTGTCGTAATGAGCGGACGGAAACGCGAGGTGACTGCCGCCTGGATTGCTTCGCCAGCCGAGGCCCCGGCACGGCGCTGTTGGTTCGCCGAATCGACGAGCAAGATCGTGTTGTTGACCGCCACACCGATCAGGGCAATGAACCCCACGCCCGAGAGGAACGATTGCGGGTTGTCGGTCAGCTTGAGGACACCGAAGACACCGAGAAAGCTCAGCGGGATCGCCAGGAAGATCAGCAGCGCCTGGGCAACCGAACGGAACTGCACGGCAATCAGCACCAGCATGAGGCCGAGGGCGACGATGCCCGCTGTGATCAGGCCGGCGAAGTCGTCTTGGTTGTCAGACTCGAGGCCGAAGTCGAACGTAACGGCCTCCGGCGCAAGGCCGCGTGACTCGATGTCGGATGCAGGGAAGTCGGCCTCGACGAGCAGCTGCGTGTCGGTCAAGATCCCCGAAACGCCCTGCTCTTCGTCGTACTTTGCTCGCACTTCGATGATGCGCTGACCGTCGACACGGTCGATCTCGCCGTCAGTCGACACGATTGCATCGGTCACCGTGACCGTCGCGCCTCCCGACTCGAACGAGCGGCCGAACAGGTTGTCGCGGATGTCTTCAGCGAGCTGCTGGCCCGCTGCAATCGACGCTGCATCAGACACTTCGATCTGCGTGGCAAACGGGAACTCAAGGAGTGGCGGACCGTTCTCGAGCTGGCCAACTGTGAGTCGAAGGCCAGGGTTCGCATCGGCAATCGCGGCGAACTGCACCTCGATCTCGTCGACGAAGACCGGGGCCTTCGTGTCGCGAGATCCAATCGGCGTGAGGTCGATGAAGATCTCGGATAGCCGCTCGTTGCCACGTACGTATTGCGAGCGGTCGAGTTCGTCGCCGAGCACACCGAGCACGACCGTGTCGACATCGTTGGAGATCGTCTGTGCCTCCTCAATCGACGTGCCGGTCGGGAATTCGGCAGCGACGGCAAGGCCGGTCGCGTCCTTACCGGCCGGGAAGATCGAGAACGGGAGCGAACCGGCAATGGTTCCGCCGGCCATGATCGCAGCGAGCGCCACGCCCACGAGGCCGAAGCCGGTGATGCGGCCCTTCCAGCCGTTGCGCCACGGGTACGCAGCCAGACGGCCAGCGGCTTTGGCGACGCGCTTCTCGGCACGCACGATTGGGTTGTTGCTCGGTGCGCCCTTCAGGAGGAACACTCGGGCGACGGCCGGAATGAAGACGATCGAAAAGATGAACGACAGGATCAGCGTCATGATCACCGTCGCCGGGATCGACCGGATGAACTCGCCGAGAATGCCCCCGACGAAGAGCATCGGCGAGAAGACCACGACGGTCGTCAGCGTGCCGGCGAGGGACGCCGAGCCGACGCGTTCGATTGCCGTACGCACGATGCCGAGGCGGCGACCCTCCTCGGTCGGGCTGGGCTCGTCGCGGCTGGAGTCGATTGACTCGGAGATCACGATGGCGTCGTCGACGAGCAAGCCGAGCGTCAGGATCAGGCCAAACAGCGTGATCGTGTTCAGCGAATAGCCAAACCCCCAGAGGCTGATCAGCGCGCCCATCATCACCAACGCCATGAATCCGGTGGTCATGACGGCGACGCGCCAGCCGATCAGCAGCAGACTGACGATGGCAACAGCGAGGAGGCCGGTGAACAGGTTCGAGGTGAGCGACGACAGTTGCTGGCGCACACCGACGGCGAAGTCAGCAGTGATCGCCGAGTTGAAGCCGTCAGCGAGGGGCGAGTCGGCGCTGTCGAGACGACTCTCGATCAGGTCGGAGAAAGCCAGGACGTCGAGTTCGGTGGTGTCGCTCCGGATCAGGCCGACGGCGATTGCATTGTCATAACCGGAGCTGTCGAGTGCGACGCGGGTGAACCGGGTGAGGCGAGTCTCTTCTTCACCAGTGGTGGGGTCGATCGAGACCGTCAGCAGCTCACGAACGTCGGCCACGCCAACATCGCCTTCGGCAGCGAGGTAGGTACTGAGCAGTTCGGCCTGTTCCTGCAGCTGCGTTGGCGCGGCATCGGGCGGGCCGATGATCGACACGAGTGCATCGAACTGGCCAACGAGCTTGGCGGCGTTCACCGGGTTGTAGAAGATCTGAGCCCCATCGGGCACCGTCAGGCCGAGGTCGAGTAGTCGCTGCGTACCAATGTCGGAACTGATGTCTGACTCGAATTCGACGACGATGGAGAACGAGCTATTGCGCGCTGTTGCCTCGGTCGACACGACGCCTTCGACTTCGCTGAAGGCTGCTTCGAACGGGACGATGATGTCTGCATCGATCTGCTCTGTGTTGTCGAGGAAGTAGGTGCCGCTCACCACCGAGATCGGCGTGTTAATCGGCGGGAAACCCTCACGGTCGAGGCCAAATCCGAACGCCGAGATGCCGGCGAGGAGGACAACGATCATGAACGCGAACGTCACTTTCCATCGACGCGCTGCGCTTGTCGCGATCGATGCAATGATCGACTTCTTGGCAGGAAGCGAAACGGTCCGGGCTGCATCAGCCATCTCGCTGTCAGCTATCTCGTTCGTGTCCGACTCGACGGCAATGTCGGTGGATTCGTTGTTACTCATGTGTGGTGCCCCGTCCGCACTGCTGAAGTGACGATCTACGCCACAGACGTTCAACTGTGTCAGGAAGTGACCATCAGATCAGGCTGAGCGACCCGTCGCAACGAGCCTGCAGTCACACATGTTCACTTTGATCCCTGAGCACGCTGTCGCGCACCCCTGTCACACTTTGGTCAGACCGGAGCGTGACAAGAACGTCACACCTTGGTCAGACCGGAGCGTGACAGACCGGAGTGGGACAGTTCAGACGGTGACGGGGAGGTGCTCGAGGCCGCGCAGATTAATGCGGCCGTTCCAGGCGACGCCGGATTCGTCGACGGTGGCCTCGGGGAAACGGCGCAGAAACGAGCCCATGGCGATTGATGCTTCGAGCTTCGCGAGAGATGCGCCCAGGCAGTAGTGCGCACCACTACCGAACGACAGGTGCTGACCAGCGCCTTCGCGACGCAGGTCGAGGTCGTCGGCGGTCGGGCCCCACTTGGCAGGGTCGTGGTTGGACGACGCAAGGCCCGCGAGGACAAACATGCCCTTGGGGATGATCTTGCCCTGGAACTCAATCTCGTCGAGCGTGATGCGACGGGAGAACTGGACTGGGCTGACGAAGCGGAGCAGTTCGTCGACTGCGGTGACGTCGAGTTCGGGATCGTCACGCCACAGAGCTGCCTGCTCAGGGTTGCGGAGCAGCTCGTAGATGCCGGTGCCGATCAGGTTGACGGTGGTCTCGTGGCCAGCGATAAAGAGCAGCGCGACCTGATCGCGCAGCTCGATCGAGGTGAGGCGGTCGCCGTCTTCTTCAGCCTGGATCAAAGCAGTGAGGAGGTCGTCGGCCGGATTCGCCCGCTTCCAGGTGATCACTCCGTCGATATGGGCGTTCATCGCATCGGATGCTGCCCTGATCTCGGCGAAGGCGTCGATCGCGAGCATCGGGTCAAGTGACTTGACGATCGTGCCCGACCATTCGGCAATTTGGTCCTTATCGCTGTCCGGCATGCCGAGCATCTCGGAAATCACGTCGAACGGGAGCGGGAAGGCGAGCTCCTTGACGACGTCACCGCCACCGTTGGCCGCCATCGTGTCGAGTGCTTCGTCGACGAGCTCCTGGATACGCGGGCGCAGTGCCTGGATGGCTGCCGGAGTAAACGCCTTGCTGACGAGCCGACGGAGCCGGGTGTGGTCCGGTGGGTCGGTGTTGAGCATCGAGGTGTCGCGTTCGAACTCGCCACCGGCTGCCTCGATCATCTCGGCGCGGCGCGCCTCGTCGCGGATCTCGATCTTGTCGTCCATGACACTCATCGACGGGTCGCGGAGCAGGCGAAACACGTCGTCGTGCTTGAACAGCACCCACAGATCAATCAGCGAAAAGTGAGCCGGGTCGCCGTCACGCATCTCACCAAAGTGGGGATACGGATTCTCCATGTACCCCTCGTCGAGCGGATTGAAGAACGGAGCGGTGGTGTCAGCCGACATTGCACGACAATACGCGACCGCGACCGCGGCCGTGGCATGGGGTGAGATGCGTCACCTGGCGTGAGATCTGAGCGTGGCCTCGGCGAGTCAGTTGTCGGCAAGATCGAGAAGGATTTGCTGGATCTGCGTTTCTCCGGCGAGGACGCGGTCGATACCGGTCGCGAAGGTTTCCATCGCAGCGACAACGGTGCGCAGCATTTGACGGACCATCGGGGGCCGCAGTTCGTCCCCCTCTGCATCGATGCCGACCTTGAAGCGCATCTCGCCGTCGTCCAGATCCAGTTCGAAGTTGCCGACAGCCAAGGCCCAATTCGAGCGAGTGAAGAACTCGGCCATCGTGAACCTGACATCAGGCGAGGCGTGGTCGGGTCGGACGGAGTACACCACGAGTTGGTCGTCGTCCTCGCGTGCGTGGGCGTACACGGTCAAATCGCCGCGCTCGCCGATGCCCTCGACGAGAAGGATGCTTTCGCCTTCGATCTCGGCGACTGGATGATCGCCGATGGCCATGACCGATCGGGCCAACTCGAGAAGCGCTCCCATCAGGCTGAACCGACCTTCGTGGCCTTGGCCGCGGCCGCGGCCGCTTGCTTCACGCGAAGATCAGCGATCAACTGGCGAACCTTTGCGCCGGCCTTACCTCCGACGTCCCACGCGTCGACTTCTTCGGAGAGAGCGCGGTATTCGTCGTAGCGGACCTGGATGTCGCCGAGTACTTCGTTGCGGTCCGAGCCCCCAGCGCCGTACACGCTCTCGTACCACGATTGAGCCTCGTCAATCTTGACCGCTTGGCGTTCGTTGTGCTTCTTGGAATGGAAGAACTTCTGGAGTTTGGTGAGGGGCTTCAGGGGTCGGCCGTGCGCGGCCTTCGCAATGTTTGCCGGGATATACAACGTTGCCGCAAGGCTGTCACTCGTCGGTGCAGGTGATTCGCCAGCCTTGACCCGGGCGACGCGGAACCACTGCTCTGCGTGACGTGACTCGTGGTAGACGTTGTCGGCAACAGAACCGATCAGATCGTCGCTCATGTCCGCGCCGAGCCCGTTGGAGCCCACGGTGAGGCTCCATGTCGTGAAGTCGAACTCGGCGTCGCCGGCATCCTTGCCCGGGTCGAGCGTGTAGGTGACGGGTGGAACGTGGGTCTTGACGAGTTCTGCATTGACGTATTTCGTGAGCTTGGCGACGCGTGCACCCACCGACAACGTGTCCCAGTCCTTGACGCTGCCGAGTGGGTTCTTTCCTCCGGTAGAGCGCGCCTTGACCTTCTTCGAGAACGTCGCGATTGCACCCTCCTTCTTCAGTCCGGTGTCCGTGTGGTCGCGTTGGACGTCAGCAAGGGTGCGCATCGTTCCTCGGGCTGCGCCCTGCTGCAAGGTGTGCGTGAGCTCGTGAGCGAGCAGGTGCTGACCCTCCGTCGATTGGGGCTGATAGGTGCCAGGAGCGAAGTGCACGTCGCTGCCGTGAGTGAATGCCTTTGCTCCGATCGACCCTGCGACGGTGCTGTCAGTGTGGACCCGTACGCCACTGAAGTCGGCTCCAAACGCACCTTCCATCTTGCGCCGAACGTCAACGTCGAGAACTCTGCCTCCAGCCCTGGAGCGGATCTCGCTCGCGACCTGACCGTCGACTGAACCGCCCTCGCTCCCGACGATCGGATCTACAGATAGCTGCGCTGAACGCGACATGCGCTGGATGCGGGATGCGCTTCTGAGGGGTTTGGTGGCCCGTTCGGTAGTAGCGGAACGGCGGACTCGGCCGGACCCCGCATCCTCGATCATGGTCTGAGCGCCACTGCGATCTCGTTGCAGGTGTCGGACGACATCTACGGCCACTGCGTCGGCCTCGACCTCAAACCGGTCATCGGATGCACCGACTTTGAGTGACCGTTGAACGATCGCGGGACCGGTTGCATCCGCAGCGTTCTGATGAACCGCTGCCTCACGCTGTACCGGCTGGGCCTGGTCTGTCGTTTTGGCTTGGAATTCGGCTCCCACAAACGTTCCCTTCACTTACTGCCCACTGCAACCATACGTCGGCGGCGAGCGTCAATCCAGTCTGAGGCACCCGGGTCGATTGGACTGCGCTCGCCTCAACCTGTGATCCGCCCGGAACGCCCGACTGTGACAATCAAGGTGCATGATGGGCCCATGACTGATCTTGCGGGTGGAACTGCGGTTGCCGACCCAATGCTCGAAGCGCTGCGTGAGCTGACCGGTCGCGCCGACGCAGATTTCCGACCCGACCAGCGTGAAGCGATCGAAGCGTTGGTCGAACGGCGCGAGCGCGTGCTCGTCGTGCAGCGCACCGGGTGGGGCAAGAGCGCCGTCTACTTTCTCGCCACGCACCTACTCCGCAAGCAGGGGCTCGGGCCGACACTGCTGATCTCGCCTCTGCTTGCTCTGATGCGCAACCAGATCGAAGCGGCCGAACGGCTCGGGCTCCGATGTATGACGGTCAACTCGTCGTCAAAGACCACGGTCAACGAACTCGCCGACCGGCTACAGAGCGACAGTGTCGACCTCGTCCTCGTGTCCCCCGAGCGGCTCGCCAACCCCGACTTCGCGCAGCAAGCCATGCCACTCCTCGGCAGCCGGCCCGGGCTCGTTGTTATCGACGAAGTGCACTGCATCTCCGACTGGGGCCACGACTTTCGGCCCGATTACCGACGGATTGGCCGCTTGATCAGCAACTTCGGCGACGGTAACGTGCCCGTGCTCGGTTGTACCGCCACCGCTAACAGCCGCGTCGTCGAGGACGTCGCCAATCAGCTCGGTACCGACATCACTACCTACCGGGGCACGTTGAGTCGTGACGGCCTGGCGCTGAGCGCGGTAAAGCTCAGCAGACAGGCCGAACGGCTCGCCTGGTTAGCCGAACAACTCGGCTCGATGCCTGGGTCGGGCATCATCTACTGCCTCACCATCCGCGACGTCGACAACGTTTCCAGCTGGCTCAAACGCCAGGGCCACGACGTCGAGGGCTACTCAGGTGCCACCCTCAACGAAGACCGTGAAGTCCTCGAGCACCGCCTCAAGACCAACGATCTGAAGGCACTTGTCGCTACCTCCGCCCTCGGCATGGGGTACGACAAACCCGACCTCGGATTCGTCATCCACTTCCAGATGCCCGGCTCGCCAGTCGCCTACTACCAGCAGGTCGGCCGCGCTGGCCGTGCCCTCGACGACAGTCGCGCCCTCCTGCTGTGCGGCAAGGAAGACGTCAACATTCAGGACTACTTCATCGATCAGGCATTCCCCGACCCTGTCGACATCGACGCTGTACTCGCAGTGCTCGACGAAGCAGCGGGCCCGGTGTCGTTGCGCGATATCGCATCGCAGGTCGACGTAAAGTGGACGAAGATCGAACTCGCTCTCAAGCAACTCGATGTCGAAGGTGTCGTACGCCGAGTCAAGGGCCAGAGCTACGAGCGCACACTCGCGGCGTGGGCCTACCCGCACGACCGAATCCAGGCCGTCACCGACGCCCGACGATTCGAACAGCAGTTGATGTTCGACTACGCCGAAACGACGGGATGTCGGATGCGTTTCCTGACCGACCTGCTCGACGACGACCTCGGGCAGGGTTGCGGCATCTGCGACAATTGTCGCAACGAGTTCATTCGGCCCAGCACATCGACCCATCTCATTGCTGCAGCCGAGGCCTTCCTTCGCAACCGTCCGCTCATGATCGAACCAAAGAAGCAGGGCATCCCCGTTGGCGAACGAAACCAGCAGGGCCGCACACTTGCTCACTGGGGCGACAGCGGTTGGGGCCCGCTGGTCCAACAGGGCCGCCGCGACGGCCACTTTGCCGACGAGTTGGTCGGGGCGCTGGTCGAGATGATCACCGAGTGGGCGCCGTCGCCCGCACCCACATGGGTCGCAGCGGTCCCTTCTGACCGAACCGGTGCACTCGTACCGTCACTCGCTCAGCGGGTAGCGGAGACGCTCGTCATTCCGTACGTGCCACTCGTCGAACGCGCTGAGCACCGGCCGCCCCAGGTCGAGATGCAAAACAGCCCGCACCAGGCAGCCAACGTCGCAGGGGCTTTCACACTCGGCGAGCCCCCACTCGGCGGACCGGTGCTCCTTATCGACGACCTCGTCGATTCCGGGTGGACCCTCAACGAGATCGGGCGGATGATGTCACGCAGCGGTAGCGGCCCGGTTTTCCCCATCGTTCTCGCGCTCGCCCTCGGCCGCCGGGCCTGACCAGCGAGCCCCAAGATCACTCTGCCAAGGTCGATCGACGTGCCATGATCGGCTCACGATGAGTTCCGACACGCATCTCGCAGCACTCCTGCTCAGCAATCAACTCACGCGCCTCGACGTCGCTCCGCTGAAGGCCCGCGAGTTTTGGGGCCTCGTCGACCGGACCGATGCGCTCGGGATCGACGTCGGCGCACTCTTGACAGACGCCACCGTGCGAGCACAGGTCGCTCAGGGCGATGTGTCCGAACAGCGCCTGACCGGATTGCTCGATGCCACACGAGCGTTCGCGTTCGAAATCGAACGGCTCGGCGAGGGCGGCATCACCTTGCTGTCAGCCCTCGACGAACGATTCCCCGTCCTACTCCGCGACCGAATGCAGCACGGCTGTCCACCGCATCTTTTCGCTGCCGGAGCGACCGACGTACTGCTGCTTCGTCGCCTCGCGATCGCCACTGATGCCACCGACAATGCCATTGAACCAATCGTTCGACAAGCAGTCGCAGCAGCCGTCGTTGCCGGCTGGGCAACCGTGGTTGGTGCGCCCAGCCAATCGGAACACGGCGAAGGTCCGGCCATCGACGGTGTCGTAATTGATGAGTCTGGCGCCTGCGGTAGCACACCCATTGTCGTGGCAGCCGACGGCATCAACCGTGCAGCCCGATCCCCCGACGTCCGCAAACTCGTCCAGCAGCAAGCACTTTGCCTGGTCAGCCCATTCGTCCCCGACACCACCGCATCGCCAGCGACATCCCGTGCCCGCGACGCCGTGGTCCAGGCAATGGCCGACCGGACACTTGTGGTGGCGTGCGCCGACGGAACCGGCCCAACCTGGGCAACAGCGCTTGCCTCGGTCGAACGCGAGCCCGCATCGGTCCTGTCGTTCACGGGCCCAGGTTCTCGACCAGGAAACGCCGCCCTCGTCGGCATGGGTGCGGTCGACATCGGCCACATCGACGCGCTCCACGATCACCTGACCTGAATTCTCCGCACCAGGCCAAGCCTGACAGATTTGACCCGGTCGCAGCGGCGCTCGCCCTGCGCACCGAGAAACGTTCCGCTCAGGTGGCAATGACCTTTGCGGCAAACTCGGCCATCTTCTGTTCGGTGTCACCAATAAACATGAAGGCCGGAGCAACGAGGCGATCGACGCCCCACGATGCCGCTTCCTCGACCGCCGCTGCGGGATCAGCGCCGAAAATACCCGGGTGCACGCCGGTCATGTCGATCGCCTCGGGGTCGCGGCCCGCATCAGCGGCAGTCTGCTTGGCGATGTCGATCAACTCGGCCATATTGCCCTTGGCCGGGAAGAAACCGTCGCCCATCCGACCAGCTCGCTTGGCTGCCGCCTCGCTGTGCCCACCGATGTGAATCGGCACCGAACCGTTGGTTGGCTTCGGATTTGAAGAGATGTTCTCGAAGTTGATGAATTCACCGTCGTATGACACTCCGTCGGCCTTCCACAGCTCGCGCATCACATCGGCGTACTCCTCGGTACGTCGGGTACGGCCCTCCCACGGGACATCGAGCGCATCGAACTCTTCACGGAGCCAGCCGATGCCGATACCGAGCATCAGGCGGCCGTTCGACATCGAGTCGAGCGTCGCCACTTCCTTGGCGTACATCACAGGGTGACGCTCGGGCAACAGCGAGATGCCCGTGGCCAACTTCAATGTGGTCGTGTTCGCTGCCACGTAGGCAAGCCAGATCAGCGGGTCTGGGATCGGGCTGTCACCAGAGCCAGGCATCTTGCCATCTGGCGCGTACGGGTAGGTCGATTCGTACCCCTCGGGATACAGGATGTGCTCAACGGTCCACAGCGACTCGAACCCCGCCGCCTCCGCAGATTTGGCCAGCGTTGCGGCGCCGGCTCCCGTTGTGAAGGTGACCGTGTTGGCAAATGCGACGCCGAACTTCATGAGTGACTCCTGGTTGTCATTGAGGTCGAAGAGAAGCGCATCAGTTGTGCGCAACCTGGGCGGGTTCGTGAACCCGTGAAACGAATGACTGGCGCGAACGGTCAGGCTTCGCCGCGGCGGTACGGCTGCCCGTCGGCGGCAGGCGCCTTGAGGCTCTGGCTTGCAAAGACCAGGACGACGAGCACGAGCGCATACGGCATCGTGTTCGGCACCCAGTCGGCGGCGCGGTCAGTGAGCAGATACCACAGGAAGGTGATCGACGCGAGGATCGTTGCGAGCAACACGTTGGGTCCACCCAGCGAGGCGACACCCGACATGTACGACTCGGTCGGCGACTTCGTGATGGATTGCGCACCCGCCGCGGATTTGCCGACGGCAGCGGCTGCCTGACTAGTTGCACCCCGTTTTGTGGCGCCCTTGCGATACGTGAAGATCGCATATCCGGCAAGACCGATCGCAACGACGAGCAGCAAAGCACGGGTGGCGACACCACTGCCGGTTTCGTCGAAGTCGTTGAGTGAAATCGCGAACGGGTAGCCGAAGAGCATCGCGCCAACCATCACGCCGCTCGCTCGCCAGTTACCAAAGATCAGCGCGGCGAGTGCGATAAAGCCTCGGCCGTTGGTCTGGCCGCCGCGGTACAACCCAGTCAACTCAATCACGATGAACGCACCGGCAAGGCCAGCGAACGCGCCGCTGACCACGACACCGAGGTACTTGTGAAAGTAGATGTTGACACCCAGCGATTCGCCCGCTTTCGGATTCTCACCGCAGATCCGCATCCGCAGGCCAAGCCTGGTGCGAAAGAGCAGCCACGCTGACGCCGGAACGAGCAGCAAGCCGAACAGGGTGAAATATCGGATGTCGGTGACGAGGCCCTCGAGGAGACCAGCCATATCGGAGAGGAAGAAAATCCCCCACCCATCGATTTTTTCGAAGAGTTCGGAGAGGCCCGGCACCGTGAACGTTCCCAGGCCATCAACTCGAGGTGATTGCGAGATCGACCCGCCTCGTTGCGGGAAGAACCGGTCAGACAGGAAGCGTGCGAGGCCAGGCGCCAAGATGTTGATCGCCACGCCGCTGATGATGTGGTCGACACCAAACTGCACGGTGGCAATAGCGTGAAGGAGGCCGCCGAGCGCGCCTCCAACGAGGCCACAGATCAGGCCGCCCCACGGCCCAAACTCAAATGCACCGATGGCGCCACACCAGGTGCCCAGAATCATCATCCCTTCGAGGCCGATGTTGACGACGCCGACACGCTCAGAGAAAAGCCCGCCGAGGCCCGCTAGTAGGATCGGCATCGCCCAGCGCAGCATGCCGCTCGACGCATTCGGTGTGGTGAGGAGGTCGGTGCCGCTGAGCGACTGCACGATCGTCAGGATCAAGACGCCCATGGCCGCCATCAGCGCCCAGCGCGCCCAGTTCGGCAGCGCCTTCCAACGCTCGGCGACCGATTCGGTCGGCACAGGAAGCTTCGCCGTGTCTTGCAGTGTGTCGGTCATGCCGTCACCTCCCCACTCATTGCATC
>JBNMOS010000012.1:0-45618 GCA_051275435.1 Ilumatobacter sp.
TCGTGATTCGGCGCCGGCGAGCCAGGCTGGGCCGCAATGGCCTCGTGGTAAAAGGTCCGTAAGTCATCGGCGAGGTGGCGAACGAGGAGCGGCATCTCGAAGGCCCATTCGATGTCGTCGGCCCCGGTCAAATCGGGCAGCTCTGTGATCGACTCGGCATCGACGATCGAGGCTAGCGCGCGAGCAACGTCGTCAATCTGGTCAGGCCCGGCACCGCTGACACCGAACAACGTCCGGCCACGCGTCGCACGTGTCTGTGATGACCAGGTCTTCAATCGACCAACTTCGGCCAAGAGTCGACCGGTCAGCGTGTCGTCGATGACCGGTCCCAAGTTCAGCGGGCAAGCCCACTGGCCAGGGCCAGCCTCTTCGGGGAGCGGCCCGTCGTAGTCGGCAATCGTGGGCCCGGTGGCCGTGACGAGCAACGCGAACGCGTCGCGCATCACCCGTTTCTGGAACTCCGGATCTTCAGCCGAACCGAGTGGCCGGCCCAGGGCGAACGGCACCCAGAGCGCCCGAGTCGGGCCAACGGCTTCGCTCTGTTCCCGTACCAGGCTGATCGATGTGCATGCCACGCCGGCCCGTTCGATGAAGTTACTGAGGGCGCCAACTGCGCCCGTGCACAACGGTCAAACAGGAACGAGAAGTGCCACGTCGACACCGTCGGCGGCCAGCAGCCGACCGACCTCGGTGCCGGTGTCTTCGAACAGCTGCGGAGCCGGCATCGCACCCATGAACGAGTAGTGCCACTTGCTGACACCGCCGATCTCGCCGGCGTCTGCCATCTCACGCAGTCGCTCCGCCGGAAACGAGATGTTCGGGTCTTGCTGGAACGCGCTGCGGTCGAAGTTGGTGCTCACGTGGCTCATGGCCACGTCACCCCAATCGGCATCGCTCGGCACGACCCGGTAGTCGAGTGCACCGAGGGTGAACGGCGCGTCGGATCGCAGATGCAGGCCTGCAGTCGACACGATCGCCACCGTCGACTCAGCCAAAGGCTTGGGTGCGATCCACACCCCCGGTTCGATCATCTGCATCGCATCGGCGCGAGCCTGCAGGTGCTCAGCTTCCGCTGCGTGAAGATCGCTCAGTCGCACCATGCCGAGGCCATTCTTCCATTTTCCTTCGTCGTGCCTCCGGCCAACGTTCTCGTGAACAATCTGCGCATCTGGTGCGGAAGCAAATCACGCAAACAGTGGCTCACAACCGGTGCCGGCGAGGAGCCCATCCACGGTCGCACGATCGGCATCGGCGAGTGCCGTGTACTGCTCGCGCAGCCACACCAAACATTTGCCCTGATATCCGAACGGGCTCTGCGAGTAGGTCTGGCCGTCGATCGTGCACACCATCTCGTCGGCACCCGATTGCAGCGCTGCAGCATTGGCGACCATGAACGGCGCATACGTCCGACCGGCTTCTGCGAGCAGGCGGCGCACGGTGGGTGCCAACGCGTCGGTTGCATCCCAACCACGCTGCTCATCGGCCACAGGCCACGACGACAGGTCGTCGACCCGCTCAATCCAGTTGACCGCTCGGGGTGCCCGGGCCGTCGCCAATGCCGTCGACGTCGGATCCCACCACAGCATCGGCTTGAGTTGGCCGTACATCGCCATGTCAGATCGCGCCGGCCGCACGCCGAGCAGGAACGGTTGGTGGGCCAGATGCTCCTGCAAAATGTCAAGGAGACGCTCGAACGAGCCTTCAAGGATCGGCTGGTTCTGATCGGTCGATCCAACGAGTGCTCGACGGCCGACCTGGCGCTCGATGATGAAGTCATGCGCTTTGGCAAGCTGCTCGTCGGGAGCGTGCAGGTTCTGATCGAGCGGCAGCAGCAGGCCCGCCTTTTCGATGTCTGCGTCGTAGGTCCACCGGTAGTGGTACATCGCCTTGGTGACCCACTCGTCGGCGAAGTCCTCAAGCAGGAAGTCGATGAACGCAAGGGCACCGTCCGTCGGCACAAGACTGCGCTGCGCGTGATCGGCCTCGAGCCGGGCGATCTGCGGCGACGAGTCGACGAGCGTCTCAGAGTAAGCGCTGTCGGGGCCTGGGAAGATCAACACCGGGATGATCGGCACCGAGCCTGGCGGGAACGTGTCGAGTGTCGAGCCCTTGAGTACCCACCGAAACGGGATGTGCCGATAGCGCAGCACGGCGCGCATTTTGAGGCTGTAGGGCGAGCTGTGCGCCCCGCGAATAACGATCGGCTGTTCTGACGAGGTCGTCGTGCCTGCCAGCAACGGATGTTGCGGCCTCACGAGTCGATCGATGCTTCAAGTTCGTTGAGTCGGGCGCGAACGATCATCGTGTACGTGTCGGCAATGGCGGCTTCGCGGTGATCCTTCTGAGCTTCGAGGCGGGCTGGATCCATGACGACGGCCATGAACGCTGCCTTGCTCGGGAACTCGTTGAAGCGGACCTGATGCCATGTCCGACCGTCGCCGACGATCGTGTCTTCGACCGCGAACCAGCCAATGATCCGAACACCGTGACCGAGCGCAACCTTGGCCGCAGCGGTCTGATATTGCTCCATTTGGTCGGGCGTCTTGTTGGCCGCCGCTGTTCCTTGAGGGTTGTCATGGAAGCGCAAGACGTGGACCACCACGACCGGACCGTCGTCATCGGTCGGCGGGTGGGGCACGTCAGCCCAGTCGGCCTGCTCGAACCCTTCCGGGGGCGTCGGCATCTCTATGGGTTGTGTGCCGATCACGATGGTCGACTCCATCCCAGCGTCCTTGTGGTGGTGCGACTTCTGGAACGACGGCAGTGACTGCATGTCGATGAATGCCTTGCGCGTCGGGTACTTCACGACGCCGATGCGGTCCCACGTGGTTGCGTCGCCCAGCAGTTGCTGATCGACGTCACCGAAGAACACCGGTGCAGCACCGACGGCGGCGAGCGAGTCGAGCGGCGAGTAGGCGTCATCGGCATCACGCCCGCTGATCGTTGACTCGCGGCCATCGGCGTAGTCGGCGACCTCGCGGTACTTCATCAGGTTGACCATCCACACCGGACCGTCATCTTCGGGCGACATCATCGCCATCGACATTGCGTATTCCGTGTTCGGTGTTCCGTAGCGAACCGTGTTACTCATGAGCTACTCGCTTTCTCGCCGCTACCGGCAACTTTCGTGGGTGCTGTGGTTGATGGAGATGTCTGTGCAACGAGGAGTTGCATCATTTCGCGAGCCACCATCGGCCCGGCGTTCTGGTTCTGGCCGGTGACGATGTTGCCGTCGACGACCCAATGATTGGCCAGTGGGTCGCGTCGCCTGGTCTGGCTCTCGAACGCAGCGCCAACACCACGCAATTCGCGCTCCGGGTGGTGCGGCGTCGACTGGATGCCGAGTTCCTTGACCTGCTTGTCGGTGACTGCAGAGATTTTGCGGCCGTCGACGAGCGCGCGGCCATCGGCCGCCTTCGCGTTGAGGAGGCCGAGCGGCCCGTGGCACACACCGCCTATCACCAATCCGCCAGCATTGGCCTGGGTCATCTTGTCGCCCAGCGCTGCGGAGAAGCCGAAGTCGAAAGCGGCACCCCAGCCCCCAGCAAGGAACACAATGTCGTAGTCGTCCATGTCGAGATCAGCGATGGGGAGCGACTTGGTGACCTTGGCCTTGAAGTCGTCGTCGGCGAGGAAGCGGTCGTCGTCGGCGCATCGAATGACCGGTTTGATCGACTGCGGATCGACCGGAATCACGCCACCAAGCGGGCTCGCCACATCGACCGCCATTCCGGCATCGAGGAAAGCGTAGTAGGGGACGGTCATCTCGCTGGCGAACACACCGGTCGGCTTGCCGATGTCCATCACGGCGGTGTTCGTCGCAACGATCAATGCTCGCTTGCCGGCGAGATCGAAGGTGGTGGCGTCCGGATCTTCTGGGTGCAGGCCAGCGCGCTGCAGGACCTTGCGAAGCAAACGGGCGGGTGGGGGTGCTTTCTTCATGGGGGCTCCAGCGGTGGGTTGGCGTGACGCATATGGCCACGGATTGTTGCGCTCAGGCACAGCCCGGGCACGTTCGGTTTGTAATGCGGTTCGCATCTGCGCGAACAAGTCGGATACTGATTCGTCGTTCCAGCGATTGGCTGCTTCAATCGGATCAGCGTCGAGGTCGTACAGCTCCCACTGGTCCGGCAGCGTGGCCGTGCGGTACTCGTTGCCGGCCGGGCCAGACGCAGCGAGGTGGCGGACCCCGGGTTCGGTCCACGTGTCGGGGTCGTCGAACGTGCGGACAAGCTTCCACAAGTTCCCTGCGCCATCGACGTCGGTGGGAACGCGCAGCACGAGCCCCTCGAAGTTGGATGCCACGTGTGCGGGCACCTGGATGCGCAACGGCGCCGGCGGATTGGTGGTCCGGCCGAGTCGACGGGCGAGACCAGATGCTCCCGAATCACCCTCGAGCATGTTGTCGCGAGTCATCAGGTACACCGGCCGATCAGGGTCGGCGGTGTCGGGTGCGTCGACCACCGGCATCAGGTTTCGGCCGGGCAGCGGATGGACCTCGCTGAAGTCCGACTGCAACACATTGGCGGCGATCAACTCATCGATACCTGCTGCGGCAAGCAGGGTGGGGACGATGTCGACATGCGAGGTCGGCGCGCCGTCGATCGACATACCAGTCGTCGGGTTGGCGCCAACGCGAGCGATCGAGAACGGCACGCGGGTCGCCTCGTCGTAGAGGGTGAACCACTTCTGGTGCAGCCCGCCGTGGGCACCAAGGAGGTCGCCGTGGTCGGAAGTACGGACGATGACGCTGTCGTTGCCACCCTGATCCACCGCGCCGGTGATCGCACGACGAACCTGGTCAATCGGCCCGTCGACCTCGGCATGGAGCCGGTAGTACAGGTCGCGATATTGCTGCGCCTTCTTCGAATACGTCCCGGCCACGGCCGGAATCGGGCCGTAGCCCGACGGGTAGGTCTCACGGTACGCGATCTGGGCCGCTGGCTTGCTTGCAAGATCCTCGTGAGCCGTCGGCGCTTCTGGCACATGGGGTGGGTCGAGCGGGCCAGGTTCGAGCGGATTGCCACGACGCGCCCAAGCGGGGAAGAGCACGATGTCGTGGGGGTTCACGAAACTCGCCACCAGCAGGAACGGACGTTGCGCATCGGGGTCACCGGCGGCACGTCGGGCGTAGCGATCTTCGAGCCAGGCCACCACGCGTGCAGCGATCAGGGGGTCGCGTCGGACGCCGCTGTCGGCGAGGTCACCGCCGTGCGGTTCGGGGCCGACCCAACCATCGAAACCGAATGCATTAAGCGGATTCGCGGCGCGGTACTGCTCAACAGCCGCTGCATCGACGTTGCCCTCGCGGTCGTTGGTCTCTACCCGGTGGCCATCGTTCGCCCCGCCAACATGATGCAGGTCGGCGTGGCTGATGTGCCACTTACCGTCGTAGTGCGTGTCATATCCAGCGGCACGGAACCAGTTGCCGAGCGTCGGCACTTCGCCCTCGGGCAACCAACGGAGCCGGGAGTCGTCGGCCATCTTGCCGAGCCCGTCGGTCTGCGTGACGCCGTGGACATCGGGGTAGTGGCCGGTGAAGATCGTTGGGCGGCTGGGCACGCAGGCCAGCGACCCGGTGTAGTGCCTGTTGAAATTCACGGCATTGTCGTCAAACCACCGGCGACCGCTGAGGGCCGCGCGCCGCCAGGCAAGGACGTCGTCCGACTCGTAGGGCGGGATGGCCCGCTCTTCGTCGGTCATGATGATGATCACGTCGGGGCGCGTCATGCGTGCTGCTCCTGCTGCTGTCCGGGCTGTTCAGGTGATGTCGCGAAATGGGTGGCGAGGCCGGCAAGCATCTCGTCGGATGCCTGACCGAGCTTGCGGCCAACGGCCTTGGCAATGCCCTGCTGCGGCGGCCGCGGCCCGGCATCGATCTCCGTGGTCAGCGTGGCAGTGGTGGCATCACCGTCTGGTTCGATTGACCATGCGTTCGTGACCGACCGGATGATCGGTGGCAGGCCCGTGATGGCGTATCGCAGCGCCACACCGGGCTCCCAGTGCTCGACGGTTTCGACGACTGCGGTCCGACCCGTCTGGATGCGCCGGACCATGTCCACACCTTCTGTCTGGTCCGACATCAGGCATGAGTGGTCGACATTCGGCGCCCACTGGCTGATTGCGGCAAAGTCGGCGAGTACCGCCCACACCGCATCAACGGATGCGGGAATCGTCGTTGACTTCGTCACTGTCGCCATGGCGACCTCCCTACTGGTGTCGTGCTCTGCCGCGTCACGGGTTGCTGCGTCACGGTCATCGAGCCACTCGGGTGCGTGCTGCAGGCATCCAGTTAGCCCCGCCCGTGGCATTGATCCGCTCGACGAATCGGTCGCCGACCGGTTCGATCAGATCGACGAATCGCAGAGTGGCCTCCGCGCCGAGCGCACGCCATGCAGGCAGCGACAGGGCGTCGAGTCGCGCTTCAAGCGTTGCCTTGTGAGCCGTCCCTGCGGCGTTGACCTTGCCGTCGGTGACCAAGCCTCGCGCCTCGAGTTCGGCGTATCCAGCGGCGAGCGCTGCGTCATCGGCACCGCGGCTGCGTGGCAGCCAGTCGGCGTCGTAGTTGCGTGCCGCGCCGTCCAGAATCCCCGCCGCGACGTCGCCCATATCGTCGACGAGTTGGATCGCCCAGTGCGTGTCACCACGCCACTCACGGATGCAGTTCACGGCAAGCCATGCCGACAGCAGTTGATCGTTCGGGCGAGCGCGCTCGCGCAACGTTCCCGCAAGCGCCCGACCCGAGATCGTGATCGCGTCCACCGCGGCCCACAGATCAGGAGCCAGCGCGGCGAGGTCGTCGCAGATCTCCGGGGAGTACTGACGGAGCCCGGCAACAACACCTGCGTCGCGGGCGTCGGCGATCTGTTCGAACGTCGTGGCGGCCCGGGCGTTGTCCAGTGACATCGCGATGAACGCTGGGCTGATCGAATAGAACGCTGCAATCACCGCTTGGTTGCCGGCCGGGGCGAGCGATGCCCCACGACTTGCGACGTAGTAACTCCATGGGTCGGGCCCCAGCGCGGTGAAGTTTTCGATGGCGGTTGGGTCCCAGTAGATCCAGCCGATCAGCCGGTGCGATGCAAACGCCGCGCGCGCCGATAGCTCGCTCCACGCGCTGTCATCAAGTTCTGGCTGAGCCGGATCGGTCATCGCCTCAGCCCCCGCCGACGGCATCGATGAGGATCTGGGCGATCTGCGGCGCGCCGTCTTCCTGGAAGAAGTGGTGCGCGTTCGTGACCGTGGTGTGCGGCTGGCCCTGCGCGCCAGGCACCAGCTTCAGAAACGGCTTGTCGCCGCCGGTAGTGACCGGATCGTCATCGCTGAAGCAGCAGATGAATGGCTTCTCCCACTGCTTCAGTACTTCCCAGGCGGCGAGGTTGTCGGGCACCGCCGGGTCGTCGGTCGATGTCGGGACGAGCGACGGGAAGATGCGAGCACCCTCTTTGAAGGTCTCGTCGGGGAACGGTGCGTCGTAGGCCGCAACTTCGGCGTCGGTCAATTCGGTGTTGGTTGCACCCTGCAGGATCTGACCGATTGGGAAAACGGGTGATTCCTGGCTGAACTTCTGCCATGCCATGAACGCATCACTCGGCGCGCCTTCACCGGTCGGCAGGCCGGTGTTGCCAATCACGACGCGCGCGAACCGACCAGGGTTCGCTGCAACGAGGCGGAGGCCGACGAGGCCGCCCCAGTCCTGACCAAAGAACGTCGTGTTCTGCAGGTCGAGATGATCAATGATCGCTTCCTGCATCCAAGCCACGTGCCGGGCGTATGTGTAATCGCTCTTCTCGCTCGGCTTGTCGCTCTTGCCGAATCCGACGAGATCGGGTGCGATCACGCGCATCCCCGCACCGGTCAGCAGCGGGATGATCTTGCGGTAGAGGTAACTCCACGACGGCTCGCCATGCATCGCCAGGACCACCGGCCCGTCAGCCGGGCCCTCGTCGAGATAGTGGACGCGGAGGGTGCCGCCATCTTGGTCGTCGATCTCGACGTAGTTCGGTGCGAAGGCGTAGCCCGGGAGATCAGCGAAACGCTCGTCGGGTGTGCGGAGTGATTTCATGTTGGCTGCTTTCGATCAACGGGGATTAATGGTGACGTTCAACGGGGATTAATGGTGACGGTGTGGAGGTCGTCACCAACTTCGATGGTGCCTGCGAAGTGCGCTGCTCCGAGCGCTCGCCAGTCGTCAGCGCTGCCACTCACGGGCATCGGCGGGACGTAGTGGGTGTAGATCAATGTGTCGATCTCGGCCTTGGCTGCGGTCTGCGCTGCCTCTTCGGGTGACGAGTGGTAGTCGAGCGTGTCCTGTATCCGTTGCAATGGCACGTTCGCGAGGATGTCCTTGCGGATCACGGTGTGGACGAGCGCGTTCGCGCCTGCGCACAGTGCGTCGAGGCCGGCACACGGCACGGTGTCACCAGCTGCGACGACACTGGCGACTCCTCCATCAGAACGGTGATCGAAACGGAAGCCAACGCTCGGCTCGACCGGCTTGTGGTCGGTTTGCCCGCAGGTAATCCGAACGTTGCCGGGGAGGTCAACGACACCCTCGGTCACTTCGATCACGGTCACCGGCGGCCGGTGATCGAGGTCTGGGTGGTGGGCAAGGCGGTATTCGATGTCGGGGTCGAGCGACGCCAGGATGTGGTCGACGACCTGCTGAGTGCCAACCGGGCCAACGATCGTCAGCGGTGTCTCCTCGAACGTCATCACCCAACGCGTGGTGATCACATCGTTGAGGTCGGTGATGTGGTCACTGTGCAGATGGGTGATCAGCACCGCGGCGAGGTTCGGTGCACCGAGCCCGCACGCGGCGAGACGCATCAGGACACCGCGGCCAGCATCGACCAGATAGTGCTCTGCGTCGGCACCCTCGCCGGCCGAGATCAGCGTGGCCGGGCCAGCGCGATCAGGTGCAGGCATCGGCGAACCGGTGCCGAGCAGCGTGACGGTCAAACTCATCGGGAACTCCATCTCAGTAGCGACATCGTTGTAGTGAAATGGTTGCGGGGGATCGTGCCGGGAGGGCACAGAGTTGCGAAAGGGGCCTGACCCCATGCGTAACTCACTGGCGGCTCATTTCGCTTGCGGCGTTCGCTCGCTCGGCCTCGATGGCATCGCGGGACAGCAACTGGACGACGACCTCGTGCAATCTGCCCTCAAACGGGAACGGTCCGGTGTAACGCTGCGATACAGCAGAGCCATAGTCGTACCCGACGCTCGGACCGACTGACGACATCATTGTCATGAACAGCGGCAGCTCGGCCGGCTCGGTTGCCACGCCATCGACGCTCAACGAGATCGTGCCCGTCTTGCCGCCGGTACGGCGGACATGGACGCCGAGGGCACTCGAGCCGACGGGCACGCCGATGTCGGACTCGACGATCAAATGGTCGTCGAATGCGTTGTAGTCAACGACCAGCTTGTTGTCCTGCACGAAGATCGACACGCCTGAGTTCTCGGTACCGGTCGCGTACAAAACTCCCTGCTCACCTGCTGCACGAGTGACGCGAGCTGTGAGGTCAAACGAGGTCCCACCGAGCGACACCGATGCTTGGCCTGGCATCGGCGACATCGGTGGTCGATAGACGTATCGCTTGTCGACCGGGTGCGGCGAGTGGTCGCGGAACCTGCTGCCGAACAGTTCGATCGTACGGTCGTCAAGCGGAAGCACACCGTGTTTGTCGGCTTCCTGCCACCACAGATCGATCAACTCGGCGAGCTTCTCCGGCCGTTCGCCAGCCAGGTCGGTGCACTCGGACCAGTCGTTGCTCAGGTGGTACAGCTCCCAGGTTTCCGTGTCATAGTCGGCACCCTTGTCGTGCTTGCACACGGCTTTCCACAGCGACTCCTGGTCGCCGGCGACGAGTGCTCGGCTGCCCGCCATCTCGAAGTACTGGACGGTGTTCGCGGTTGGAGCCGACGCATCGGCCAGCGCATTGGTGAAGGATCGACCGGTGACGGGTAGCTGTTCGAGCCCGTTGTACACCTCGGGTGCTGTGGCGCCGACCATCTCGTAGATCGTCGGAACAATGTCGGACACGTTGACAAATTGATCGCGCAACACACCAGGCTCGGCGAGGCCTGGAGCACTGACGATCATTGGCACGTGGACACCACCTTCGTGCGTGTTCTGCTTGTACCACTTGAACGGTGTGTTGCCGGCTTGCGCCCAGCCCCACGGGTAGTTGGTGTGACTGTGCGGGCCACCAATGTCGTCGATCTGATCCATCACTTGATCGGCTGTTTCAAAGATGCCGTTGAAGAACTTCATCTCGTGCATGACGCCGAACGGGCCGCCCTCCTGCGAAGCGCCGTTGTCGGCAAGCACCACGACAATCGTGTTCTCGAGCTCACCCATGTCACGCAGACCGTCGATGAGGCGGCCAATCTGGTCGTCGGTGTGGTCGAGGAACGCGGCAAACGCTTCCTGGAGGCGGCAGTTAAAGCGTTGCTGGTTCTCCGACAGGTCGTCCCACGCATCGACGCCCGGGTTGCGCGGCGCAAGCTCTGTTTCCGGAGGGATCACACCGAGTTCGAGCTGCCGAGCAAACCAGCGCTCGCGGATGACATCCCAACCTTCGTCGTACTTCCCGCGGTACTTGTCCATATAGGCCTGTGGCGCCTGATGCGGCGCGTGCGTCGCGCCGAATGGCACATACGCGAAGAACGGGCGATCGGGTCGCACGCCCTTGCTATCGCTGACCATCTTCATCAGCTGGTCGATCATGTCTTCACTGATGTGGTAGCCGTCGGCTGCAGACCCTCCCCCACTCGACGCGGGTTGATCGATCATGTGGTTGTCGCACACGAGCGACGGGTGGAACTGGTCGGTCTCGCCTTCGAGGAAGCCGTAGAACCGGTCGAAGCCCCGGGCCAGCGGCCATTGCTCGAACGGGCCGGCTGCCGAGCACTGCTCCATTGGAGCAAGGTGCCACTTGCCCACGCAGAAGGTGGCGTATCCCTCGTCGCGCAGCACCTCGGCAACGGTGGCTGCGTGGTTGCTGATGTGGCCGAGTTGGCTGGGAAAGCCAGTGCGGAAGTTCGACACGGAACGCATCCCGACGGCGTGCTGCGAACGACCGGTCAGCAGCGACGCTCGAGTCGGCGAGCACAGTGGCGTGACGTGGAAGTTGGTGAACTGTGCGCCGCCCGCCGCGAGCGCGTCGACGTTCGGTGTATCAATGTCGGAGCCGTAGCAACCGAACTGCGCGAAGCCGGTGTCGTCAAGCAGAACGACCACGACGTTCGGTGCACCATCGCCAGGATGCGGTGGCTCGTCGAACCAGGGCTCGGAATCGGCGAGGGTCTTGCCGATTTTTCCTTCGAAACGTGCAGCGCGTGTCATTCAGTGTTCTCCTTATCGAGTCCGTTGTCGGGTTGCAGGCCGGGCCAGCCATCGAGAATTGCAGTAAGTGAGCGAGTCCACGATCTGGAGATCTGCCGATCCGACCGGCCGTGTGCGGCCTGCACGACCTCGTAGGCCTCGGGCGAAGTCATCGCATCGATCACCGCGATCAAGTTCGCCGCTTCGACCGGTGACAGTTGCGCCGCCTCAGACGCGAAGTGCACACGCGCCTGGTCAGACAGCTGCGAACGGCCTCGACCAACCCCTTCGGCCATCGGTTGATAGTCGAGTGCGCGCTGGCGGGCGACTTGCATCATCGGCCCAGCGACCGTCAGCAGGCCGAGCCGTGCACGAACGTGCTTTGCGACTCGTTCCGCACGCGGCGCACCGGCATCGACCACGGGGTCGAAAAGATGGACGTACCGTTCCCGAAACACGTCGAACGCCTGGCGCTGCATGTCGTCGAGACCGTCGAAGTTGCGGAAGATCGAAGACACCGACACGCCGGCTCGGTCAGCGACGTCTTCAACAGTCGGCGGCACCTTGCCATCACGAACGAGCGCGAACACAGCGTCAATGACCGCAACCCGGCTGCGTGCGCGGCGCGCCCGTCGACCGTCTCCTGGCGCCTCGGGCTGGGTGACCATGCTGACACCGTAGACCGCGCACTCTATGTATTGCGAGTCAAACTTTCATATTATTGCTCACCGCATCAGCGGCTGATGCGATACAACACATGCCGCTCGAGGCGGTGGCCGGGGTCGAGCGTCGGGTGGTCAAAGTCGTCGGCCGGGTCGCGCGTCATACCAATCCGCTCCATGACCCTCCACGACCGCTCGTTCACTGTTGCGGCGAAGGACACAATCTCGTCGAGGCCGACTCGTTCGAACCCGTCCGCGAGCACAGCTCGTGCAGCTTCTGTGGCGTACCCCTTGCCCCAGAACTCCTTGGCGAAACGCCAACCGATCTCTATTGCCGGTGTGAAGTGCGCCTCGAAGGTTGCAGGCCACAACCCCACGTAGCCGGCGAACGTAGCCGTCTCGATCACCTCCACCGCCCACAGGCCAAAACCTCGTTCTTCGAACGACGCTTCAGCCCGGTCGACGAACGCATTGCTCTGCTCAACCGTCAGCATCGAAGGAAAGTGCTCCATCACAACAGGATCCGCATTGAGCTCGGCGAACGCAGCCCGGTCATCGTCGGTCCATCGATGGAGTCGCAACCGCTTGGTACTCAATTCACTTGGAGTCACGCGTCGATTCTCTCAGACACACCACACGCGTGACCTACCAGTTGTCGCCGCGGCGTTCGCGACAGGTCAGGTCGTTGGTGATGTCGATCGACACGGCGCCGACGACGAGTAGCGCCATGACACCGTCGTCTTCGTCCGCGGTCCGCGTGCGCTCGGCACCCGACTGCAGGTACGTCTTCCCGCGCCACTGCTGCCAGCCGAGCCGTCCGTAGAAACCAACAGATGACGTCGACAGCACGCCAATTTCGAACTGTTCGGCAATGATCCGATCCGCTTCGACCATCACTGCGGACCCCAGCCCTTCGCCCCGGCGATCGGGGGCGGTGGCAACGCCTTCGACATAGCCAACGCTCACCGTGGCACTGCCGATCTGCATCGACCGTTCGACCACTGCGGCGTGCGCGACGACCAAGCCATTGCTCCAGAACACCACGTGGGTTCCGCCAGTGGTGTGGGCCCAGTCGTCGTCGCTGAAGTCCGGGCCGAACGCGTCGACGCAGAGTTGGCGAATTGCATCGAGCACCGACGTGTCCGGTGCGACGAGTGTCTGAGTGGTCACGCCAACAGTCTCGCTGAACATGGCCGATCCCACTCTGCCTGGCACAGTGTGACCGTGACATCTGAATCTGTTCGACCGGCCGGCCCACTCGATGGAGTGCGCGTTGTCGACCTCACCAGCGTGGTCATGGGCCCGCTTGCCACACGCATGCTCGGTGACATGGGTGCCGACGTGATCCGTGTCGAGACGCCCGAGGGCGACATCATTCGGCACTACGAGCCGGCGCGCAGCGCGATGATGAGCGCGTTCAGCCTCAACCTAAATCGCAACAAGCGCAGCGTCGTGCTCGACCTCAAGTCCGACAGCGGCGCTGCAGCACTGCGTGACCTCGTTGCTACAGCTGACGTGTTCATCACGACGATGCGACGCTCGGCGTTGAGCCGACTGGGGATCGATGACGCATCGATTCGGGCGATCAAGCCGGACATCATCACCTGCGTCGCCAATGGCTGGGGCAGCAACGGCCCGAACGCCGACAAAGCTGCCTACGACGACGTGATCCAGGCAGCGTCCGGTGTGGTCGACCTCTTCACCTACTCGGGCGGACCGCCACAGTTGATGCCATCGATCATCGCCGACAAGGTCAGCGGCCTGCACATTGTCCCCGCCATTACCGCCGCGCTGTACCGGCGCGCGATGACGGGCGAGGGTGATTCAATCGAGGTGCCGATGGCCGAGGTCATGGCCTCGTTCAACCTCGTCGAACATCTCGGTGGCTCGACCTTCGAACCACCGGTTGGCCAGTTCAGCTACCCGCGGATCACGACCCCGAATCGGCGTCCCCGCCAAACCGCCGACGGCTGGGTTGTGCTCCTGCCCTACACCGACGCGAACTGGCGTGACTTCTTCGGCTTCGTCGATCGACCCGAGCTCGCGACCGATCCGCGATTCGCCGAACAGCGTTCGCGCATCGCCAACTCCGGTGAGCTGTACGGGATGCTCGACGAGATGGTCGCTGACCTACCAACGGTCGCGCTGCTCGACTTCTGCGACAGTCGGTCGATCCCCGCATCAGCGGTCCTCGACTTGGAACACATCGCAGACGATCCGCATTTCAAGGCCATCGATTTGTTGCACGACGATGAGCACCCCACCGAGGGTCGGTACCGCTACACCCGCGACCCCATCCGGTTCGCAAGTCGGGGCGACGACCACGAGACCGTGCGGCTGCATGCACCGGGCCTTGGTGAACACACCACGCAGGTGATGGCCGAACTTGGCTGGACCGACGACCAGATCGCCACGCTGCATCCCTGACGACCGCGCTTCCGCTCCTCGAAGGCGCCAGTTCAGACACCAGCGTTGGATCTCAGCGGTGCGGGGCGAGTAGACCCTTCGGGATGGAGAACCTGAACGGCAAGACGGCAGTGATCACCGGCGGAGCGAGCGGGATCGGTCTTGCGATGGCGCACCGGTTCGGCGCCGCCGGCATGAACCTGGTGATTGGAGACATCGAGGTTCCGGCGATGGAAGCTGCCGTGACCGAACTGACTGCTGCCGGCTACAAGGTCGTGAGCCTGCAGGTCGACGTCCGTGACATCGAGCAGCAGCGCGAACTCGAACGAGTTGCCATCGAGGCCTTCGGCAACGTCCACGTGCTGTGCAACAACGCTGGTGTCGCCGCTGGTGGTCCGGTCGCCGACCCCGACAACCTCGAGGTCTGGCGCTGGACCATCGACATCGATCTGTGGGGCGTGATCTACGGCTGCAAGGTCTTCCTTCCTGCGATGATCGCGCACGGCGAGCCGTGTCACGTGGTGAACACCGCCTCGATGGCCGGGCACGGATCGGCCCCGTTCATGGGGGCATACAACGTTGCCAAGTACGGCGTCGTCGCACTGTCCGAGACGCTGACCAAGGAGATGCAGATTGCCAAAAACGACGTCGGTGTGTCGGTGCTCTGCCCTGCCTTCGTGGCAACCGGTATTGCCAAAAGCGACCGCAACATGCCCGACGGTCTCCGCGCCGAACCGTCTGAGAACGCACCGGCCGGCGGCATGCAGTTAATGATCGAATCGCTGGTCGCGAACGGCGTTGCGACCGAGGTCGTCGCTGATGCTGTGCACGATGCCGTCATCGAGAACAAGTTCTGGATCCTCACCCACGACGAAGCCAAGCCGGGCGTGCTCGATCGGGCCCAGCGAATCGTCGATGGCGTCAACCCCGGCCTCGGCGGGTTTCTCTAACGTCACGAATGGGGTCAGGCCCCTTTCGCAACTGTGGAGCCGCAGCTGATTTCTCGGGACGGATTGCGGCGGAAACTGCTCGGTTGTGTCCCGAGATGCCGCCCTTCTATTGAGCGCAGCGAATCAGCGCAATGCCTGGATGACCTGTTCTGAGAACCGCAAGATTGGCTCGGTCGATTCCGGATTGCCGAAGTCCAATACGACATGGTCGACGCCTGCCGCGTGCCAACCGGCGAGGAGCTCGACGAAGGCTTCGGATTCCTCGTCGGTCTCAGGCAGCGGCTTCTCGATCGTGATCGCGTTTTCGATGCTGGCTGGGTTGCGTCCGGCCTCGGTCGCAGACGCATGGACAATGTCGCGCTTGGCCGACCATTGCGCGATGTCGCGCCCACCGTTATGCCACATATCGGCGATGCGACCAACGAGGGGGAGCCCAATCTTTTCACCATTGGCCCCGATACACACGGGCGGCACAACCTCGGGGAGCGGCGGGGCAGCAGCGCCGGAGATCGAGTAGTGCTCGCCTTGGAATGACGGGTCGTCTTGGGTCCACATGAGCCGACAAATCTCGACGACTTCTTCCAACTGAGCGAAGCGCACCGACGGCTTCGGGAAGTCGTAGCCGTATGCCTCGTATTCGTCACCGCGCCAACCGGCGCCGATCCCCAAGATGAGCCGGTTCTCGGAGAACACCTGGAGCGTGGCTGCCATTTTCGCGGTAAGTGCTGGTGGCCGGTAGCCGTGGCCAAGCACGTGGTGGCATAGCTGTACGTCTGGGAATTTGGCGGCGAGCCAGGTGAGCGATGTCCATGCCTCGACGAACGGGTCGGTTTTGGCGTCGAAGCCCCAGAAGTGGTCGGCAACCCACATGCTGTCAAAGTGATCGTTGACGGTCGGCAAGATGTACTTTGCCTGCTCGACCACGATCGGCTTGTGGTCACTCCACCGGTTGCCGATGCACGGCGACAGCCATCCAAATCGAAGTGAGTGAGCGCGTTCAGTCATCTGCGAACCGTACTGCTCGCTCTCTCAGCGGGAACCTCGGGACGGATTGCGGCGGAATCCGCTGTGTCGTGTCCCGAGATTGCGGCGGCAACGGTAGCTAGCCGAACGCCCACGGGATGATCGCCGCAGAGATCAACACGGTCGACAACGTCAGCGGAGCACCGACTTTGGTGAAGTCGGTGAATCGATACCCGCCGAGACTGAACACCATCAGGTTCGTCTGGTATCCCACCGGAGAAAGGAACGAGCACGAAGCGCCGATCAACACGGCAACCGTCAGCATCCTCGGTTCGGCCCCCACATCGGCCGCGATCGAAAGCGCTATCGGCACCATGAGTGCGGCAGCCGCGGTATTGGTCAGCAGCTCCGTCAACGTGATCGTCGCCAACATCACCAAGACCACGTGGCCCACGTTGCCCAGACCCAAGCCATCAGCGCGCTGCACCACGCCGGCGATCTCGTCCGCTAGCCCACTTGCCGACACCGCTGACCCAAGGCTGATCGCCGCTGCCATGGTCGCCACCACGTTGACGTTGATTGATCGCCACGCCTGGTTGACCGAAACCGCCCGGCCCGCCACAACCACAATCGCCGATGCCAGCGCTGCCTCGAACAGATTCAGCACACCACTGACCGCCACAACCACCAGCCCAGCCGTTGCCAGAACAACCAGCATCGACCGATCCCGACGTGCAGGGGGCTGCTCGTCTAAGGCGGCAACCAGGGAGAAATCGGCGTGCCCACGCCAGCGCGAGGCAAACGAGTCGTCGGCAAGCACCAGCAGCACATCGCCAGCCCGCAGCGTCACCTGCCCGAGTTGACCGCCGATGTCGCCGTCCGCACGGTGAATCGCCATGACTGCAGCGTTATAGCGCGCTCGAAAGCCCACCGACTTCAGCGATCCCCCCACCAGCGCCGACCCAGGTGAGACCACTGCTTCGAAGACTCGGGCATCGGGCCCGTGCGCACTGGTGACGTGCTGCTCCTCAAGCATCGTGAGGCCCTCGATGTCATGGAGATCGATCATCCTCGCGACGTCGCCGACGAAGCAGCAGACATCGCCCACTTCCAGGCGCGTGTGCGGTGACGCCGCAAGCGACGTAGCCGACTGTCGATCGGTCCCGGGCCGCTCGACAAGGGCCAAGAATGCGCCGTCGAGATTTCTCAGGCCTGACTCGGCGATCGTCCGGCCAACGAGCGGGCCGTCGGCGGCGACGCGGGCGGCGAGCTGGAACTCCCTGCCGCGACGCCCAACATCAGTCGCCACGGCAGTCCGGTCCGGAAGGAGGCGCACCCCGATCGTCGACAACACAACCACACCGACCACCGCGACAGGAAGCCCAACGACCGTGATCTCGAGTACCCCGAGCGGTTCTTCCCCCGACTTGCTCAGAAGGTCCGAAACGACCAAGTTCGTCGACGTGCCGATCAGCGTGATCACGCCACCGAGGATGCTCGCGAACGATAGTGGAAGCAGGAAGCGCGAAGCACTGACTCCATTGAGCTGAGACCAACGAACGACACGAGGCGCGAACATCGCCACCAGCGGTGTGTTGGGCACGACTGATGAAGCCCCGGCAGTCACCGCCGCCAGCAGGGCAATCGATCCTCCTCGGTCGAGTAATCGGTCGAACACACGCGAGAACGTCCCTGTTGCCGTTACTGCTCCAGCCAAAACGTACAGCGCGGCAATGGTCGCTGGTGCAGGGCTGGACAGCCCGCTCAAGGCCACCTCAGAATCGATGACGTCCAGAAACATGAGGACGACGACGGCGCCACCCAGCACCACGACCGGTGCGACGCGGTCGGCGATAAGGATCACCACACACAACAGAATCACGACCAGCGCAATCCACGAATCAGTTGTCACTCAGTTCCTTCGTTGAAGTATCGAGGCCTGAGTTCAGGCTTGGCTTGGCCAAGCCAGGTCAGCTGATGAGGCCGTTCGCACGAAGCGCCGCGATGACCTGATCAGCTGCTTCTTCCGCTGACAGCGTCGTGGTGTCGACATGAACCTCCGGTGACTCCGGCGCTTCATAGGGCGAGTCGATCCCGGTGAAGTTTGCCAATTCACCGGCACGAGCTTTGGCGTACAGGCCCTTCGGGTCACGCGTTTCGGCAACAGCGAGCGGCGTGTCGACATGCACCTCGACGAACTCGCCCACTTCAACTCGCTCGCGGGCCAACCGGCGTTCGGCGCGGAATGGCGAGATAAACGACACGAGGACCAAAAGACCCGCGTCGACCATCAGAGCCGACACTTCAGCGATCCGCCGAATGTTCTCCACGCGATCTGCATCGGTGAAGCCGAGGTCGCGGTTGAGTCCGTGGCGAACGTTGTCACCATCGAGCAGATACGTCCGCACGCCGAGCGTGTGGAGCTTCGATTCGACGATGTTCGCAATGGTCGACTTGCCGGAACCCGAGAGGCCGGTAAACCAGACGACACCCGGCTGGTGGTTGTTCTGATCAGCACGAGCTGCCTTGTCAACGCGAACGTCCTGCCAATGGATGTTGTGGCTGCGTCGAAGTGCGAAGTGCAACATGCCTGCGCCCACAGTGGACTGGGTGCGCTTATCGATGATGATGAACGAGCCCGTCTCGCGGTTGTCCGCGTATGGGTCGAACGGAACCGGCCGGTCGAGGCTGAGGTTGCACACACCGATCTCGTTCAGTTCGAGCGTGTTGGCAGCGAGGTGTTCCAGTGAGTTGACGTCGACCCGGAACTTCGGATTGGCAATAGTCACGCCGACGGTGCGGGTGCCGATCTTCATCAGGTAGGGCCGCCCGGGCAACATCTCGTCTTCGTGCATCCAAACGACGTGTGCCTCGAACTGGTCGGCTACTTCGGCCGGCTGGTCAGCCAGGCACATGAGGTCGCCGCGGCTGACGTCGATCTCGTCGGCGAGGGTGATGGTGACTGACTGGCCAGCGACGGCAACATCGAGGTCGCCGTCCATCGTGACAATGCGGTCGACAGTGCTCGTCGTCCCGGCCGGAAGCACCCGGACCGGGTCGCCAGGCCTGATGGAACCGCCGACAATCCGGCCAGCGAAGCCTCGAAAGTCGAGGTTGGGGCGATTGACCCACTGAACTGGCATTCGGAAGGGCCCCGCTGCAACGTCATCATCGACGGGAACCTCTTCGAGGTACGTCATCAGCGTGGGACCGTCGTACCAGGGAAGGTTCTCGCTGTGCGCGACGATGTTGTCGCCCTTCAGCGCTGAAACCGGAATGAAGTTGACGCTCTTCAGGCCGATCTGGCGAGCGAACTCGGTGTACTCGGTGATAATCGCGTCGTAGATCTCCTCCGAGTAGTCGACGAGATCCATCTTGTTGATAGCGACGACAACCTCTTTGATCCCAAGCAGCGACACGAGATAACTGTGCCGGCGGGTCTGGGTGAGCACGCCCTTTCGGGCATCGACCATCACGACCGCAACGTCAGCAGTTGACGCCCCGGTGACCATGTTACGCGTGTACTGCTCGTGCCCCGGCGTATCGGCCACGATGAACTTGCGCTTCTCCGTTGAGAAGAATCGGTACGCGACGTCGATCGTGATGCCTTGCTCGCGTTCAGCCGTCAAGCCGTCGAGCAGCAGAGCAAAGTCGAGATCGGTTCCCTGCGTACCGACCTTGGCCGAATCGATCTCAAGCTGGGCTAAGTGATCTTCAAAGACCATGTGTGACTCGTACAGCAATCGCCCGATCAGCGTGCTCTTGCCATCGTCAACACTGCCGCACGTAATGAAGCGCAGCAGCGACTTGTACTGATGCGACGTCAGGTACTCGTCGATGTCGACCGCGATCAGATCAGAAACGTGCGCCATTAGAAATACCCCTCTTGCTTCTTCTTCTCCATCGAGCCAGCGGAGTCGCTGTCGATCAACCGGCCCTCTCGCTCAGACGTGGTGGCCAGCAACATCTCCTGGATGATGCCGGTGAGGCTGTCAGCGTCGCTCTCGATGGCACCCGACAGCGGGTAGCACCCGAGGGTACGGAACCGCACGTTCTTGATCTCCGGCTCTTCGCCCGGCTCAAACTGGAAGCGATCGTCGTCGATCATGATCAAGGTGCCGCCGCGATGTACGACCGGCCGAGGCGCTGCGTAGTACAACGGCACGATCGGGATCTGTTCGAGGTGAACGTATTGCCATACGTCGAGTTCGGTCCAGTTCGAGATCGGGAACACGCGGAGCGTCTCGCCTGCGCTCCGACGAGCGTTGTAGAGGCTCCACAGCTCGGGGCGTTGGCGCTTCGGATCCCACTGATGCTGCGCTGAACGAACCGAGAACATGCGCTCTTTGGCCCGCGACTTCTCCTCGTCGCGCCGCGCTCCACCGAAGCACAGGTCGAACTTGTTCATGTCGATGGCTTGTTTCAGGCCATCGGTCTTCCACATGTCGGTATGCATTGCGGAACCGTGTTCGAACGGGTTGATTCCGCGTTCGATGCACTCGGGATTCTGGTGAACGATCAGATCGACGCCGAGGTCCTTGGCCCTCTGATCGCGGAAGGCGTACATCTCGCTGAACTTCCAAGTCGTGTCGACGTGAACGAGCGGGAACGGCGGTTTGGAGGGGTAAAAGGCCTTCATCGCCAGGTGCAGCATGACCGAGCTGTCCTTGCCGACCGAATACAACATCGCTGGGTTGTCGCTCTCGGACACCGCCTCGCGCATGATGTGTATCGCCTCGGCTTCCAGCCGCTGCAAATGTGTTAACTGATTCTCTACTAACTCCACGGACAATATATTAAACCGCGGAACCCCGCGATGCAACCCCTCAGTTGCTGCTCAGCGCGGGTGGCGCTGGTCGGTGCTCGTTCGATAGTCGGCAGCAAGCGACACAACATCGGCAGGGAGGTTGCCGTTGACGAGGTCAGTGAGGCTGACCTCTTCGAGCACACGACGCAAGCTGCCGCGGATTGCCATCCACACTTCGGGCAGCGCCTCGGCAGGTACCGGATAGCTCAGCCCACGGAGGCTCTCGTCATGCACATCAGCAAGCGGGCCGTCGACCGCACGGAACACGTCGGCGAGCGAGATGGCGCCCGCATCACGAGACAGCGTGAAACCCCCCGTCGGCCCGCGCTTGGACCGAATCAGCTCGGCACGTTTCAGGTCACGCGTGATATCGAGCAGGTACTTGAGCGAGATCCCTTGACGCGTCGCGATCGCCTCAGCCTTGACCGCGCCACCGTCGACTTCGGCGAGTTCACCCGAGGCGAGCTCGGCCATGAACCGCACCGCATTATCGACTCGCTCTGAAATTCGCATCGTCCCGAACCGTAGCGCCCGACCAAGGAACGCAACCGCGACCGCACCGGGACCAGCAACGAACGGAACTCGCCTCCGAGTGAGTCGAGCCGACGCGGGACGAATGGCTGATCAGTTGCCGAAATCCGCGAGCGCTGCAGCGATCTGCGACCGGTACTCGGCAATCCGACGTGTCTTGAGTTCTTCGTAGCCGCGGATCAAGTCGGGCAGAGCAGCAATTGCGATCGCGTCATCAATCAGGGCGGGCTGCAACGAGGCCTCCACCACCTCAAGTGTCCGTCGGAACTCATCGGGCAGACCCGCTTCGGCACGACGCATCTCACTCCGACCAAACGGATCGAGTCGGGTACCGCGTAACTTCTTTGCGGACCGCAGCCCGACGAAAGCACCTCGCATCTTCGAGCTGACTGCCACCTTCGACGTCATCCCCAGCGCCTTCAGCATCGGCGGATGCAGTTTCCAGGCAACACGTGCGGCCGTGCCGCCGACCTCCGCCGCCGCAAGAGCGCCCTCCGGCATCAGGAGCAGACGAGCGACCTCGTACTCATCCTTGTACGCCATGAGTTTATGCATGCTGCGCGCAACGGTTTCGGTGTACTCACCCGTCGATGACCCTGCTTGACACTCGGCCGCTGCAGCCGATTCGACGTCGTCGAGGAACCGTGCCGCGTACGCCAGGTTCTGATAGCCGATCAGGTCACCGGCAAGCATGGTCAACGTATCGTTGATCGCCGGGCCGGCGATTCCGAATGCTCCGGTAAGCGTGTTGATCCGGTCGGCCATAGCGGCAGGGACTGGCTCGACCGTCACCATCTGTGTCACCGGGAGCACGTGCGCGGCAGCCGCATGTGCTTCGACGAACGCAGCATCGTGTGCCCATCGACGCCCCCAGTCGAGCGCCGCGAGGTTCGCTTCGACTGCCACACCGTTCAGCTCAATGGCGTTCTCGATCGCCTGCACACTGACTGGGATGTGCCCCTTTTGCACGGCAACCCCGAGCAGCAGCAGGTTCGCCTGCGCTGCGCTCCCCGTCAGGGTGGTCGCGAGCGCAGTGGCATCGAGAAACTGGATCTGATCAGCCCGAGTCGCGGCCCCGAGCCGTTGCTCGATCGACTCCGTTGGATACGGCGTTGCGGGCTCCGAAATCATGCGCCCGGTCGGTGTGCGGTGGTGCGAGACAATGGCAACGGTCCGGTCAGGATTGCTCGCGGCAATGGCGTTGTCGCTCGCAGCCACGAGGCCGTCAAATCCGAGGAGCAGGTCGGCCTGGCCATGGCCAACGAGATTCGATGCCGTCCGATCACCGCGCGTCAGCACCACATCAGACACCACGGGACCTGCCTTCTGACTGAGGCCGGTCTGGTCGAGGCCACGAAGTTCCCAGCCATCGAGCATCGCCGCGGTCGACAGGACTTGCGCCACTGTCACCACGCCGGTGCCACCGATTCCGGCAAGTCGAATGCGAACAAGGTCGACGGCCAGATCAGCGATCGGGTCGGGGACCTCTGTTGTCGGCTCAACATCCGCGATCGGGTTGACTCCTCCGTCGCCGGCCTCAACGATCATGAACGCCGGGCAATCGCCTTCGACACACGACATGTCGAAGTTGCACGACGCTTGATCGATCGTGGTCTTGCGACCGAGCGGCGTGTCGACCGGTTGCACCGACAGACAGTTGCTCACGTCGCCGCAGTCTCCGCAACCTTCACAAATGCGATGGTTGATCACGACGCGTTGCGTGGGCATGACGAGCTGACCGCGCTTGCGGGATCGGCGAAGTTCGGCTGCGCAGAACTGGTCGTGGATGAGCACCGTGACACCCGGTATCGATCGCAGCTCGTCCTGCACCGCAACGATGTCGGTTCGGTCGTGCACTTTGACCCCAGTGGGAAGATCGACCCGTCGGTATCGGCTTGGATCTTCGGTGGTGATCGCCACTTTGCTCACGCCGTACGCCAGCAGGATCGTGACTAGTTCGGGTACTTCGATCGGCGATACCGAGTCTTGCCCTCCTGTCATCGCCACGGTGCCGTTGTACAGAATTTTGAACGTGATGTCCTTCTTCGCACCGACGCAGTACTGCAGGGCGAGTTGCGCAGAATGGAAGAACGTGCCGTCGCCGTAATTCTGAAACAGGTGATGCTCGGCAACGAATGGTTCCATGCCGACCCACTGCGCGCCTTCGTTACCCATGGCGGTGATACCGATCGACTCGCCGACCCGTTCCTCGTCCATCAGCAAGGTCATGCCGTGGCAACCGGTACCCGCGCCGACGAGCGCTCCGTCGGGGACCTTCGTACCCCAATTGTGTGGGCAGCCAGAACAGAAGAACGGGGTGCGGTTGACTGCCAAGGGGATCAGCGCCCTCTCGCGCACGGGCGCCGGTTCCGGGACGAGCCGATCGCCGACTCGCTCGGTCAGCCGCGAGCGCAATCCGGCACAGATGGCATCAGCGTCGAGCTGGCCCCATGAACGCATCAGCGTGGCGCCGTGCTCGTCGGTCTTGCCCAGTACCCGCGGATGATGTCCACGGTTATAGAGCGCGTCCTTGATCAGCCACTCCAGGGTCGGGTTCTTCTCCTCGACGACCACGATCTCGTCCAGACCCTCAGAGAACGAGCGGATCAACTCGGGGTTGAACGGCACCGGCATACGAAGGTGGAGCAACCGGATGCCTGCCGACTCGATGGCGTCGAGTCCGTCGAGCCCGATGCGCCGAAATGCTTCGAGCATCTCGAAGTAGGTGAACCCGGTGGCAACGAAACCGATCCACGCGTCGCGCGGGTTGGCGGTCACTCGATTGAGCCGATTCTCGATGCCGTAACGCTGTGCAAGCGGCAGCCGGATCTCGCGAAACTCGCGCTCGACCTCGATCATCCGCGGCCCGAGGAATTGGGCTGATGGGTGGCTGACCCAGCGTGCACCGTCCACCTCGACGGTCGGCAGGATCGGGTCAGCATCGAGGACGGGAAATGTGATCGTGCCCGACCCATCGGCGACCGGAGTCACGATCTTCATCGCTGACCACAGCCCCGACGCGCGAGACATCGCTACCGCGTGCAATCCGAGTTCGAGGCACTCGCTCATCGTGCCCGGGTACAGGATCGGCATGTGAAAGTCGACGAGCGATGCGTCCGAAGACGACGGCATTGTCGACGACTTGCACGCCGGGTCATCGCCCACCAGCACCACCGCGCCGCCGAGCGAGCTCGAGCCGGCGAACACTCCGTGGCGTAGTGCGTCACCAGCGCGGTCAAGCCCGGGGGCTTTGCCGTACCAAATACCGACCACGCCGTCGTAGATCGCGTCGGGCCGACCCTGTGCAAGCTGAGACCCCATGACGGACGTGGCACCGAGCTCTTCATTCACCGCTGGTTGATGCACGATTGGCAAGTCGGGAACGGTCTTCACCGCACGGGCGACCTCCTGGTCGAACCCGCCAAGCGGTGAGCCGGGGTACCCAGACAAGAACGCAGCCGTGTTCAGGCCTGCCGCACGATCGCGGCGGAGCTGCTCGATCGGGATTCGAGCAAGTGCCTGGACGCCAGTGACGAACGCCGTGCCCTCGTCACGTCGGTAGCGGTCGCTCAACTCGTACTTACGCTTCGTCACATCGGTACTCGCTGCCTTGGCCATGCAGAAGTTTCCGATGAGATGCAGTGAAGATGCAAGAATTTCAGACATGTCTGCACAAGCCACAGAATTCGGAGCCTTCAAGTGAGTATCGACGAAACTGATCGCCGAATTCTGCATGAACTGCAGGTCGATGCTCGCCGCCCAAACACCGAGCTGGCTGCCGCAGTGAATGTGTCGCCGTCAACCATTGTCAACCGACTCCGCCACCTCGAACAGTCGGGTGTCATCCGCGGCTATCACGCTGACGTCGAAGACGCCGCACTCCACCGCAATGTTCAAGCACTGGTGTCGGTCAAGCTCAGACCGAAGACGCCAGCGCACGTCGACGCATTTCTCAACGCAGTGTGGGCGTTCGACGAGACCGTGGCCGTGTGGCTCGTCACTGGCGAGTACGACGCGCTCGTGCAGCTCAGCGCACGTGACATGGCGACGCTGAGCCAGACGGTGCTGACGTCGATCAGTGGCGCGCCGAACGTCGTCGACGAGCGCACGTCAGTCGTTTTTCAGCACCGCGCCAAACGAGTCCTCGCCGCCCTCGAACGCTGAGGGAGCGGAATGGATTTGGCTGCGCCGATCAGTCTCGATCGCGAATGCGACGAAGTAAGACTTCCTGGGCAATCGTCGCAACGTGTGTGCCGTCGAGGTTCAAGACATCACCGGTGACCAGGCCGCGCCCACCGCTCAGGCCGTGTGAGCGGGTATCGAACCAGTGCCACTGATCGGCTCGGCACGGCCGGTGGAACCAGACCGAGTGATCGAGGCTGGCGCCCTGGAACTTGAAGCGATCACTGGTGTCGTTGGCGAAGTCTGGGTGTGGCGATCGCGCCGCACGAGACGGCGCAGCATCAGAGAGAAACGCCATGGCGAGCGTGTGCTTGACAGGATCGTCACCGAGTAGCGCGCCGTCTTCGTCCATGATCCGCAACCAGTACCCGAGCCGCCACGGCTCACCGTCCTGGCCAGGCAGGTCGACAGCACGCCGATCGATCAGGTTCCCCCACGAGTAGTTCTCAAGTGTCGGATCGTCGGGGAGCGCGAGTCCCTCGGGCAACTTGGCGATCTGTGCGTCGGCCTCATCTTCGTCGACCTGGAAGGACACCGACACGTTGAGGATTGCCCCACCGGATTGCCGCGCAACGACCTGACGGGTACAGAACGATCGGCCGTCACGGAGGCGCTCCACCTCGAAGCGAATCGGCTCGGTCGTCGACCCCGGGCGGATGAAGTACGAGTGCAGCGAGTGCGGGCGGCGATCGGGATCGACCGTTGCTATTGCCGCGGCGAGTGCTTGCGCAACGACTTGACCGCCGAAGAGACGGTTACCCCACGGGTACCGCGCCACGATGCCGACGTAGGTGTCTGGGCCGTGCGGCTCCAAGTAGAGCAGGTCGCCAAAGTCGACGTCTTTGATCTTCGGCGCAGTATTCAACGAGTCGCTCATCGCCCCATCATCGCTCAGACCACCCAAAATTGAGGCCACCAGTCATCGTCGGTGCAGCATTTTGGTCCACATTTCGGCGAAGTGGATCGACGGATGAGTTTGATGAGCATCTGCAACGTGGGCCAGAGTGAGGGCGTGGCAACGATCGACACCGTGGACCTCAACGACCAAGATGCACCCGCCGCGCTCGATCGGGCGCTCCGCAAAGACGGCTTCGTGCAGCTGGTTGGACATGGTCTCCCGGCCGACGTCGCCAACGGATTGTGGGCCGGGATGGAAGAGTTCTTCGCCCTCCCGTTTGACACCAAGTCGAAGTACGTGATTGACGATGCGGCCGCAAATCGCGGCTACCGCCAGCGCGGTAGCGAGGCCCTGTCGTACTCGCTCGGCGAGGCCAGCCCGCCCGATCTGTTCGAGTCGTTCAACTCGGGCCACGACGCGCGGGCAGGCGCTCATCGTCTGATTCAGCCAACGCCCTGGCCGACAGAGGCGGCGGGCTTCGCTGCAGCGACCCGTCGCTACCTCGATGCGATGGCCGAACTCGCCGGGCGACTCGACCAGATGATCGGCGCCATCATCGGCATCGACGACCTGGCTGATCGATCGACGGCAGGGCCCGACACCATGGCCTGCATCCGCTACGAACGACTCGACGACGAGGTTGCACCTGCCCCAGGCCAGAAGCGGATGGGCGCACACAGCGACTACACCACCTTCACGATCCTGCGGGCCGACCCGGTGCCCGGCCTCGAGATCCTCGGATCCGACGGCTGGAAGCCAATCGTTCCCGACGCCGATGCCTTACTGCTGAACGTCGGCGATCTGCTCGCCATGTGGACTGACGACGCGTGGCCGTCCACGGTGCATCGAGTGCCCCTTCGCGGCGACGGCACCGATCCAGTGCTCCGCCGATCTGTCGCGTACTTCCACTACCCCGACCTCGATGTCGTCGTCGAACCCCTCTCGGCTTTCCGCCGACCTGAGAGTACGTACCGCTCCGTGACCGTTGCCGATCACCTCGGCGCCCGGCTGATCGGCCCGAAACGTCACGCACCATCGGCCGGCACGAGCACACTGAGCAACCGCACGATCTGACGCGCCGTCTCGCCCGCTTCCCGCCTCACCCTTCCGCCTCGCCCTTCCCGCCTCACGCTCACGTCGCCCCTTCCACCTCGCCCTCGCACCTCGCCCTCGCACCTCAACCTCCCGCTTCACCCTCCCGCTTCGCTGTGCCGAGCGCGCGATTCCTACGGTGACGGAATGGACGACCTGAACGACTTCCGTCAACGGTGCATCGACTTCATGGAGTCGCAGCCAACGCCATCGGGTGCGCCGACGTTCGAAGAGTCGTGCGCGTTTCACGCTGCGGCATCCGAGGCGGGCGTCGGCGCTGGCGTTCCGTACCCGACCGAGTTCGGCGGAGCCGGATTGACGAATGCTCACGACAAGGTCTGGCGCGAGGTCAAAGAGATCTACCCGATGATGGAAAGTGAGTTCGTCATCAGCCACGGCATGTGCCTGCCGATGATGAACGACCATGGCACCGATGAGCAAAAACGCCAGTTCATGCCGGATCTGATTTCCGGCAAGACGCTGTGGTGCCAAATGTTCTCTGAACCCGGCGCCGGCTCGGACGTGGCATCACTGCAGACCAAGGCCGAACTCGACGGCGACGAGTGGATCATCAACGGCCAAAAGGTCTGGACCACGTTGGCGCACAAGTCGCAATTCGGATTGTGTGTGGCACGCAACGACGCTGACCAGGTCAAGCACGCGGGCCTGTCGATGTTCATCCTCGATATGCAGGCACCGGGCGTTGAGATCCGTCCGATCAACCAGATCAATGGCGAGTCGCATTTCAACGAGGTTTTCTTCACTGATCTGGCCATCCCAAAAGACTGGCTACTCGGCGAACTGAACACCGGCTGGAAGCTCGCCACCGCGATGCTGATGTACGAACGTGTCGCGATCGGTGCGGGTGGCGGCGGCGGGATCAACCGGCCGATGTACGACCAACTCCACAACTACGCGACGGCATCAGGAGCAATCGAAAATCCGGTGGTCCGCGATCAAATGATGCAGGTGTATTCAATGGAGACCACGAAGGCCCTCATCGCCATGCGCACCCGGGCCGAGATGAAGGCCGGCAACACGCCGGGCCCAGGCGGCTCGCTCGGCAAGTTGTACGGCTCGGTCATCGCCTGGCGGATGCGCGAGATCGCACTCCAAATCGCTGGCATGTCCTCGGTTGCCTGGACGGACGATGACCCACACGGTGGCAGCGCGCAGAGCCTGACCCTGCGCAGTTTTGCCTCCGGCATCGCCGGCGGCACCGACGAGATTCAACGCAACATCATCGGCGACCGCGTCCTCGGCCTGCCGCGCGAACCTGCTGTCGACAAGGGCGTGCCGTTCCGCGACCTCAAAGTCGGAACCCAAGCCTGACTCGCGCCGTCGTTGTCACACTCCGGTCAGACCAAAGTGTGACAGTTCAGCCGCGCAGTTCGCGTTTGAGGATTTTGCCGGTGGCGTTGCGCGGAAGTTCGTCGATGAAGCGAACCGACTGCGGCACCTTGAAGCGGGCGAGGCGCTCCCGACAGAAGTTCAAGATCGCGGTCTCGTCCAACACTGAACCCACTGCGTCAGTCGACTTCACGATGACTGCTTGGCCGACCTCACCCCACTTGTCGTCTGGCAGCCCGATCACCGCGACGTCGGCGATGCCGGGCAGTTCGAACAGCGTCGACTCGACCTCGGACGGATAGACGTTCTCGCCACCCGAGATGTACATGTCCTTCCACCGGTCGACGATGTACATGTAGCCGTCTTCGTCCATCTGCGCGGCGTCGCCGGTGTGGAGCCAACCATCGGTGATCGCGTCGGCAGTCGCGTCGGGATTGTTCCAGTAGCCCGGCGTGATGTTCGGGCCCTTGCACCAAAGTTCGCCGATCTCACCTGCAGCCACGTCGTTGCCGTCTTCACCGACGATCCGGATCGCCGTATTCATCGCTGGCAGCCCCGCCGAACCAGCCTTGACCACGGCCATTTCCGGCGAAATTGACGTCACCAGCGGACTGGTCTCGGTCATTCCGAATGCTTGAACGAGAGGGCAGCCGACCTTCTCCCACATCTGTAGCAGCGGCAGGGCAGCGGGCGCTCCACCGATTGCTGTCGTGACCATGCGTGAGAAATCGGTCGTTTCGAACTTCTCGTGCTGGCCCATGAACAGGTAGTTCGCCGGCACGCCGAGGAAGTGCGTGATGCCACGCTCGGGATCGTTGATCAGGCCGAGCGCTTCGCCAGGCTCGAAGGTACGCATGATCAGAGTCGAACCACCGAAATACGCGGCAGGGTTGGTGTAGCAGTTCAGACCGCCGGTGTGGAACAGCGGGAGGAAACAGAAGTTGACCATCGACCGAGACAGGTTGCTGAGCTCAGCGAGGTTCACCGAGTTCCAGAACGACATCCCGTGTGTGATGATCGCGCCCTTCGGACGGCCCGTCGTGCCCGAGGTGTACATGATCGTGAGTGGATCGTCGTGGGTGAGCTCGGGCATCACCGGCATGGCAGCGGGGTCGGCATCGATGCGATTCGCTGCTGCGGCCAGCCCGTCGTCGTAGTCGACACTCCCCTCGGGATGCGACCCCGCCCCGCTGAACACGACGAGGTGTGCCACGTTGGTCCGCTGCGCGAGTTCGGCAGCAGTGTCGCCAAACTCGGGGTCGGCACAGAGCACGGTGGCGCCGGCATTGCTGACGATGTAGTCGAGTTCGTGAACAGTGAGCCGCCAATTGACGGGCACGAAAACCGCGCCGAGTCGAGCACAGGCGAACTGCACTTCGATGAACTCGACACGGTTCATCGAGAACATCACGACGCGGTCACCCCGACCGACGCCGAAATCGTCGCGCAACATGGCAGCTGATCGACCGACTCGTTCGTCGGCCTCACGCCAGTTGCAGGACAACCCAGCTCCGTCGCCTTTGGAATCAATGTCGGCCCAGGCCGGCCGGTCAGGGCTCACCATCGCGTGGTGAGCAACCCAGTCATACGCAGGAGCAATCGGCATCCCGACATCGTGCCAGACCGGAAAACCCAAATTCCAACTCCGCCCTCCAAGCCGAAGGCGATTCGGTCGCCAGACCGAGCAGCCAACTCCGCCCTCCAAGCCGAAGGCGATTCGGTCGCCAGACCGAGCAGCCAACTCCGCCCTCCAAGCCGAAGGCGATTCGGTCGCCAGACCGAGCACCGCTGGCAGCGACGCAGTCGCTGTGGTCGACGCAGTCGACAGCGCCGTCAGGCGCACCAGCGTTACAGGGTGATCTGGTCGGTGCGGTCGAGGCTGGTGAGGTCGTTCGACTGGATGATCGTGGGCGACAGCGTCCAAAGATTGCCGTCGATGATCATCGCGCGCTGGATTGCGGTCTCGTAGCCGTTCCAGTTCGGCCAGCACAGCTCGATGCGTTCGAAACCACTGATGTCGATGTCGAGCTGTTCAACGGGAATGCCCCACCAGTTCTCGAGCTGGTCGACCGGGACCGGATCACAGAACAGGCCGGTGGCGCCGCCCTCGTCTTGCGAGGTGCAGAGCTGGATCTGGCCACCTTCTTGACTCATCCAGAAGAACTCGTTGTCCTCGCCGAACTGCGAACCATCGATGACTTCGCAATCGGTCTGCCCGTTCGGTATGCCGTCGTCGTCAGCGTGGCTGATCCGGCCCTGTTCGGTGATCCCGTCTGCGGTCACGTTCAAAACGATGGCGCCGGCGAACTGTTCGCCATAGGACTGCAGCGGAAGGACCGCCGTATTGGTCGGGCCCCACCAAAGGAAGGCACGGTGATCAAACTCCGCATCGCTGAAGGTATTCGGCAACGTCAATACGTCGATCTCCAGCGGGTTGGCCGGGTCACTCACGTCAAACAGCGACACCTTGGTACCGGTCGTTTGACCCACCTCGGTCGCGTCTTGACCGACACCGATAACGAGGTCGTTGCTGATCGGATGCAGGTAGTTCGAGAAACCCGGAATCTTCAGTTCGCCCTGGACAGCCATGTTGCGAGGGTCGCTCAGGTCGATCACGTAGAACGGGTCGACCTGGCGGAACGTGACGACATAGGCGGTGTCGTCGACGTAGCGCACCGAGAAGATGCGTTCGCCAAGGCCAAGGCCGCCGACGCTGCCAATCTGTTCGAGTTGGTCACCGTTGACCTCCATCGAGACGATCTGGCTCTCAGACGATTCGGCCCACGGTGCGCCCTTCGTGGTCGCCACGTAGAAGATGCCATCGCGGTCGTTCATCGAGAACTGATTGAGCAGGTGTCCCTCGACGGACCCAGACGCCTCGTAGCGGGCGGCACCAGGATCTGCGATCGAGAAGCGGTGGATTGCGGTCTCGTAATTCTCGTCGAGCCACTCGTTGGTCTGCTCGTTGATGATCGGCGACCAAATGTTGGTCGACACGTAGAGGCGGTCTTGCGATGCATAGACGGTGTCGCCTGTGGCCATCACGCTGCTCGTGCCGGTGGGCGCAGCGAGGTCGGCGCCGAGGTCAAGCGTGACGATCGACAGCATGTCAAAACCACCGAAGTCGGCCGGGGCGAACACGCCGGAACAATCAACAAGCTGCCCCTCTTCGGTGCTGCCGTCGTTGCGGTCGATGCGGAAGTCTGGCAGCCAGTCTTGCTCGGTCGAGTTACGGACGACTTCACGGTTCGTCTCTTCGGCCTTCTGCTCGGTGCCAGGGTTCGACGGGTAAAGAAAGCCGAGGTCTTGCGGCGGCGAAGTGACGACGATTCGCGCGGTGTCGCCGATCGAGCGGGCACTGATATAGCGGCCGTCGATGCTCATCGTGTTGACCACCGCAAGTGCGTCGGGGTTTGACAGATCGACTTCGATAATCAGCGTCTGCGGGCCCTGGTAGGAGCCCGGCCCAATCGGGCCGCCGATCGGGAAGTCTGGCTCGATCTGGATCGGTTCGTCTTCGGGTGCCGCTTCGGTTTCGGCGAAGTCGGCTTCGGCGTCCGCCTCGGCGAGTTGGCTCGGTGCAGCCGTGGTCACGGCAATGTCGTCGACGAAGGCCGGCTCGGGGTAGCCGCCATAGAACTCGCCCTGCGCGAACACGAACGCCCGATCGCCAGCGAGGAAGATTTCGTGGCCGTAGGTATAAGACCCGTTCTGGCCGTTGAGGGCAACCGAACCACGCTTGGTTCCCGTCACGCCATCATCAGCGATGTCGATGTAGTGAAGCATCTCGCCCGCAATCGCGATGATGCGGTCGCCGTCGGTCTTCACGATGTCAGGCTCGTCGACACCGTCGACCTGCACGTTCGTCGTGGAGTACGTGCCGTCACCACCGCCACCTGCGGTCGCCGCTAGTTCAGCAGTCGGGGCGCTGGCATCGCTGCTCTGCGCGGTGCCGGCCTCGGCCGGAGCCTCTGTTGCGGCAGGTGCGTCACTTTCGACCGCAACGTCGTCAAAGAGGCCGGGGAAACCACCGCCATCGAATCCGTAGGGCCCGACTCGATCAGCGCCCTCGGTGTGGACGTAGTCGAGGAAGGCCGAGCAGTCACCAAACTGCTGCAGCGCAGCTGGGCCGAAGCCGACCGGGCCCTGATTGCCACCGTCGGGGTTCGTCACCAGCGGCTCGGTATCTGGATCAGTTGCTGGCGGAGTCCCCGCAGCGGACGTGACCGGGACATCGGAACTTTGTGTCGACTCATCGACCGATCCGGTGCTGGTGCACGCCGCTGTGACGAGAGCAAGGGCGATGAGTGGGAGTCCAATCGTGCGCTTCATGATGTATTCGACGTTGTCAGATCCGCCCAGGTTCCCTGGGGATCCAACTTTCCGTCACCTTGCCGAATCACGGAGAATCAGAGCTTGAAGACGCGCCGGGCGTTGCCATGCAGGAACGGTTCCCACACCTTCTCTCGGAACGGGACGTCCGGGAGCGCCGCGAAGATCTGGTCGAGGCTCAAGCCCATCGGGTAGTAGCCGGCGTACATGATCTTGTCGGTGCCACGGGTGTTGGCGTAGTCGACGATCGCCTTCGGGTAGTACTTCGGGCTGAACGCCGATGTGCAGTAGTGCAGCCCGGGGTATTTCAGCATCAGCTTCACCGCGAGCGCTTCGTCGGGTTCGGCACCGTGGCGCATCACGATCTTGAGGTCGGGGAAATCGAAGCAGACCTGGTCGAAGTGCCGGACGTGCTGACAGTCGCCGGGGACACGCGGTCCGGGAACACCGGCCGTGAGGCAGATCGGGATGTCGAGATCGACGCAGGTCTGATAGATCGGGTAGTAGCGACGATCGCTGATTGGCACCTGCGGACTGCACCCGGCGGGGAACGAAGTCACTGCCTTCAGGTCGTGGTCTGCATGCGCTGAGCGAATCGCAGTGACCGCACCGCCAATGTCATTCGGGTCGACTTCGAGACTGAAGTGGATGCGCTCCGGGTGGCGCCGCTTTGCCTCAATCGCCTGCTCGCTGACGTTGAACAACCCGCTCGCGACACCAACAGCGTCCATCGCCGCAATGCAGGTCTCGATCACGTCTTCGTCGTCATTGGCATCGTCACCGACATCGTTGAACATGTAGCCAGCCGGCATCGCAAGGTCGCCCTGACCCGCAATGGTCTCGTCGTCTTTCGCCTGTGCTCGCAGGAAGGCATAAATCTCAGCCTTCTTGAACGGGAACGCGATCATCAGATCGATTGCCTGTGGATCAGCGGGAAAGCTCATGTCATCGGTGCCCATCGGAGAGAAGCGGTCACACTGTGCCTGACACAGTGTGACCGGGTGTGGGGTAGAACTGAGCGGCCCAGGCGCGGAACTCTGTGATGGGCTTTTCGTAGGGCGCAAGGGCTGGCGAGGCAACGAAGCGTTTGTTCTCCCAGATCGGGACGTCCTGTTCGAACTGGCGCTTCACCTCCTTGACAAACGCCGGCGCAATTGCCGCCGAGAGCTCCGCACCGTCGTGGAAGAAGTTCATGCGGATCGTGCAATGGCCAGTGTCGATGGGCGTGGTGGTCGCCAACAACTTGATCGTGCCGAACAAGGCAAACGTCGTGACGCTCGTCCCCGGGCCGTACATGTCGACGTTCAGTTCGCCGGCTTCGAGACCCTTCGACGTTGCATAGACGGTCTTGTTGACCACGTGGCGGATCGGGCCGTTCGCCGAGCCGTCAGCTGCGGGTTCGGCGACTGCACTGCGCACCTCGCCGAGGCCGGGCGAGCCGTGGATCGACACAAAGTGCGCCATGTCGATCGAGTTCTCGGCCATCTCCTGCCAGTACGAGGCAACGGTCCACTCGGCTGCACCGCACGGCACCATCGTGTCGTCGATCAAAGTAGGGATCTCCCACATCGGCTCGACGGCCGGATTGGGGTGGTACCAGAAGCGGAGGTGACCATCGATCTCGGTAGTTGGGTACATCCGCAGCTTGGCCTTGGCGTTTGTCCGCTCGGAGAAAGGGATGAACGTGTTGGTGCCATCGCCGTCGAACTTCCATTCGTGGAACGGGCAGACAATGCAGCCCGCATGTTCGGGGCTGGCGTCGACGCGGCCACCGACGCCGAGATGGGCCCCGAGGTGCGGGCAGAACGCATCGGCGACCCGAAACTTTGCGCCGTCGTGCCATGCAACGAGTTCCTGATCGCACGCTTGGAAAGAGAAGACCGCACTGGGCTCATCGCCTGTCGCAATCAGGTCTGAGGGCAGATCGACGAGCCGGCCCACCGAGTACCAGCCCAGCGGAATCGGTTTCGGAAAACGCAGTGCGTCGATCGAAGCATCAATGCTCATTGCTCTGTTCTAGCTCGCCGCGACACTGCGCCCTGTCACACCCAGGTCAGACCAAACTGTGACGTTCTTGTCACACCGCGACCTGAAGACGGTCTGACCTGGGTGCGACCAGGCTCATCTGCCAGGCTTGGCCACATGGGACACACCTGTTTTGACGTCGAGATCACCGACAAGGTCGGCCACATCAAGATGAACCGGCCCGAAAAGGCCAATTCGATGATCGCCGAGTTCTGGAACGAACTGCCCGAGATCGTCGACGAGATGTCGGCATCCGGTGCCGTGCGCGCCGTGGTGCTCTCCGGCGAAGGCCGGCACTTCTGCTCGGGCATGGACCTCTCGGTCTTCAGCGCGTCAGGGTCCGATGTGGGACCGGCAGCCAGCGGAGGTAAGCACACCAGTCGGCGTGGCGAACGGTTCCGCTCGACAGCAATGAAGCTGCAGGATTCCTTCACTGCACTTGAACGCGCGCGCATGCCGATCCTGTGTGCGATCCAAGGCGCGTGCGTCGGCGGTGGGATCGACATGGTGTCAGCGGCTGATCTTCGGTACGCCTCCGAGTCGGCCTACTTCTGTATCGCCGAAATCAACATCGGCATGACCGCCGACGTCGGCACGCTGCAACGCATGCCGCGGCTTGTCGCCGAAGGCATCGTGCGCGAACTTGCCTACACCGGCCGCAAGTGGAGCGCCGCCGAGGCCCTTGCCGCCGGCTTCGTCAACAAGGTGTACGCCGACCACGAGCAGTTGCTGTCCGGCGTCCACGAGATCGCCGCCGAAATCGCGTCAAAAAGCCCCATGGCTGTCTGGGGCACCAAGAAGTCGATGCAGTACAGCCAAGAGCATTCGATTGCCGATGGCCTCGAACACATCGCCACCTGGAATGCCTCGATGTTTGACACGGACGACATGGCCGAGGCTTTCGCCGCGCAAATCGAAAAGCGCGCCGCAGATTTCCCCGACCTCTGGGCGCAATCACGCGGCCTCTGACGCAGCTGCTTGACTCGTCGCCGGGAACGTCGACCAGCGTTACTGCAACTCGATCGAGAGGCTCACTTCGACGGTGTCGCCGACATCGATGCCCTCCGCCTTACGCACGGGCTTCTTCACTGGCAACACGTACACCTTGCGCTTGCTGTCCGGGAACACCGAAGTCATCCATTCCGTGTCGCCGATCTGGGCGCGCACTCGCACCGAGCCAAAGCCATTGCGCTTTGTCACCATCTCGGAAATGTCATCAGAATCGTCAGCAGGCACAGCCAAGAAAACCCACGAACCACCGCTATGCAAGTAGAGGTCGGCGTCGAACGTGAAGGTCGCTTCCACAGCAGCGACCGTACCTTTCCTCGATTGGTCAGGCAGGCAGTCACTTCTGACCAGGGATAATCGACGGTCGAAGGCGCGAGGTCGGACCAGCACAGCTTGGCCACTGTGGTTCGTCGAGATGGTTCGACTCGGCCGTACCTCGCGACGCTCGCGACAATGGCGGCATGCATGATCTCGTGATTCGCAACGGACGAGTGGTCGACGGCACGGGTGCGGCGGCACGCATTGCCGACGTGGCGATCGACGATGGTGTGATCACTGTCGTTGGTGAGGTGGCCGACGGGGGCATCCGAGAGATCGACGCGACGGGCCACATCGTCACCCCCGGCTGGGTCGACGTGCACACGCACTACGACGGCCAGGTTTCGTGGGATCCGGTGATGGCACCATCGAGCCAGCACGGTGTCACCTCGGTGGTCATGGGTAACTGCGGCGTCGGGTTCGCGCCGGTCCGTCCGGATGCACATGAGTTCCTGATCGAGCTGATGGAGGGTGTCGAAGACATCCCCGGCAGTGCGCTGGTCGAAGGGATCTCGTGGGACTGGGAGAGTTTCCCCGAGTACCTCGATGCGTTGGAAGCAATGCCCCGCACGATCGACGTCGGCGCGCAGATTCCGCATGCAGCAGTGCGCGCCTACGTGCTCGGTGAGCGCGCTCACGAGTACGACGTCACGCCCGACGAGATTGCCCAGATGGTCGAGATCACGCGGCAAGGCTTGGACGCCGGCGCATTCGGTTTCTCCACCTCGCGCACGTTTTTGCATACCTCCAAGCACGGCCACGTGCCCGGCACGTACTCGACGCCCGACGAAGTAATCGCCATCGGCGAAGCCGTCCGCGACTCCGGCCATGCACTGTTCCAGTACGTCTCCGACGACCAGGGCCAGGGCGGCGACGAGCCGTGGCTCGACACGCTCAACCAGATGGGGTGCCCCACCACATACACGTTGGCGCAAACCCCCGCCGACCCGACCGCCTTCCGTGCTGCACTGGCTGCTGCGGTCAGCGCCACCGCGGCTGGCTCGCCGATGACCCCGCAGGTCGCGGTGCGCCCGACGGGCATGCTCTACGGACTACAGAGTTCGTTCCATCCGTTCATCGCCCACCCGAGCTACCGCGCCATCCGCGACTTCCCGCTCGCCGAGCGCGCCGCCAAGCTCCGTGATCCCGATTTCCGAGCTGCGCTGCTTGACGAAGACCCGTTCACAAAGGACCGGTTCGCGAAGTACATGGCAACAAACTGGGCGCAGATGTACCGCCTCGGCGACCCGCCCGACTACGAGCCGCCGGCCGCGGCCAGCGCAGGGGCCATTGCCGAACAGGAAGGTCGCCACCCCGGCGAGGTCGTCCTCGACTGGTTGGTCGAAAACGACGGCGAGGCATTCATGTTCAGCCCGCTCGGCAACTACCACGAGCACAACCACGACGTGATCCGCGAGATGCTCGACCACGACATCACGATCCCTGGCGCCTCCGACGGTGGCGCCCACTGCGGTCTGATTTGCGATGCGAGTTTCCCGACCTACTTGCTCACACACTGGGCACGTGACCGCACCCGCGGCCCGCAGCTGCCCCTCGAACGAGTGGTCCAATTGCAAACGTCGAAGACTGCTGATGCCTACGGGCTGAAGGATCGTGGTCGCATCGAGGTCGGCAAGCTGGCCGACATCAACATCATCGACTTCGACAACCTGCATTTGCACGCACCGAAGATGGTCCACGACCTCCCGGCTGGCGGGCGACGGCTACTGCAGGACGTCGACGGCTATCGCTACACGATCAAGTCAGGTCAGGTGACCTTCGAAGACGGCGAGCCCACCGGCGCTCGCCCGGGCGGCGTCCTCCGCTCCGGTCGTTGAGGCCCGGTCAACGGCTCACTCCACGGTGGCGACGTAGATCGTGCTCTCGGCAGTACCGCCGGTGAGCACGTTGTCGAAGACGACCACCTCGGCAACTGCGGTGTCGAAGGCGCCCTCGAGTACCGCCAGGTATTCGGCATCAGGCGGGTCGTTCGACCAGAGCGAGAACACGCCGCCCGAGCGGATGCACCGAGCGAGCCGCTCGACTCCCTCAGCCTCGTAGAACGGGGCGTTGCTCGGATCCAGCAGGTGGCGCGGCGAGTGGTCGATGTCGACGATAATTGCGTCGAACTGGTCGGGCGCACCTGCACCAAACTCCATGCCGTTGGCGGCGATCTCGAAGAAATTACCGAGGACGAACTCGCAGCGCTCGTCGGTAGATACCGACTCGCCAAGCGGGACCAGATGCCGCTCGTGCCAGTCGATCACCGGTGCAAGCGCGTCAACAACGCGGAGCGAGTTGACGCGTGGGTCGTCGAGCACGGTCTGTGCGGTGTAGCCGAGACCGAGGCCACCGACGACGACATCGAGCGACTCATTCGACGTTGCCGCGAGAGCAAGACTCGCGACGGCCTCTTCGCCGTCGGTAATCAAGCTGGACATCAGGCCGTCCTCGCCGATGTTGATCTCGAACACATCGATTTTGAGTGTCGGTTCGAGCCGACGGCGGAGGCTGATCAGGCCGATCGGTGTCTGCTGATAATCGAGTTCTTCGAAGAGTCGGCTCATCTCGCTGCGTCAGATCGGGTGGACGACAAGGACCGGACAGGTGGCCCTGTTCAGGACTGATGCTTCAACCGATGGCTCGAACAACCGCGAGAACCAGTTTCGCTCGCTCGCTCCGATCACCAACACGTCGACCTCGCTGTCAGCAGCCTGCTGCAGGAGCACAGTCGCGGGATTGCCGACCTCGCCGACCGTTTCGGCATCCGACATCCCCGCTTCGTCCGCCGTCCGTTCGGCCACATCTTCTGCCTCATGAGCATCGGCGTCGAGGCCGTCGGCGAAATGACTCAGCGACGGAGCCGAGAATGCTGATGCAGTCGCATACGACACCGATGCTGCGCCCATGGCAGCCGGCTCTGGGCAGACACTGATGACGACATAGTCCGCGTCATCGCCGAAGAGATCGAGCGCCTGGCGGACGACCGAACGGTCACGGTCGGTTCCATCGACAGCGATGAGCACTTTTTTCGGTGTGTTCGTCATACACAGAGTGTTCCACGTGCAGCCGGTTCGCAAACAACGATCAGTTCAATCTGTCCCTGCCCGTCGCCTCAGATTGCCCGTCGACCGAAAAGTCCGCGTGACCGCAAACTCATCACGACAACACCGTCCTGATTGGTCATGGCACCTTCGGTCAGGATCGTCCCGCGCGTCAGGTCCTTCGACGACGGTGTGGTCTCGATCACGGTGATGGTTCCAGTCAGCGTGTCACCAGGGCGAACCGGCGCCCACCAGCGCAGTTGCTCCATCCCCGGTGATCCTCTGCTGTCGGCACCGTGGAGCACGGTGTCGGCGTAGAGCCGCATCCACAGCGAGCCGGTGTGCCAGCCGCTGGCGATCAGACCACCGAATGAGGAGTCGACTGCAGCGACCGGGTCGATGTGAAACGATTGCGGATCGAACTGCGTGGCGAAGTCAATGATCGCCTTCTCGGTGAGGGTGACCGAGCCCAACTCGATCACCTGGCCGCTCGTGAAGTCCTCGAAGTGCGTGGTCGCCATCCCACGAGTCTGGCAAACCGCTGCCGCTCGTCACGGCCTGAGCTGTGTGTTGTTGACGAACGACCGGCCAGACTCGTGTGATGTCGTTGAAGAACACCCTCAGTGCCAAGCTCGAACAATTCGCCGCCAAGGCCGTGCCGAAGTTGCCCGCCAAGGCGGTCGGAAAGCTGGCCGGTGCACCGCTCGTGATCGACGGACGCACACTCGATCCCTACATCCAGCTCGCCGTCAACCAGTCGGCTGGCGGGCCGGCGATGTCGACCCTGCCCCCGCAAGTCGGCCGAGCGGCTGCGCACGACGCTTTCGCCGCGACGAACGGGGCCCGTACACCAGGGGTGGCGGTGCGCGACCGCACCATTCCAGGGCCCGACGGCGACCTCGGTATTCGGCTATACCACCCGAGTGACGCTGCCGGCCTCCTCCCGGGTGTGCTGTTCATGCACCAGGGCGGTTGGGTGATCGGCGACCTCGACAGCTGCGACACCTTCTGTACACGCCTCGCTGCCGAGCTCGGTGCTGTCGTTATCAGTCTCGACTACCGACTCGCACCCGAGCACCAGATGCCGGCCCAGCACCAGGATGCCGATGCTGCCTGGGCCTGGCTGACCTCGAACACCGAAGGACTCGGTATCGACCCTGACGGGCTCGTGATTTGCGGCGACTCGGCAGGTGGCCAAATGACCGCGACGCTCTGCCAGCGCCTCCGCGATGCCGGGCAACCCCAGCCAGCCGTGCAAGCAATGATCTACCCGCTCACCGATGCGACAGTGACCGACGGCTCGATCGTCTCATGCGCCGACTCGTTCCCACTGTCGATGGACACGATGGAGTGGTTCTTCTCCCAGGCGCTACCCGACGGGTTCGATCGGTCCGACCCTGCGCTCAGCCCGGCGCTCCACGAACGCCTTGGCGACGTTGCACCGGCTGTCATTGTCACCGCTGGTTTCGACCCGCTCCGCGATCAAGGCAACGCATACGCCGCTGCCCTGCGCGATGCCGGCGTCAACGTCATCGATCGCTGCGAAGACTCGCTGTCGCACTCGTTCCTCGCGTTCGGCGGCCTGTCCCCCGCCGCGCATGCCGCAATCGGCCGCGTGATCAGCGACATCAATTCACTGCTCTGACTGTCCCTTCTTGACCGAGGCGGGCTCAGGGGACGACGGTGGCGAAGGCCGCGATGATCCCCGCGATTTCGATGGCATGGGTGTCTTCGTGCATCGAATGGCCCCCGCCATCGAGCACGACCAGGCGAGCCTCAGGCATCTTGCGTTCGAGATACTGACCGGAGCCTTGATACTCGGGGCGGTCGTCGCCGCCAGCAAGCACGATGGTGGGCGTCGTGATGTCGGCAAGCCGATCCATCACCACGGCGTCGTGCTGCAGGTTCAGGTCGGTGACGTGCTCTGGAACACCAAACCGGTGGGCGTTGCGTCGTGAGCGGGCATTCCAGCCCTCACGCTTTTCTGGGTCACGGAAGCCGGGCCCGGTGTTGATTGCCACGACGCCACGCACAGCATTCGGCCGAGTAGCTGCGTGGGCGAGCGCCAGGTAGCCGCCGAGCGAATGGCCCACGAGGATCGCCTGGCCGTCGACACTGGCGAGTACGTCGTCGATGTCACCCAAAGCTGCGTCACGAGTGAAGGCCTCAGGGTCGTCATCGGGGCACGGTGAGTCGCCGTGGCCGGGCAAATCGATCGCAACCGTCAGGAACCGATCTGCCAGCGCCTCGGCACACGTATCCCAACTGTGGGCCGAAGTTCCGAGCCCGTGAATGAAGACGATGGGGATCCCGCTGCCCGCTGCTGGTCCGCGTCGAATCGTGTTGAGTTGCACGAGGAGAACGTAGCGACCGTCCTCCCCTACGCTCGGATCGGTGAGCAAACTGCATGAGACGTCCATCGACCATGACCCGGCACTGAGTGCGTCGATCACCGAAGCGTTCGCCACAGGCGGGTCAGGGTTGATGGCCGACTTCGGGCTCCGCATCGTCGCTGCCGAACCGGGCCGCGTGCGCTTCGAACTCGATGTCGTCGAACGACTCGCGCATGGCGGCGGTGTCCTGTCGGGGCAGGCCATCCTGGGATGCATGGACACCGGCATGGTGTTCGTGATGATGTCGCTGCGTCCCGACGCCGATGTCAGCTTCACGACGGTGTCGCTCGCCACCAACTTCGAACGTGGCGTTCCGCAAGATGTCGGCACGGTCACGTTCGAAGCGTGGGCCACGAAGCCGGGCCGGTCGCTTGTGTTCGGGCAAATCGACCTCTTTCTGCCAAACGGTAAACGCGCTGCATCAGCGACGACCACCTACATGTGGCTCTGATCTCACCACCTCAGCGTCGGCCTCGGATCAATCGGCGTCGTTCTTCGATGTTGCACCCGGGGTCGCCGAGAGTTCGGAACCTCGGGCGAAGAGCCATGCCTGCTTCCAACTGACTCGTGAACCGGAGTGCAGGAGGGTGAACTCATACACACGACCCGCCATCCGCAGCAGGAGCCAAATGCTGAGCGTCATGACACCGAGCGCCAGGGCGATTTCCCACGGGGCGATCGCATCACGCGCCATCCGGACCGGCAAGAGCATCGGCGCCGTGAACGGTATGTACGTGAAGACCTTGGCGATCAGCGTGTCGGGGTCGCCAAGGGCCGTGAACTGACCGACAAAGAATCCGGCCATTAACGGCACGAACATCGGCAAGACGACCTGCGACGCGTCTTCCTGTCGAGAGATCAGCGAGCCGAGCAGCGCAAACACCGTGTTGTAGAGCAGCAGGCCACCAATGACACTGATCGCGAGCATCGGAATGAACCCCCAGATCGACGGGGGGATGTCGATGCGATTCGTGGCGAGCAGTGCGGCGACAAGGCCTGCGATCACCACGGTGAGTTGGACGAGTGCGAGCGCACTGAGGCCCAGCACCTTGCCCAGCAGCAGGGTGCGCGGCTTGATATGGCTGAGCAGCACCTCGACGACGCGAGTTGCCTTCTCTTCGACGACGCCAAGCAACGTCAATTGACCGAACACCTGCGGCAGCATGAAGGCAACCACGAGTCCAATAATCGCGATCACCATGCGGACGCTGTCCTCAGATGTGTCCGGCGCGTCGACGAATCGCTTCGTGACCTCCAACGGCTGGAACAAGCCGATCGTTTCCTCTTCGCTCAGGCCTGCAGCCGTGCCGCGTTCTAGCGCCGCGATCTGCTGGAGTGCCGCTTCGACATACGGCGCGATTTCGGGATCGGCACGTTTGTTCCAGGCGATGACATCGTCTGCCTCGATCACAACATCGAGCTCACCTGAGGCAAGCGCTTCATCGGTCGTGGTGTCGTTGAGGTCGCCCAGGGGAACGAAGGTCAGCTCGAGTTGTTCGGCGCTGATCGTGACAAGCAATGGCTCGATAGCGGTGTCGAGATTGGCCGCAAGACCGATATCGACCTTGCGGAGATCGTCGCCTCCGCTCGGCCACACCGCGAGCACGATCGGCCCGACGACGGCGACCAACACCATGAACGCAGTGATCAGTCGGAACGACTTCGTCCGACCCCGTGATCGAATCTCGCGGGCAGCGACCTCGCGAACCATTCGGGTGCGCGTCGGTCGGGCGCGATCAGGACTCATTGCGCACCCACGATCTCGATGAAGATCTCTTCGAGGCCGGGAGGCTCGTAGCTCACCGACACGAATGAGCCGGCAGCTGCTGCGGATGCGATGAGCGCTGCCGAATCCGCGTTCGCAGGGACTTCGATGAGCGTCACACCGGGTGGTGCCTGCCGAGGCGTCCCGACGGTCGGCATCCAGTCGGGCCAGTCGGCAGCGTCTCGCGCCCACTCGACCCGCAGCAGTCGGTGGGGAGCTCGTCGACGAAGTTCGCTCGTGGATCCGACGGCTCTGGTGGTCCCGTTGGCGACAATCGTCAGGCTGCTGGCGAGGTCTTGTACGAGTTCGAGTTGGTGGCTCGAGAACACGACCGTCGTGCCCTTCTCCACCTGTTCAAGCATCACCGTGCTGAGGGTCGCGACTGCGACGGGGTCAAGCCCAGCAAACGGTTCGTCGAGCACCAACAACTCCGGCTCGTGCACCATTGCGACGGCGAGTTGCACACGCTGTTGATTGCCCGTCGACAGATCCTGGATGAGGTCATCAAATCGATCGGCGAGCCCGACGTGGTCAGCCCAGTGATGGGCCCGTTCGTCAGCGACCGCTGTATCAAGGCCGGCCAACCGACCGATGTAGGCAATGTGCTCACCCACACGCATCCGCGGATACAGGCCGCGTTCCTGAGGCATGTAGCCGATGTTCCGGCGGTCGTCGGCGCTGATCGGCTTGCCGTTCCAGGAAATCGTGCCGTCGTCGAGTGCGAGTAGGCCGAGAACCGAGCGCATCGTCGTCGACTTCCCTGCTCCATTCGGGCCGAGAAAACCAACGAGCTCGCCGCGCGGTACCTCCAGATCGAGGCCACCGAGTGCGGTGACCTGCCCGAACTGCTTGCGGAGGCCCGAGCAGACAAGTCCGCCACCTGTCATCAGGTGGCCTCGACGAACTCCACCCAGTTGCCGTCCGGATCCTCGACCATGCCGATGCGGATGCCCGGCCGAATCTCCGAAGCCGGGACCACCACGTTGACCTCAGCGGCAGCACACTCAGCGAGAATCTCGTCGAGGTTCGACACGATCAGGGTGAGGTACCGAAAGCCGAGGCCACCGGCGATGCCGCCGGGTGTTGCCGGCGGCGGGGTCGCGGTGAGGTTGACCAACTTGATGAGCGTGTCGCCGCACTGCAGGCGGTGCATCGTGCCACCGCCACCGATTGGCATGGGCATGTCGCCGACGTGCTCGAGACCGAGGAGGCCGACATAGAACGCGAGCGATCGTTCGCTCTCTTGGATCACAATGCCGAGATCGACGGCGGACTTGGCGAGTTGTACAGGCATGCCCGGAAGCTACGCCATCACCACCGCTGGGACACGTTGGTACTGCGGGTTCGCAGCTTCGAGAGCGGCAGCGACTTCGAGGAGCGCCCGATCGTTGCCAACTCGCGCCACCAGTTGCAGCCCAACGGGAAGGCCTGCCGAGGTGAACCCGGCTGGCAAAGACAGCGCCGGGCAACCGGTCGGGGTAATGACGCAGCAGGTCGTCATCCATTCGAGGTAGTCGGCCATCGCGACGCCATCGATCTCCATCGGGAACTCGGTCTCGA
>JBNMOS010000013.1:0-44406 GCA_051275435.1 Ilumatobacter sp.
ACGATGCCCGGCCGGCCGGGGCGAAGCCTGTGGTCCGCGAGAAGGATGTCCCCGAGGTCGACGCAGACTTTGCGCAGCCGATCCCATCGATCGGCAACTTCGACGACCTTCGGGCGCAGCAGGAGGCCGAGCGCCGAAATGCGGCAGCAGACGATTCGGTGCTGCTCGAGGATGTCGAGGATGTCGAGGATGTCGAGGATGTCGAGGATGTCGAGGATGTCGAGGATGTCGAGGATGTCGAGGATGTCGAGGATGTCGAGGATGTCGACCCTCACCACGAGGGGCCAGCAAATCCAGACGACGAGTGAGATTGTCTCCTTGCTCAGTTTCTCGATGAGGAGCCGGAAGTAATTTTCGTGTCCGGTCGGTCGATCGGACTGCTACATTCTTCTGTGCTCCTCGGAGCAGCAATCATGCGGATGTGGCTCAGTTGGTAGAGCGCAACCTTGCCAAGGTTGAGGTCGCCGGTTCGATCCCGGTCATCCGCTCCAGGACCCCTCAGTGCAGACTGGGGGGTTCTTCGCTTTTTCGATCATCCGATTGTTGATTGCGACACAATCCTTTGGCTTCCGCACATCGTCGCGTAGGCTCGACAGTTCGCCCGAAAGGACCTGCTCTATGACCTCGAACTCCGTGCTGACCCATCGCAATGTTGGTGTGCTTTCGATCGAAGCGGTCGAAGCGCCTGAGGTGGTGACATCAGCGTGGATCGACGAGCAACTCGCTGTCACCTACGAACGCACCGGGATGAAGGCGGGCACGCTGTCCGATCTGGCCGGTATTGAATCTCGTCGCTGGTGGCCAGCAGACGTCACCTTCGACAAGGCTGCGGCATTGGCAGGGCGTAAGGCCCTTGACCGCTCTGGCATCGATCCGTCGAAGGTCGGCATGCTCATCTCGACGTCGGTGTGCAAGCACCACCTCGAGCCGTCGATCGCCTGCTCGGTCCACCATCAGCTCGGCCTGGCTCCGAGCTGCCTGAACTTCGACGTCGCGAACGCCTGCCTCGCGTTCGTCAACGGCATGCAGATCGCGGCCGCTGCGATCGATTCGGGCGCCATCGATTACGCGCTCGTCGTCGACGGCGAGGGAAGTCGATATACGCAGGAACAAACGATCGCGCGGCTGCAGCAGCCAACGACCGAAGCGTCGGACATCTTCGCCGAATTTGCTTCGCTCACATTGGGCTCCGGCGCGGCCGCTGCGCTGCTGTGCCGAATGGACAAGCATCCTGATGCCCACCGCCTCGTCGGTGGTGTGGCTCGTGCGGGTACCGAGCACCACCAGCTCTGTATTGGTGACCTCGAGGCGATGTACACCGACACCCATTCGCTGCTGATTGCGGGCCTCGACCTGGCTGAAGCTGCCTGGAAGAACGCTGGCGCCGACTTCGACTGGGAAGCGGGTATGGACTGGTACATCGTTCACCAGGTCAGCTCCGTGCATACGCGCCTGCTCTGCGAACGGTTGGGCATCGACCACAAGCGGGCGCCGCAGACTTTCCCGACCAACGGCAACGTCGGCCCGGCTGCGATTCCGATGACGCTCGCCAGCGTCTCGGACAAAATCGCTCCCGGCGAACGCGTGCTGCTGATGGGCATCGGCTCAGGGCTGAACACCAGCTACACCGAAATCGTCTGGTGAGCACCCGGTCCTGGGTTCCGGATCAGCCCACAGCGGCCGACCTTGAGTCGTGGCATCTTGACCCAGCCTGGTCGCGCGTGCTCGACGTTGCGAGCCATGACGGCTCGACCTATCGATGGCACGTTCTTGATTCGGGTCCGACACTCGACGGGCCAGCTGACGCAACGATGGTTTGCGTCCACGGCAATCCGACCTGGGCATATTCGTGGGCGACGTTCCTTCGGAAGTTTGGTACCCGCTGCAGGGTGATCGCCGTCGATCAGCTCGGAATGGGCTTCAGCGAGCGAACTGAGCTGCGCCGCTACGCCACGCGGGTTGCCGATCTCGGAGACGTGATCGAGGCGCTCGACATCGACCCGGTCACGCCATTTACGCTCGCCGCTCACGATTGGGGCGGGGCGATTGCCATGGGCTGGGCGGTCGACCACGCCGATCAGGTCGACGGCATGGTGCTGTGCAACACCGGCATCGGCGTGCCCGCGGGCCGGAAGTCGCCGGGTCTGATTCGGCTCGCAGCTGCTGGCCCTTTGCGTGACTTCGTGTGCCGGCGAACACCAATCTTTGTCGGCGGAACCACCCGCCTCTCAGGTTCTCACATCAACGCAGCTGACCGAGCAGCATTTGCGGCGCCGTATTCGTCGGCTGCAGCCAGGGCGGCCGTCGCTGATTTCGTGGGCGACGTTCCGTTGCAGCCTGGCAGGGGACATCCATCAGACAGCCCGTTGGCCGAGGTCGCTGCCAAGCTCGGCGCGATCACAGCACCGGTTTTGCTGGCCTGGGGAGCGGCCGACCCCGTCTTCAACGACGACTTCGCGACCGACCTCGCCGACCGAATTCAGAACACGAGCATGCAGCGTTTCCCGTCGGCTAGCCACCTGGTCATGGCCGAGGCCGACGTGGCGTCTGTCGTTGATGACTGGCTGAGCGACCTTATTGGCGGCCTTGCCGCTGCGGGTGTGGTTGCCGGTGTTGCCGACATTCCAGCACCGGCAGCAGGGTCGGACCGGGCGAAGCCGCTCTGGTCGGCGCTCGACGACCGCCGGGCCGATACGTCGACGGCGTTTGCCGACATGGCGTCCGGGCAGTCAATCACCTGGGCCGACTTCGCCGATCGCGTCGACGGTGTCGCTGCGCAACTCGCGGAACGGGGCATGCGAGCTGGCGAGCACGTGGCAATGCTGACCCCTCCAGGAGTCGATCTCGTCGTTGCCGTGTACGGCGTCTGGCGAGCCGGCGGCGTCACCGTGGTTGCTGATCGAGGGCTCGGCCTGCGTGGTCTCGGGCGGGCCGTTCGCAGCACGCGACCGAGCTGGGTCGTCGGTCCCAGCCGAGCGTTACGCGCTGCCAAGACACTGCGCTGGGCGCCCCGTGCCGAACTCGTTGACATCGACGCGCTGATGGCGAAAGCGGCCGCAGGATCTGAGCCGCTGGCGGCCGAACCCGCCGCTGACGATCTTGCTGCGATTCTCTTCACCTCGGGAGCCACCGGCCCCGCAAAGGGTGTGCGCTACCTGCACCGGCAGCTCGCAGCGCAACGCGACGCACTCGCTGCGACCTACGAAATCACAGTCGACGACAGCTTGGTTGCCGCATTTGCTCCGTTTGCGCTCTACGGGCCGGCGCTCGGAATCTCGACGGTGCTCCCCGATTGCGACGTCACCAAGCCGGGGGAGTTGACTGCGGTAGCGCTCGATGCCGCGTGCCGACGGCTCAATGCCACGCTCGCATTTGCTTCGCCCGCCGCACTGGCCAACGTTCTTGCGACAGCCAGGCCAGTATCTGATGGGCTCGATGGCCTCCGAGGCCTCCGTACGGTGATGTCGGCTGGTGCTCCGGTGCCTGCTGAGACCCTCACCGCGCTGTCGTTGTTCGTCCCGAACGCTTCGTTGCACACGCCGTATGGCATGACAGAAGTACTTCCGGTCGCTGATATCAATCTCGTGGGGATTAATGCCGCCAGCGACGGAGACCCGATTGGCGGTGTCTGCGTTGGTCCTCCGGTGCCGGGTGCAACGGTCGAGATTCTTCCGCTCGGATTCGACGCTGCTGCGCCGCCGGCCCCGGTATTTACCGGCGAAATGGGCGAGATCGTGATTTCGGCGCCCTGGGTTTCTGATGGTTACCACGGCCTGTGGGCCACCGAGCGGGCTGCACGTCTGCAGCGTGGCGACGGCAAGGTCTGGCACCGTTCCGGAGATGTTGGCCACGTCGATGATTCGGGTCGACTGTGGGTTGAAGGGCGTGCGGTGCACAACATTCACAGCGCGGCAGGTGTCATCACGTCAGTTCCGGTCGAGCGTCTTGTCGAGACCTCGCTCGAGCTGGCCCGAGTTGCGGCAGTGGGCGTCGGCCCACCAGGTCTGCAGCAGCTCGTGGTCGTTGTCGAGGACCCTCACGGCGTCGACGGCCTGGCGCCAACCGATCTCACCGCGCGTGTTCGTTCCATCGTCAACCATCCAGTCGCGGCGGTACTGAGCCGTCGAGCGCTGCCGGTCGACATTCGCCACAACGCGAAGATCGACCGCACGGCGGTCGCCGTTTGGGCCGACGAGGTGCTCGCTGGTCGCTCGAGTCGCCGTTTCCGGCGGGGGTGACCGTGCGCGTTCTGGTCACCGGTGCGTCCAGCCTGATAGGCGAAGGCGTGGTGCGTTCACTCGTAGCTCGCGGCGACGAAGTGGTCTGCCTGCAGCGCAGCCCTGTCGACGCACTCGCAGCGCTTGACGGAGTCGAACAGCAGCGCGGCGACATCAGAGATCAGGCTGCGGTCGATCGCGCGGCACAGGGCTGCAACGGCGTTATCCACCTGGCGGCGAAGGTCGGCGTGGTGGGGGAGAGCGACGAATTCCTGTCGATCAATGTTGAGGGCACCCGAAATCTGCTGGCCGCCGCGGCCAACTCTTCGATCACTCGTTTCGTCCATGTGTCGTCTCCGTCGGTCGCACACGGTGGCGAAGCAATCATGGGTGATGCTGCAACACCGCCGGTAACCGGCCGCACGCGGGCCTGGTATGCCGAGTCGAAGGCGATCGCCGAGTCGATTGCCCTCGAGGCGAACGGGCCGCAGCTCGGCGTCGTCGTCATTCGTCCGCACCTCGTCTGGGGCCCGGGTGACACGCAACTCGTCGGGCGCATCGTCGAACGAGCTCGTCAAGGTCGGCTCGCATTGGTCGGCGGGGGCAGAGCACTCGTCGACACGACCTTCATCGACAACGCCGTCAGCGCACTCGTGGCGGCGCTCGATGCGGTTTCTCCGGGTGCGACCTGTGCCGGGCGGGCCTACGTGATTGCTAACGGTGAGCCGCGCCCAATCCGCGACCTTGTTGCAGGGATCTGCGCTGCAGCTGGTGTCCCGTTCGAACCCAGAGACGTTCCGTTGGGCGCTGCACGCACGATTGGCTCGTTGCTCGAACGTGCCTGGCCGAAGCTTCCGGACCGGCTACGTCAAGGCGAGGTCGAGCCGCCACTGACGCGATTCGTTGCCGAACAGCTCGGCACGGCGCACTGGTTCGACCCGCGTCCGGCAGCGCTTGACCTGGATTGGGAGCCAACGGTTTCGATCGACGACGGTCTCGAACGACTCGCCATTTGGTTCAGAGAAAACTCCTGATCAACGAGTTCTGGCCGCTATCGTCACAGCACGTGGCGACGTGGCCGAGTGGTTTAGGCAACGGATTGCAACTCCGTGCACATGGGTTCGATTCCCATCGTCGCCTCCAACTGATGAGCCCCTGATGAGTTACTGACTCATCAGGGGCTCGTTTCATTTTCCGCCCGAGATGTGCCGAATGGAGATGTGCTCAGCTGGGCCAGGCGGCGCGTGCCTGCGGCACGACGTCGCTCAGGTACGTTTCAAGTGCGTCGTTGTCGACGGGGAGGCGGAGCGCGACGTTCACGAGGTCAGCGCCGGCGTCTCGGTATTCGCCGATCCTTTCAAGTACATCGTCGGCCAAGCCGGTGAGCGCACCGCCGGTCACTCGTGCAGCGGTCTCTGGGCCCCACTGGTCGATGATCCGCTGCAATTCGGCGTCGGCCGATGCTCGGTCGGCGCCCATGTGGAAGGCCAGGTTGACAGAGCGCTCGAGCGTGGCCGGATCACGACCAATTGCTTCGCACGCAGCATCGAGTTGTTCGTTGAGGCGGCGGTATTCGACCGGGTCGACGTACGGCACGTTCCATCCGGAGCAGTACCGGGCAGCGATGGCAGGCGTTCGCTTCGGGCCGCGACCGCCGGCCCAGAGCGGCATCGAACCATTCAGCGGGCCGGGAACACACGTGACGTCAGTGACGCTGAAGTGCTCGCCATGATGTGTCGTGGTCTCGTCCGGGCCGAGCATTCCAGTGATGATCTCGAAGGCGTCGGTGAGCATGTCGAAGCGCACACCGGTCGACGGGAAGTCGTAGCCATGTGCACGGAACTCAGGCTCGTGCCACCCGGCGCCAAACCCTGGCTCGAAGCGTCCACCCGAGATGTGATCGATGGCGACGCACGACTTCGCGAGCACAGCTGGATTGCGGAACGGAGCGCAGAACATTAGACAACCGATTCGTGCCTTGGAGGTAACGGACGCCAGGGCCCCAAGCGTGGCGACAGCCTCGAAGTGCGGCGTCGTGCCACCGTTCGGTGGCGCCTCGTACAGGTGGTCCCAGACCGAGATCCAGTCGACGACGTCGTCGAACCGCTTCCACAGATCGATCATGTCGGCCATCGGCGCATTTTGCTGGCCGAGGTGGACCCCGAGTTGCAGGCCGGCTTGCTTGGTCATGCGACGCCGCTGAGTTCTTCACCAGCAAGGGTGATTCGGTGCATGAGGCGACGATGACCCTGGTAGTCGTTGAGCGCCCAGTGCCAGGTCGATCGGTTGTCCCACATAGCCACGGAACCCGGCTCCCACTTGAACTGGTAGGAGAATGGGCCCGTTGCGATGTGTTGGTAGAGGAATGACAACAGTGGTGCTGACTCTTCAGGCGTCCACCCGACGAAGTGGGTGGTGAACGCCGCATTCACGTAGAGCAGCTTGCGCCCGGTGTGCGGATGGCGCACCACGACAGGGTGCACTGATCCGCCGACATCTTGAGGGTTGCCGAAGCGATCGTCGTCCTCGTCGTAGACGGCCTGCGCGCCGAAGACGTGCTCGCTACTGTGGTGCGCCTCGAGGCCAGCGAGTGTCGTCTTGAGGCCGTCAGAGAGTGCGTCGTAGGCGGCGCCGACACTGAGGAAAAGAGTGTCGCCACCAGTCGGCGGCAGGTCGCGTGCGACAAGGATCGAACCCCTGGCCGGAATCTGGTCGTAGCTGTGGTCGGTGTGCCAGCCTCCGCCCACGTTGACGGTGTGATCGGGTTCCTTCAGTACCTGGGCGATCTGTGGGTGCCCTTCGATCGGGGTGAAGAACTTGTTGATGTCGATCGACGCAAAACGTTCGGCGAAATCGATGTGTTGCTGTTCGTCGAGCGTCTGACCTCTAAAAAAGAGGGCGCCGTGCTCGCCCCAGGCGTCGACCAACATGTTGGTCTCGCTGCCGGTGAGCTGGGTGATATCGACGTCTTCGACGAGTGCGCCGACGTGATCAGAAACTCTAGAGATGCGCATCTCTAGAGTGTCGCAAATGTGATGGCCTTGCGTTGCTGTCGGGCCGTTCTCAGCTGGCGAGTTGGGCCAGCGACTTGTCGGCCTCGTTCGACCCGAGCAGCAGCAGGATGTCGCCGTCGAGCGACCCCGAGGTGGTCGGAACGTCGTCAGGAAGTGCCAAGACAGTGACACCGCCGAGGGCCGTGGCGAGCACTTCTGCATCGGCCAGAGCTGCCTCGTTCGCGTAGTACACAACGGATTCGCTTGCCTGTGCCGTGCTGTTGGCTGGTACTGCGACCGTGAAGCCTGCTGTTTCGAGGACGCTACTCATCCGGCCGGCAGAGCCGCTGGTCGTATTGGCGTTGGCGACCACGATGGTCGAGCCTCCGTTGGCGATCGCGGCTGAGGTGGCATCTGTTGAGCCACTGGCCAGTTCGGTGAGCGGCTGGTCGGCCTCGTTGTTGCCGAGCAGAAGCAGGACCTGGCCGCCGGCGAGCGTGCCGTCCTCGGTTGGTGCCTCGTTGGGGAGTGCTTCAACGGCGATGCCGCCGAGCGTGATGGCGAGCGTCTCGGCGACGTCCTGTGCTCCAGCGGCGGCCGTGTAGTAGACGATCGACTCTTCAACCTTCTCCGAGCCGTTGACCGCAGTACCGGTGGTGAAGCCAGCGAGAACGAGGGCATCGGTCATCCGGCCGGCGGAACCGCCGACAATGTTGCCGTTGGCCACGACCACGGTCGCTCCATCGAAGACCAGTGGAACGGTGGTGGTGGTTACGGGGGACTCGGTGACGGTCGGAGCCGCTGTGGCTACGGGCGCCTCGACCACCGAAACGGTCGTCGACGTTGTCGACGTGTCGGCATCGCTCCCGCCGCTGCATGCGACGAAAAGCAATGAACCGAGGATGGCGAAGGGGACAGCTCGAGACAGCACAGCGTCATTCTGTCAAATTCTCAGGCCGTGTCCGTGCATGCGACAGTTTTGAGGGCGTCGAGCACGGGGCGTTGCCCGGCGACCAACCGGTCCTCGGCCACCGCGAGCGAACACCAGTCGAAGCGGTCGAGCTCGGCAAAATGTTGGGTTTGACCTGACTTCGGTGGCCATTCCATCTCGAAAGTGTTGCTCGCACACAGCGCTGGATCAAGATCGCCCCGGCCTGCCCAGATGTGGATTTCTTTGGTTCGTGACTGAGCAAAGACGCCCAGATCGATGAGGTCGGATGTCGGGACTTCCTGTCCTGTCTCCTCGCGAAACTCTCGGCGAGCTGCAGTCAGGTCATCGATATCGCCAACGTCAACGAGGCCCTTCGGGATTGTCCACGCGGCTTGTTCTTTCGCGGCCCAGAACGGCCCGCCCATATGTCCGATCAGGATCTCGAGGACGTCGTCGCCGTCAGTAACATGCATGGATCGATACAGCAGAATCCCTGAGCTGCGAACTGGTGGTCGAGCTGCCATCGCCGCAACGTAGCGGCCAGCAACGGTGGGCCAACCCGCCGGTGAGTACAGTGGCGCCGTGATCAGGCGGTCGTCCAGTGCATCCATGCTGGTGGCCGGCGCATTCATCGCAGCCGGGTGCGGGGGAGCGAACAGTGCAACGGTCGACGTCTTGGCCGCGTCGTCGTTCACCGATGTTGCCGAGCCGCTCGAAGCGCTCCTCGAAGAAGAACTCGGGCTTGATGTCGAATTCTCCTTTGGATCGTCAGGATCGTTCTTGGAGCAGATCCGCCAGGGTGCCCCGGCGTCGGTAGTGATTACGGCTGACAGCGCGACCATGCAACGCATCAACGATGCGGGACTCGTTGACTCGATCGTGTCGATTGCGACGAACGAATTGATTGTCGTTGCGGCTGACACTGCCGCGGGGCGTGGCATCGAGAGTGTCGCTGACCTCGAATCGAGTGATGTGCTCGTCGTGCTGTGCGCATCGTCGGCTCCGTGTGGGGCAGCCACCGACGCCTTGCTCGGCGGCCTCGGTCTCGACGTCGACGCGGCAAGTCGTGAGCCGAACGTGAGAGCCACGCTGACCAAGGTTCGGTTGGGTGAAGCCGACGCTGCGATCGTCTACCGGACCGACGCCTTGGCGTCACCCGAACTACGTCCAGTGCCGATTGCTCAGGCCGACAACGTGCAGGTGATCAGTCAAGCTGCAGCCGTGGTCGACCGTGACGATGCACTGCGAGTTCTCGAGGTGCTCACCGAACCGGCTGCCATGGCGGTCCTGGCCGAGGCAGGATTCGGGTCACTGTGAACCGTCGACCACCGGCATGGGTCTTTGCGATGGCGGCCGTCCCGGCGCTGCTCTTGGGCGTTCCGCTCGGCGCTCTGATGTGGCGCCTTCCATGGAGCAATCTTGGTGCAGCGTTGGGCAGTGACGCGGCCACAGCGGCACTCGTACTGTCGCTCGTTACCTCGTTGATCGCCACGGCCCTGTGCGTCGTCTTCGGCCTGCCGCTGGCGTGGGCGCTCGCCTCGGGGAGCGGGACGACAACGCGGGTCGTGCGGGCGTTGTGTCTGCTTCCGATCGTGCTTCCTCCCGTCGTCGGAGGTGTGGCGTTGTTGCTCGCGTTCGGTCGTCAGGGAATCGTTGGTCAATGGCTGGCTGACGTCGGGGTGCAATTGCCGTTTACGACCGCAGGAGTCGTGCTGGCGCAAACCTTCGTTGCGCTCCCGTTCTTTGTATTGTCGGTCGAGGCGGCGCTGCGCCAACTCGACGTCGAGTACGCCGATGTCGCGATTGTCCACGGCGCAAGTCCGTTTCGTGCATTCGCCTCGGTGACGCTGCCGTCGGTCGGGCCTGCGGTGGTGGCCGGAGCTGTCCTGGCATGGGCGAGGGCGCTCGGGGAGTTCGGCGCCACGGTCACTTTTGCCGGAAGCCTCGAGGGCCGCACGCAAACGTTGCCGCTTGCCGTGTACGACCTCCTCGAACGCGACCCGGCCGATGCAGTTGTGCTGAGCGCCGTGCTGGTGGTCGTGGCGGTCGCGGTTCTTGTGGGTTTACGCGATCGTTGGTTCGGCGTCTTCCGATCGGACGTGTCGTCATGACGACACGCGTCCGATTCGATCGCGGCGATCTGACCCTCGATGTCGTGCTGCCGGACAGTTCGATCGTTGCACTGACGGGCCCGAACGGGGCCGGCAAGTCGACCCTGCTGCGCTGCCTGGCCGGGCTTGAACCGGCCAGTTCGGTCGAACGGCTCGGGCCCGAGCCGACGAATGTCGGCTATCTCCCGCAGCGCATCTCGCTGTTCCCCGCCATGTCGCTGCGTGACAATGTCGCCTCGTCGCTTCGGTTCATTGGAGCCAGCCGATTCGAGGCTCGCCAACGCGCTGAAGAACTGTTGGCCGAGTTCGAGATCCACGAGCTCGCACGCCGCCGCCCGCACGAAGTGTCTGGAGGTCAACGTCAGCGTGCTGGCATAGCGCGGGCAATTGCTGCTGTTCCTGATCTGTTGCTGCTCGACGAGCCGTTCGTGGCAATCGATGTGGCTGCGCGACGTTCGATGCGAACGCGTCTCGTCGACCACATTGCGATGTCTGGAACAAGGTGTGTATTTGCCACGCACGACGACGCTGATGTCGAAGCAATGGGCGCAGTTCGAATCGAACTGGCCTGAATCAGGTGATTCGAGTCGGGCGGTCCGGGCGATCCCCGAGCACGTCGTCGAACGCTTCCCACTGGGACAGGCTTTCCAACGCAGCGATCGTCGAGCGCATTGCCTCGGCGGGCACCGGGTGTGAGATCAAGTAGCCCTGCGCCTTGTCGGCACCGAGTTGTCGCAGCATTTTGAGCTGTTGGACCGTCTCGACGCCTTCACCGACGATGTCGAGCCCAAGTGCGCCGGCCATAGCGATGATGGAACGAACGAGTGACCGGTCGTTGGCGTTGTCGGCGATGCCGCTGACGAATGCACGATCGATTTTGAGGCGTTGGATCGGGAATTGTTGGAGCAGCGACAGCGACGAGTAGCCGGTCCCAAAATCGTCGAGCGCGATCCTGACGCCGGTCGAGCGGATCCGCTGCAAGGTGTTGCGTGCAACGTCGGGGTTTTCGATCATCATCGTCTCGGTCACTTCGAGCCAGAGCAGATGAGCCGGAAGCCCGGACCGGTTGAGTGCTTCTTCGACGATGTCGCAGAACGCCGGGTCGGAGAGCTGACGAACGGAGACGTTGACGGACATGGTTGCGGAGTCGCTGACGATGCCGTCTTCGCGCCAGGTGTTCAGCTGGGTTAGTGCTTCGAGGAGCGCCCAAGAACCGAGGCTCGTGATGATGCCGGTCTCCTCGGCGACCGGAATGAACTCGGCCGGCGACATCATCGTGCCGTCGCTTCGCTGCCACCTGATCAGTGCTTCAAATCCGGCAACACGCCCGCTCGTCGTGTCGACAATCGGCTGGTGGAAGAGTCGCATTTCATGGTTGTCCAAGGCGCTGTGTAGCGCAGTCTCGATTTGCATCCGATGCGTGAGTCGCTGCTGCATCGTTTCGTGATAGAGCGCTAGGCAATTACGGCCGGCGTCCTTGGCTCGGTACATCGCGATGTCGGCATGACGAAACAGGTCGGCCGGTTCCGTGACGCGATCGGTCGGCATCGTGGCGACGCCGATGCTTGCGGTGAGAAACATCACGCCGGCATCGAGGGACACGGGAGCCTTGAAGACCTCGTGGAACGCTTCGGCGTGGGCGAGTGCCTCACCGGTGCTGGCGCTGGTCGTGTCGAGCACGAGGAACTCATCGCCGGACGGACGGCCCAGGTAGACGCCCAGCCTGTCGGCGACCACGCCGAGTCGGCAGGCGAGGATCCGGAGGGCTTCGTCGCCTGCTTCATGGCCGAGTGAATCGTTGGTGTTCTTGAATCGGTCGATGTCGATCAGCATGACGGATGGGCGGGTGCCAAGGCTCCACGATTCGTCAAGGTGTTGAGCGGCCAGTTCGAGCATTGCAGTTCGGTTGGGGAGCTTGGTGAGCGCGTCTGTTCGTGCCGATGCAATGAGCTCATCTTGGGCTTCCAGGTGCGAGCGGGTGGCCTGAGCGAGCCGGAGTGACACCAATATGAGGAGCGAAAGAACTGAGCAGCCGCGGACCAGTCGGTCAGCGCCTGACGTCGATTCAACGAGAGCCATCAACGTGATCGGAATGGTGAGGATGAGACCGGTCGCAGTCAGCCGGCTGGGGAGCTTGAGGCGGCGATGCGACTCGACCTTGCCAATGAGTTCGGGTGAGGTCGGATGGAGCAGTGCGGCACCGGACGAGGCGAACGCGATGAGGTACAGCGACCCGGCCAGCGTTTCCGACCAGGCGCTGGCTATGCCAATTTCGAAGGTGGCATACAGCGCATCGCCGCCGACATTGGCGACGACGGCAGTGACAAAGAGCCACGTTGCAGGACGACGTGCCAGTCCGGAGAGCACCAGCCCGCCAGCGAGTGCGATCAGCGGTGTGGCCATCGGGAGGTACGCGGCATTGAGAACGAGGTTGACGTTCGAGCGGCCGCTCATATCGAGGTAGGGCTGAACCAGCATGATCCAGGCGATGAGCCATCCACCGAGCCCCATGATGAGGCCATCGAGAATGTCGCCGGTGGTAAAGCGTCCTCGCCGTTGGCTCACACCCCATGCGAGCAAAGCAATGATGATCCCGTTGGCGATCAGATCGATAGCCGACGCGACGAGCTCCATCGTCGACGACGCCGACATTTCAAGAAGGACTGCCGAAAGAAGGTAGAGGCCACCGATCGACAGTGCACTAGCAATGAACCAGCCGGGAAACCCGTGCTGTTTGTGAGCAACGACACATGGCGGAAGAAAGAAGGCCATCACGACCAGCGTCAGGCCCGCACGCCCCGTCGAGTTCAGAAAGGGAGCAGCAAAGGCAGCAAGAAGCCCGGTGGCGACGTACGCCCAAGCAACTCGTTTCAATCCCCTCTGCATTCATTCCTCCATACTTATGTTTCGTCGCGGCCCGCTGAACAGGTCTAAGTTCTTGTATCGGTCAACAAATGGGAATACCGTAGGAATTTCTTGGCGGACCGGTAAGGAACGTGAGGCACGGATCAACAAAGGGGCAGCGAAATGTACATCACGAAACATTCGAACGTGACGGATCGGGCCGTCCTCGACTCGTTCTGGCAGCTGTACGAAGTCTCCTATCTTCCGCTTGCCTCGTCCGACCCTTCGCGGGAGTTGCTGTTCCGCAGCGAGTTCGACGCTGTGCTCGCCGATCCGACGAATCGCATTACCGTGCTGAGGGACGAGAACCGTCCGATAGCGATGTCGGTTGCTGCGACCGACATCGGTGCCACGCGGTACCTCAGCCGTCCGTTTTTCGAGCGTATGTACCCGGAGCGGATGGCGGCAGGACTCGTTCACTACGTAATGTGGATTGTGATTCATCCCGACTATCAAGGGTCGAACGCAACGTTCGAGCTCGCTCGGGCCGGTCTGGCACAGGAGCAGGAAGAGGGTGCTCTGGTCGTGTTTGACGTGCCCGAGTCGAATCAGCCGGGCGAGCGAGGAGGCGCAGCGGAATTGATCGCGCGCCTCGCAAGCATGCTTGGGCCGGTGAGCCTGGAGTCATTCGGAGTGACCCGCTATTTCGCTCTCGACTTCGCTCCCGTCGCAACTGAAGCTGTGCCGGTCGCAACTGAGGCTGCTCCGGTGCCGGTGGACGGCGAACGCGTCGCTGTATGACCCAAGGAGCCCCAGCACGACCCTTCTCAGATTCTCAGGTCACGGTTGTTGTCCCCGGCGAGCACGTGATGACAGCGCTCGTAGGACCGCGCGACCAGTTTCTTCGGCGCGTCGAGCAAGCATTTCCCACGGTCGCGATCCGCGTCCGTGGTAATGAAGTTCGGGTTTCTGGTGAGGACACAGCTCAGGTTACGAACGTGTCACGGCTGTTCGAAGAGCTCGTCACACTGATTCAGAACGGTCAGCAGCTCGACGACAACACGCTCGACCGGGTCTTCACCATGGTGAAGTCCAATGAGCGGCCAAGCGAGATCTTGACGCATCAGGTGCTCCGCAACGCCAAGGGGCGTCAGGTCAAGCCGAAAACTGCGGGTCAGAAGCGGTATGTCGACGCCATTGCGAAGAACGTCATCACGTTCGGCATCGGGCCAGCGGGTACTGGCAAATCGTGGCTGGCTGTGGCAATGGCGGTGCGCGCCCTCCAGGCCAAGGAGGTAGAGCGAATTATCTTGACTCGCCCAGCAGTAGAGGCTGGCGAACGGCTCGGGTTCTTGCCGGGCGATTTGATGGCGAAGATCGACCCGTACCTGCGTCCCCTGTACGACGCTCTCTACGACATGCTCGACATGGAGGGTGTGCAGCGTCTGATCGAGAAGCAGGTCATCGAGGTTGCACCGCTCGCCTTCATGCGCGGCCGGACCCTGAACAACAGCTTCATCATTCTCGACGAAGCCCAGAACACGACGCCTGAGCAAATGAAGATGTTCCTGACGCGAATCGGATTCGGTTCGCGTGTCGTCGTCACTGGCGACGTGACGCAGGTCGATATCGCTGGCAACAAGAGCGGTCTACTTTCGCTCGAAAAGACACTGGCGGGGATCGACAACTTGGCCTTCGTCAAGCTCGGGAGCTCCGATGTGGTGCGCCACAAGATCGTTGCTGACATCGTGCAGGCTTACGAACGGCGTGACGAAGAAGCCGAAGCCAAGCGTGAAGCCCAGCGTGTCGAGCGCTGACGACATCAGTGTCGTTGCCGCCGACGAACGGTCGGCCGACGATTCGCCTGGCTGCGACGTCGACGTTGAGCGCTGGCAGCGGCTGGCTCACGCAGCGTTGCTGACCGAAGGTGCGAGCGGCGAACTGACGCTCACGTTTATCGACCTCGACGACATCGCTGAGCTCAACGCCGAACACATGGGTAAAGCTGGTCCCACCGACGTGCTCTCGTTCCCACTCGATGACGAGCCGATGGTTACCCCCGATGGCGAGGTGATTCCGGCCCTGCTTGGCGACGTCGTGCTGTCGCCAGCAGTCGCCGGTGCCCAGTTCGCCGAACATGCCGGGACCTACGAAGACGAAATAGCGTTGCTGGTCGTTCACGGTGTGTTGCACATTCTGGGGCACGACCATGCAGAGCCGGCAGAAGCAGCAACGATGCGTGCCCGCGAACTGGCGCTCCTGAGCGAGCATCACTGGGGTGGGCCTGCACCGGCTGAATTCCGGCAGCTCCACCATGATGAGGTCGACGAGACCGCCGAGTAGGTTCGCTTTCCATGGAGATCTCCCTGGATGGAAAAGTCGCTCTCGTCACCGGAGCCTCACGCGGCATCGGTAAGGCAATCGCCGCGTCGATGGCTGCGGCTGGCGCGAAGGTCATGTTGAACAGTCGCAAGCAGGATGCCCTCGAGGCAGCTGCAGCCGAGATGACCGGCGACGTCGATGTGTTCGCCGCCAACGCTGGCGACGACGACGCAGGGCAGCGTGCCGTCCTGGCCACGATCGAACGCTTCGGTGGGCTCGACATCCTTGTCAACAACGCGGCGACGAACCCGTACTACGGGCCGATGATGGATGTCGACAAGGGCCGCTACGACAAGACGTTCCAGGTCAATCTCGACGCGCCGATCTTCTGGACTCAGGCCGCATACGAACATGCACTGAAAGACAAGCCGGGTGTCGTCATCAACATTGCGTCGGTCGGCGGGCTTCGCGCCGAAGGCGGCCTTGGGGTCTACAACCTGACCAAGGCAGCAGTGATCCACCTCACCCGTCAGCTCGCCAGCGAAATCGGTCCGAACCGCGTCGTCGGTATTGCACCCGGGCTTGTCCAGACCGACTTCGCTGCCTACCTCGTGGATAATTTCGGTGACAGCCTGGCTGCTCGGCTGCCGCTCGAACGGCTCGGTGACCCGCAAGACATCGCGAACCTCGCTGTTTTCCTGGCGAGCGACATGGCCAGCTGGATCACCGGCGAGACCTATGTCATCGACGGTGGTGCGGGCGTCGCTAGCTCCGGAGTCTGATACTCAGCCGATTCGGCGTAACTTGCCAAGGGCGGTGCGCGGCAGTGATTCGACCAACGTGAGGCGTTTCGGAGCCAGGTAACTCGGCGCAGTTTGCTTCACGTGCGACCGGATCGATTTCAGGTCAGGTGTTCGCCCGGCGACGGGAACGACGAGAACTTCGACGATCTGGCCCCATTCTGCGTCCTCGACACCGCGCGCCATTACATCGGCAACGTCGGAGTGCGCGGCGACGAGCAACTCAACGGCTTCGGGCCAGATGTTCTCGCCGCCGCTGATGATCAGGTCGCCCTTGCGGCCGTCCACGTGCAGTTGGCCGTCGGTGGTCCAACCACCGAGATCGCCGGTCGGTAGCCATCCATCGTCGGTGAGTGGTGAATCGCCAGTGCGGTAGCCGCGTGTGAGCATCGGGCCGCGCAATCGGATCTCATGATCGTCGCCGATGTCGACCTCGACGCCATCGAGTGGAATGCCGTCGTAGACGACTCCCGACCCAGTTTCGGTCAGGCCGTAGGTAGCAACCGTGTTGGCAGGGCGATCGGCCGGTGGCCGGGCCCCGCCGAGGACGATGGTCCGGAACTTCGTGGAGTCGATGCGCGTCAGCGCCGTGGCGACGAGCGAGACCAGATTGGCGTCCGAGGAATCGACGGCAGCTGCGTCGAATGCTGGGAGCACAGTGAGGGCCGTGCCGGCATGCAGGGCGCGAGTGACCACCGACAGGCCGCCGACGTGCGAGAGCGGCAGACAGGCCAGCCAGTGATCGCCGGGGCCAACCCCGAGCCGGGTACTCGTTGCTTCGGCCGATGCAGCGACAGCGTCATGGGTGAGGACCACGCCCTTGGCTGCACCGGTCGATCCGCTGGTGGCAACGACGAGTGCATCGCCAGGTTCGACATCGTCGCCGACGCGCATCGCTGCACAGACCTGCCGCTTTGCAGGCTCGGGGAACCGTTGGTCGACCGGGAACGCGGCATCACCGTTCGCCCAGATGCGTTGCAGCTGTTCGATGAAATCAGGCCCACCAGGAAGGTCGAGGGCAACGAGACGGCCAGCCACGTCAGCTGGTGATCGGATCGATCGGCGTGAAAGTGCCGACGAGCGACTCGATCTCGCCGGCCACCGTGAGGCAACGCAGATCGCTGAAGCGGTCGCCCATCACCTGGACGCCCACCGGGAGGCCGTCGACGATGCCAGCGGGGGTGATCGCCGCTGGTGTACCAAGCAGGTTGGCAATGACCACAGGGCGGATCGTGTCGGTCATCAGTTCGGTCTGAGCCGGATCGAGGTCGGCGTCGTGTGCGAATGCCGGCAAGGCCCAGGTTGGGCCGATGAGTATTGGGTACTCGCTAAAGAACGCCGACCAGGTCTGCATCACGCGGTATCGCTCGACGTGGCTCGCAAGAACACCGGCCAAGTCGGTGGGCGCGAGGCCGCGTTCGAGGTTGGCGAGCACCCTTTGGCCACCTTCGCCCATGACCAAAGCAAGAAGTTCTTGCTGTTGGCGGATATCAGCGATCAGCATCTGGCCCCACAGATCGATCACGGTCTCGTAGTCGGGCGGCACGGCCTCGACGACGTCGTGCCCGGCGTTACTCAGCAGGTCACCGACCGATCGAATGGCAGCGGCGATGCCGGGGTCGGTACGGCCACCTGGCGGCTCAGGGAGCACGGCGATTTTCATCCGCTCGCTAGGTGCAGCGTCATCGAGGACAGCGGTGACGCTGCGCGGGTCTCGCGGGTGCTGGCCAGCGAGAATTTCGAGGCCGGCCCGGACGTCAGCAATGGTGCGCGCCATCGGTCCTTCCACGACCATCAACTGCGCAGAGATACCCATTTCTTCCGGAGGAACGACCGTGGCCATCGGGATGACACCGACGGTCGGCTTCAAGGAAGCAATTCCGCAGCAGTGCGCCGGGTTACGGAGTGATCCGCCGATGTCGTTACCCAGTCCAATGGGGCTCATGCCAGAGGCGATGGCGGAGCCTTCGCCACCGCTAGATCCGCCAGCCGTGACGTTTGGATTCCAGGGATTACGAGTTAACCCGTGGAGTTGAGAGTCGGTGTGGACGCGGAGCCCGAAGTCGGGGAGGTTGGTCCTGGCAAATGGGATGGCGCCAGCGGCGCGCATCCGGGCGGTTGTCGGCGCATCGATCGAAGCAATCGCCTCGGCCAACGCGACGACGCCCTGCGTCGTCGGGGTGCCGGCCACGTCGATATTTTCCTTGATTGTGCAGGGGACTCCGTGCAGTCGGCCCAAGACGGCACCTGCGGCCACTGCAGCGTCGGCTGCGTCGGCTGCGGCGCGCGCTTCGTCGTCGAGCCGCCGCACCACTGCGTTCAACTGCGGGTTGACCGCGTCCACCCTGGCGAGGTGGGCCTCGAGCACTTCACGACTCGACGCCTGCTTCGTACGGATGTGCTCGGCGAGTTCGAGTGCCGACAGTTGCCACAGTTCACTCATGCACACATCATGTCACCTGGCATGATGGGGACCACATGAATCGCTGGATCGTCGGGTCACGCCCGCGCACCTTGCCCGCTGCTGTCGTCCCCGTGGCAATCGGCGCTGCCGCTGCCGTGGGTGTCGGGTCAATCGTCTGGTGGCGTGTCGCGGCCTGCCTCGTCGTCAGCTTGATGCTGCAAGTCGGGGTCAACTACGCCAACGACTACAGCGATGGTGTCCGTGGCACCGATGACGTTCGTGTCGGTCCGGTCAGGCTCGTTGCCAGCGGCCTCGCTCCAGCGAAGTCAGTCAAGCTCGCTGCCTTCGGATCGTTCGGCGTGGCCGCTGTCGCAGGCGCCGCAATCGCGCTCGACACGTCGCTGTGGCTGATCGCCGTTGGTGCCGCCGCTATCGCTGCTGGCTGGTTTTATACCGGCGGCCCAAAGCCGTACGGCTACCTCGGTTTGGGTGAAGTGTTCGTGTTCGTGTTCTTCGGTCTCGTCGCGACTGCAGGGTCCACCTACGCGGCCGTCGGCGAGGTCACTGGGCTCTCCGTCATCTTGGGGTGCGCTGCTGGATCGCTGGCCTGTGCACTGCTGGTCATCAACAACCTGCGCGACATCCCGACCGACCGTGAGGTCGGCAAGAAGACGCTGGCCGTTCGACTCGGCGACCAGCGCACTCGATGGTTCTACGTCGTGTTGATCGCAGCAGCGTTCGTACTTGTGGCGGTTGCCGCAGCCACGGATCGGCCGTTGGCGCTGATCGGGCTCGCCGCTGCGCCGCTGGCAATAGCACCGACGCGTGCCGTGCTCGGCGGAGCGACCGGCAAGGCGCTGATCGGCGTCCTCGGGGCAACCGGAAAGCTGCAACTCGGGTTCGGTGTCGCCCTGACCCTTGGCCTTGCACTCGGTGGCTGACAGCCCAGATCTCAGCCCCGAACTGTCACACTCAGGTCAGACCAAAGTGTGACAGTGCGGCCTCGGTGTGGGAGTGCTCGCCGATGATGGAGACCAGGGGGATCACTGTGCTGCCAACCAGTCGATGAGCGCGTCGACAGTGCGCTCTGGCTGCTCGAGATGGACGCTGTGGCCAGCCTTGGCGATTGCTCGAAGTTCGGCGTTCGGCAGCGCCGTTGCCATTCGTTCGGCGATTGCACTGAACTTCTGGTCGTGTTGACCGACCAGCAGCAGGACCGGGCAGCTGATCTCACTGAGGCGATCCCAGAGGGGCGCCTGCGTTCCGGTGCCAACAAGGCGCAGGCTTGAAGCCAGGCCGTCGGCGGTGTTGCGTAACCGATCCTGCCGCATTGCCTGGTTGGGAGTCAGGCCAGCGAACAGAGGGTTCTGGAGCCATTCGTCGATGAACGCTTCGACGCCGATTGTCTCGATTCGCTCGGCGAGGAGTTCGTCGGCGGTCCGACGCTGTGCGCGGGCGTCGGCGTTGTCAATGCCGGCGGTCGCTCCGATCAACACCAGCCGCTCCACCGCCTGCGGGTGAGCGAGGGCAGCGTGCAGGCTGACGCGTCCACCCATCGAGTAACCGATGTAGGTGGTGTGGCCGCCTGCCGCCACCAGGTGATCAGCAGAGCCCCACAGGTCTGAGCGAACGTCGCTGGCCGAACCGTGGCCCGGGAGATCGATTGCTTTGCTCTCGTGGAGACCGCGTGCGCTGAGCAGATGTTGGACGGCCGACCAACTCTGGGCGGTCTGCGTGAACCCGTGCGCAAGCAGCACGGTCAGTCGTCGGCGGGCTTCAGCATGCTGGCGGCGATATTGCGCAACACCTTTTCGAAGGTGTTTGCGTCTTGAGCGCCGGGCACTGCCCATTCACGGTTGAAGACGTAGGTCGGCACAGCGGTGATGCCGTTGGTTCGTGCGTCTTCGAGTTCGGCCCGGACTTCGGCGACTCCTTGATCGGAGTCGAGAAATGACTCGACCTCGTCGCGGGCGAAGCCCAGATCGATTGCGCATTCGGCGAGAACATCCGGGTTGCCGATGTGCTGGCCATCGGTGAAGTACGCCTGCATGAGACGTTCCTTCATCACGGCTTGGGCCACAGGCGAGCCGGGAAGGCCGGCCAGCCAGATGAGTCGGTGAGCAAGCAGGGTGTTCGCCCGGAGCGCCTTGTCCATGTTGAACTCGATGCCGTCATCGGCAGCAGTGGTCGTGACGTGCGCCAGAATCTCTGCGGCCTTCTCGGGGCCGCCGAACTTCTTGGCGTATCCCTCGGCGACAGGGGTTGCGACGCCGGGTGCGGCATCTGGGTCGAGTTGGTATGCGTGGTACCGGACGTTGAAGTCAACGCCGAGGTCTTCGTCGATCTGGCCAAGGCCGTTCTCGAACCGGCGTTTGCCGATGTAGCACCACGGACAGACGACATCGGAGAAGATGTCGATGTCAACAGTGGGCCGAGTGGGATTCGCGCTGGTGTCCACGATCTCTACGGTAGAGCCCTATCGTCTCGAAGCAATGGTCGAATCGATTCGAGCCCAGGATGTTCAGGCGACGTTCTGCGCCACCCTTGTCGACGAGTGGATCAATCTGGGCGTGCGTAGCGTCGTGATTGCTCCTGGGTCGCGGTCGACACCTTTGGCTGTTGCTCTCGCCGCCCGCTCCGAGCTGAGCGTCCAAGTCGTTCATGACGAACGCGTTGCTGGCTTTGTTGCGCTTGGATCCGGTCTCAGCGGTGTCCCCGCGATTCTGTTGTGCACGAGTGGTACCGCAGCGGCGAACTTCTTTCCGGCTGTCGTTGAAGCAGGGTTGTCAGACGTTCCGATGATCGTGGTTACTGCTGATCGGCCGGAGGAACTGCGCGGGGTCGGCGCTCCGCAGACCATTGATCAGGTCGAGCTCTACGGCGGCCATGTCCGCTGGTACCACGATCCCGGCGTGGCCGACGTCGCAGAGCGAGGCCAGTGGCGCCCCCTGGCTGCGGCCACCATTTTGCGAGCTCGGACGGGTCCGATTCAGTTGAACCTGCCGTTCCGCGAACCGCTGTTGGGAGTTGCCGGGGAACTCCCGGGGGCGTTCGCAAGCGACGGAAGTGTCGAGGTCTCCGTGTCGGCCGATGAACCGCTCGCACCGATCACCGTGCCGCACGGGTTGATCCTTGCCGGCGGCCGCAGCGGCGTCGATGCGGCCAGCGTGGCAGCGCTACATGCGCTGACTGGTTGGCCGATCCTCGCTGACCCGATCTCTGGGATGCGGCATCTCGACGGAGTGGTCACGACGTCTGAGTCGATGCTGCGTTCGGCGTCATTCGCCGACAGCCATCTTCCCAATGTCATTATTCGAATTGGGCGGCCGTCGACCTCCAAGACGCTGGGCCAGTGGATCGACCGTGCCGTCGCTGGCGGGGCTCAGTTGGTGCAGGTCGGTGGACCGGGCCTCATCGATCCCGGGCGCAACGTCGACGCTGTCGCAACGATCGACGCAGTCATCGCAGCCGTCGAGGCCAGCACCCCAGAATCGGGGTGGCTCGACGGTTGGATCACAGCTGACCGTGCTGCCGACGCGGCGGTACTGGCAGCCCTGTCTGAGACTGGCGAACTGTCGGAGCCGCTCGTCGCTCGAACCGTCGCGGATAATCTCCCGGCTGGCGTCGACCTCGTCGTATCGTCGTCGATGCCGATCCGTGATCACGAGTGGTTCGGCGGGCGGCGTGCAGCAGCCCATTCCAACCGAGGAGCCAACGGCATCGACGGGGTGATGTCTACAGCGCGCGGCATCGCAGCGATGGGTAAGTCGGCAGCAGTACTCATTGGCGACCTCGCCTTCGTGCACGACAGCAACGCGCTCGTCGGGCTCGTCGCGAACAGCATCGACCTTCGAGTCGTCGTTGTCGACAACGACGGGGGAGGGATCTTCTCGTTTCTCCCGCAGGCGTCGACCCTCGAGCACGATCGTTTCGAACAGCTCTTCGGTACTCCGTTGGGGACAGACGTCGCAGCGCTCGCTGCAGCCCATGGCGTCGACGTCTGCACCGTTGCGACGGCCGACGAACTGATTGACCAGCTCGCCACACCGGGTCCGTGGGTCGTCCGAGTCGAGTCAACGCGTGACCGCAACGTCGAGGTGCATGTCGACCTCCACGCCGCCGTCGCAGCTGCCATCAGCTGAACGGCCGCATCCCGGGGTTCGCGGCCGGTGACTTCTATCTTTCGAGAATCCTTCATTGTTCCGGTGACGGCCTTTGCGGGGTTTGTTCATGGTGGGGTCATGTCAGAAAACACCACCCCCCAGGCATCAATCACCAACGACAGCAGCAGCGCCGAAGCACAACCGACAGGTTCGCCGTCGCGTCGAGCGTTTCTTGGACTCATTGGAGCGAGCGTCGGCGCGGCGGTTGCGGCCCCGTCGCTCGCCAGTGCACAGACAGCGCCAGAGCCAAGCGCTGACGGACGCGAGAATCGACGCGGCAACCGACGCGACGGAGGCGGCCGCGGCCCTGGTCGCCGTCGCCGAGACATTGACAACAATGATGATCGCAACGGCAACGCTGACGAGGCGAGCCTGAACTTGGGTAACAGCGCCGCGACGCCCGACCGGTTCTCACGCCTCTTCGACTTACCATCGTTCGCAGAGCCAAGCCGCGAACTCCGCGAGGCAATAACCGAGATGGGTCGGCCAGGCGGAATGATGGACGCGAACGATCCGCTCGAAGTCGGCCCGATTCGGCTGATCACCGAGCCCGAACTCAGCCCCAACAATCGAGATAATCCAACGCACACGGCTGGCGTCACGTTCATGGGCCAGTTCCTTGATCACGACATCACCCGGGACGCCGGCTCGCTCCTCGGCCGAGCGACGCCGGTACGTCGAAGTACCAACCTGCGGAGCGCAACGTTCGATCTCGACAGCGTGTACGGCGGTGGACCTGACGAATCACCCGAGCTGTACGACGGATTCAGGCTCCGTATCGAATCAGGCGGCCAGTTCGAGGACCTACTCAGAGACGACGATGGCAACGCGATCCTCGGTGACGACCGGAATGACGAGAATCTGATGCTCTCCGGGCTCCACTGCGCCTTCATCATGTTTCACAACGCCGTGCTCGCCGATGTGTCCGGCCGGGCCCCGACGGCGGCGAACTTCGCTATGACGCAACAGATTGTCCGGCATCACTATCAGTGGATCATCGTGCACGAGATCCTGCCGCAATTCGTCGGCCAGACGATGGTCGACGACATCGTCGGCAACGGTCGCCAGGTCTACAGGCCCATGGTCGCTCGGATCCCGCTCGAGTTCCAAACGGCGGCGTACCGCTTCGGTCACTCAATGATCCGCCCGTCGTACCGAGCGAACTTGGCTGGCGATAGTGGAGCACCGTTTTTTGCCATGGTGTTCAACCCTGATGCGTCTGGTGATGATCCGGAGGATCTCACCGGCCGTCATCGTGCGGCGCGCCGCTTCATTGGTTGGCAGACGTTCTTCGACTTCGGCGACGGTGAGGTCAAGCCGAACAAGGTGATCGATACGACGATGTCAACTCCGTTGTTCCAATTGCCGATGTTCACCATTCCAACCGCTCGAGGCGAAGATGTCGGCCCGACGTCGTTGGCCACGCGCAACCTGCTGCGCCATATCACGTGGGAAATCCCATCGGGGCAGCGAGTGGCCGACGAGATGGGCGTCGACCGGCTAAGTGCAGCAGACCTCAGCGATGTCGGTCAATTGGGTGCCAACCTCGATCGGTCGACGCCGCTGTTCTTCTACCTGCTACGTGAGGCCGATGTCGTGGCAGACGGATTGCACCTCGGCCCGGTCGGCGGGCGCATTGTCGGCGAGGTCTTCGTCGGGATTCTTGAAGAGGACCCGACGAGCTACATGAACTCGCCGGGCACGGGCGGCAGCGCCTGGCAGCCGACGCTTCCGCAGCGCAACGGTTCGGTTGGGACCGACTTCACGATGGCTGACATGCTCACGATCGCGGGTGTCGATCCAGACTCCCGCGGCGAGTGACGCTGGCGCCCTGACCGCGTTGTCGACAGTCGTTTGTCAGCGACTTGAGTCGTCAGATGCATTGCGGTCGAACCGAGGTCCCATCGATCGGTTGAACGCAGCGCTGCTGGCGAGGGGCTACGGCCGCACGAGGGCGCTGAGCATGGCCTGGAACTTGGCCTGCGTCTCGGCGAGTTCGGACAACGGTTCCGACTCAGCAACGATGCCACCGCCGGCAACGAGCCTGGCGACGAGCCGGTCGTCAGACAGTTCGGCGCAGCGAATGGTCACCGCCCACGTGCCGTTGCCGGCCGCGTCGACCCAGCCGACTGCGCCGCCGTACCGGCCTCGTTCGAAGCCTTCGACGCGCTCGATCAGCTCGATGGCCTCCGACCGGGGGTGCCCCCCGAGTGCCGGAGTCGGAGACAACGCCCGAACAAGCTCGATCACACTCGGCCCGGGCTGACTCAGCATGCCTTCCATTCGGGTCCCGAGATGCTGCACGTTGGCCACCGAGACGATGGACGGCTCCGGTTCCCAGTCGAGGTAGCTCGCCCAGGGCAGCAGTGTGTCGTGTACCTCGTCAATCACGATGCGGTGTTCGATCTGGTTCTTTTTGCTGGCCTGCAGCTCGGTTGCAAGTGCTGCATCGTTGGCGGCGTCGCCGGTCCGCGGTGTGGTGCCGGCGAGCGGATGCGAACGGACGACTGCGCCATCGATTTCGACGAGGAGTTCGGGTGAGGCGCCGACTAAGCCGTCGATCGAATACCGGTAGCTCGATCCGAACGATGCTTTGAGCCGACGGAGAACCGAACCGATATCGATCGGTTGGTCGGCGGTCACGGTGATCGGGCGCGCAATCACTGCCTTGGTGAGCTGGCCGGCCCGAACCGCATCACGTGCTGCTGCGACTGCTGCCAGGTACGTGTCGATCGGCGCACTATGGCCAATCGAGTAGTTCGTCGCAGTTGGGGTCGGTTTGACCGGTGCCGAGAGTGCGTTTGCTGGGTCGGCATCGTCGAACGTGGTGACCCACTGGGTGCCGTCGGCTCGCTTGCCGACGAGCACGGCCGGGACGACGAGATCACCATCGGCGCCGGGTCGGAAGGGAACCGAACCCATCGCGATCGGATCAATACCATCGACGGTCGACCGGTGATTGACCGCTGCGAGCCATCCGACTGCTTCATCGATGGGAACTCGTGCAGCGATTCCTCGTCCAGCGATGCCAACGCCGTCGCGGACGAACAGGAACCCGTCGCTCCCTGCGATGTCGTTGAGGTCCGGGGTTGGCTCGTCGGCGCTGATCAGTTCGGCGAGCGGTCGGGTGACGGCGTGCATCACAGCAGCGGTCAGGCCCGGGTGCCGACCATCAACTGGGTCAGCCCGCCCGACAGTTGGGCGTGTTCGGCATCGGCGAACCCGGCGTCATGGAGCGCGCTAATCATCGTGGCGGGTTCGGGAAGATAGGCAACGCTCTTCGGGAGGTAGGCGTATGCCGGGCCGTCGGACAGCAGAGCGCCGATCTTGGGCACGATCTTGCCGAAGTAGATGCCGTTGCCCCAGCGGACCACGCGGTTCTTTGGAACGCTCACGTCGAGCAAGGCGATACGGCCGCCGGGCTTCACGACCCGGCCCAGTTCGTTGAAGAACGTCGGCAGGTCGACCAGGTTGCGCAGTGCGAAGCCGCACATCACACCGTCGACCGAGGCGTCAGGGACAGGGAGGCGCAGGATGTCGGTTTGGACTCGCGGGCTGCCTGACCGATCGGCCGAGAGCATCCCGAAGCTCAAATCCATCGAAACCGGCGACATGCCAGCCTTACGGAGGTCGATACACAGATCGCCGGTGCCGCTTGCGAGGTCGAGCACGGTACTCCCGGCGGGCAGAGCGAGATCGCGCACGGCACGCTTGCGCCAACGGACGTCGAGGCGGAACGAGATGATGCGATTGAGCCGGTCGTATTTCGGTGCGATTGCATCGAACATGTCACGAACGGCGGCGACCTTCGCTTCGCCCTCCGGAAGCTTTTCGGTATCCCACGAACGTGTGTTGCTCACACGCTCAGGCTAGGGCAGGGCTGAGCCTGTTGCCCCGCCCTGTTCGACGTCTGGCATTGGTGGCGGCAGCGTGCCGCTGGCAGAACGGTCGAGAGCCTCGACCTCGGCCCGTGCCTGAGCGAGGGCTTGGAGCTTGACGTCAGCCTCGGAGACCGCTTGTTCGAGCAGTTGCTTCGAGTCGTTGACCGTGGTGCTGGTAAGGAGCGCCGCAACGGCGTCTTCCAATGCCTCGACCTGCGGTTCGAACTCGGCAACGGCGTCAGCGCGATGGCGGGCGGGTAGGCCGGCAGCCGCGACGAGTCGTTCGTCGATCGCCATGGCTTCGGCTTCGATCTGCTTGGTCTGCGCGGCGAGGCCGAGTTCGACGAGTCGGGGATTGCCGTTTGCTGCCCGTACGGCATCGCCGAGTCGACGGTGCAGCTTGGCTTCTGGCGAATGGGCGCCGGCCCAGGATGCAGGAGCCGGCGATTTCCTGCCGGGGACCACTTCGTTCTGCTTGGCGAAGTCGCGTTTACCGCGTACCGAAAGCGCCACGCCGAAGCCGACGATGCAGGCAACGGCAGCGAGCAGGATCAACGAGATGATCATTTAGCCACCACCTCCGGCTGAGATGGCAACGGCAATCAGAGCAATTACCAGGACGGCAACAACGATGGCCGTGATGATCTTGACCTTGCTGAACGGGCGGGCGCCGTGGACTTCGCCGGTGACACCGTTGATGTACACCTGGAACGGCTTGTTCTCGTAGATCACCGTGAGGAGCCAGATCGGCAGCAGCAGGTGCTTATAGGTCATTTTCAGCCAGTTGATATCCATCGAGCGGATGTCTTGCTGGTCGCCACCGATGTTGCGCCGGACGGTTTGACGGATCTCGGTCTCCATCTGCGTCGTCGCCTCCGGAAGGCATTCTTCGACGTCGTGATCGTAGGTGCGAGCGAGGTGGCCCGCGGCATACTCGGCCGAGTATGGCTTTGCTTCTTCGGTCGGCCACGGCTCGAGTTTTTCAATCCGTTTGCGTTCGAAACCTTCGTTCGCGAACACCGCGATGTCGTCGAAGCTGTTGTTCACCTGGCCCCGAGCGTACGTCCACCGTGTACGGGTTTCGGTGCGACGGTTTTCGCCGCTGCCGACGGTGACGGTGTAGTTGTCGCCGCGCCGACCGGTGTAGTTCGTGAGCGTGTCGGCGTCGTACGTGAAGTACGCCGTGTACACGCTGGAGAATGCGCCGGTGCGGCCGTAGGTCTTGAATTCGGACGGAGCGAACCAGCGCTTGCTGATCCACTTCTCGATGAGCTCCTTGGCCTGCTTGTCGTCGATTGAGAAAGGCAGCACGCCGTCGACCGGGAGGCGGTCGGGGGCGTCGTGTACGTCGTCACGCTGAATCGGCGTGGCGCAGTACGGGCACTTCTCGGCCGTGAGCGTGCCGGAAAAGGTGGTGTGTCCGCCGCAGTTCTGGCAGACGATCTCCTTATCGACCCCGACGAAGTTGGCCTGGTGGGCCTGCCTGCCGGACTTGACAAGCTCGAGCGCCGCACGGAGGTCGTTCTCGCTGACCATGCCGTCTTTGCCTTCAACAAGGTCGTGCATATTCCCGCAGTGCGGGCACTTCAGCATTTGGGACTCGATGTCGAAATGCAACTCGCCACCGCACGCACCGCATGGGTAGGTACGGCTGGCTTCGGTGCTGTGCTTCATCGCCATCGAGTCGAGTGATGGTGCGTCTTCGACGGGGGCCGCTTCGTTGCCGGTCAGTGGTGGCGGGGGTGGCCCTGAGTTGCCGGGATCGGGCAACGGAGGTGGTGGAAGCGACTGGTCGCTCATTGGCGGCTGCTCACTCGGCTGCAGGTGCAGGTGGTGTTGGCGGCACCGGTGGCGGCGTGGCGCTTGTCGGCGGCATCGGCGGCGGTGCGGAGAACAGTGCCTGCAGATCGGGAACCGACTGAGCCGGAGCCCATGCCGCCATTCCCTGCGCCCACACGAGTGTGGGGCCGGTGACCTGTCCGTTCTGGATACCGGCTTGCATCTGGGCCATGTTGTACGGGCCACCGGACTGGCCACCGTGATCGACGTGGTACATCGTCTGACCGGGCAGCGGTGGGGGAGCGGGCGCTGCTGCTGGCGCAGGTGCAGCTGCGGCCGGCTGTTGCTGGCCGGCCATACCGGGCATGCTCTGGGCCATCTGGCCAGCCATCATGGCGCCCATCCCCATCTGCATCATGTCGCCCATCACCGAGCCGCCCTCGTTTTGGGCAGCAGCGAGCATGGAATCGGCAACTTGTGCCTGCTGGTACTTGTTGAGGTCGACGTTCTCGACGAAACCGGACGCTTCGACGCCCTTTGCCACACCGCGGGTCATTGCCTGCGTGATCTCGTCGGGCAGCGAGATGTTCATCGTCATCTCGGGGATAGAGAGACCGAACTCGTCGTCGACGCGTTCTTGCACGAACTCAGCGAGCTTGCCAGACAGGGCGACTTGCTGGCCCTGGAGGTCGATGGCGCCGAGGCCGGTCGCGAGGACCATGTCGGAAAATGCCATGGAAATAACGCGACGCAGCAGTTCGGCAATTTCGTCGGCTTCGACGGCGGAGTCGGTGCCGATGACTTCCTTCAGGAAAATTTCGACGTCGGCGATCTTGACGACGCACAGTCCGTTGGCCCGGATCTGCACCATCTTGAAGTCGGGGTCGCGTACCGTGACAGGCTGCGGGGTGCCCCAGCGCAGATCGGTGACCGGCCGCGTATTGATGAAGTACACCTCGCTGCGGAATGGGCTATCGAAGCCGTGCTTCCAGCCCTGCAGGGTGGACATGATCGGGAGGTTTTCGCTCGTGAGTTCGTAGTGGCCGGGCTCGAATTGGTCGGCCAGCGCTCCTCGGTACACGAAGACGGCCTTCTGGCCTTCGCGAACAATGAGCTGCGCGCCGTTCTTGATCTCGTTTTGATAGCGCGGGAAACGCCACGCGAGCGTGGATCGTGAGTCGTCCATCCACTCGATGATGTCGACGAGTTCGCCCTTGAGTTTGTCGAGAAGACCCATGTCAGGCCGCCCTTTCGCGTGTTCGTGATGTCCGGTGGAGGTTCAGTAACAGTTCGGTTGTCACCATAGAGGCCAGCCGTGTTCGTGTGTGGCGAATTCGGTCAGATCAGGTACTCACGATGGTCTTTGCCCAGCGATAATCAGCTTTGCCACTCGGCGAACGCACAACGTGGTCGACGCGGACGATCGCCTTGGGCAGTTTGTACCGAGCGATGTGGCGCTCGGCTTCTCTCAGCAGCGCTGCGTCGTCGGCCGCGTGGCCTTCGCGAATTCTGACGACGGCCACCACTTCGCTGCCCCATCGTTCGCTCGGGCGCCCCGCAACCACGCAGTCGTAGATTGCCGGGTGGGCTTTGATCGCGGCTTCAACCTCTTCGGCGAAGATCTTCTCGCCGCCCGAGTTGATCGTGACTGCGTCGCGCCCGTGGAGTTCGACGACAAGATTGTTCGGGTCATCGTCTTGGAAGCGCGCCCGGTCGCCCGGGACCGCGTAACGCCGGCCAGCAACCGTCGGGTAGGTGCGCTGCGTCTTGGCTTCGTCGCCGAGGTAGCCGAGCGCCAACCGGCCGGTCTTGGCAAGCCACCCCGTCTCGTTGTCGGTCGGGTCGAGCACCCGATCAAGGTCAGCGGACAGCAGCACATTGCCGGGCGTCAGTTCGAAGGTGCCCGTCGAGGCAGTGCCGCCGGCAGACACGTGCGAGACCTGGCCGCCGGCTTCGGACGAGCCGAGACCGTCGACGATCATCACCGTCGGCAGGTGCCGAAGAAATTCGGTCTTGAGTGGAGCCGAGAGTGCAGCCCCGCCGGAGAGGATCACCGTCAGCGACGAAAGGTCGTACGCCTCGGGGCGACTCGGAGATTCCAATTCGTCGAGCAGCGGGCGAGCAAAGGCATCTCCGACGATCAACAGGAAATTGAGGCGCTCGTGCTCGATCAGTGACCACACGTCGACCGGGTCGAGTCGTTCCGGAACCGACTGAACGAAGACGGTGCCGCCGCCGAGCCACGTACGAAAACTCATCCAATGCCCAGCGCCATGCATGAACGGGGGAGCAAGCAGCGCTTGCAGGCCGGTGTTGGCTTCGGCGACGAACTCGTCGACGGTTTGGGCCGTACGGGAACCGCCGAAGCATTCGACCATGGCATCACCATTGCGCCACATCACGCCCTTCGGCATCCCGGTGGTGCCCCCGGTGTACAGCATGTAGAGATCGTCGCCGCTCCATTCGACGGCTGGCCGTTCAGCCGAGGCTGCTGCGAGTGCTTCCTCGTACCAGACAGCGCCCGGGAGGAGATCGTTTCCGGACTCGTCGTCGACCTGCAAAATTACTCGGAGGTAGGGCAGCTGCGGCAACACTTCGGCCAACGTCGGTGCGAACTGTGAGTGCACAACGATGGCGGTGGCCTGTGCGTCGGTGAGGAGGTAGTGCAGTTCTTCAGCGACGTACCGGTAGTTGACGTTGAGCGAGCAGACGCGGGCCTTGAGTGCACCGAGCATCGATTCCAAGTATTCGTTGCCGTTGTGGAGGTAGATCGCCAGGTGGTCTTGCCCACTGACGTGGCTGGCGAGTTCGGATCGTTCGGTGTGGCAGCCGAGGCCACGGTCGAGCAGCGCGTTGGCGAACCGCCTCGTGCGATCGGTGACTTGTTGCCAGGTGAATCGCCGGTCGCGAAAGACGAGGCAGTACTCGTCGGGACGCGACGCGGCGATTGCTTCATGGACCGCCGCGAGCGGTATATCGATGGGCGTCACCTCGGTCATCGATGGTGACTGAGACGTAGTCGACGCCCATCGAGGCGCATGAAACACCGAACACCTGCGGCGACAGCATCGGGCCGAGCGACAGGGTGAGGTAGCCGTGAGCGATCGGGCCGCCGGAAGGGCCAGCCTGAGCGCGCTCGACATCGATGTGGATCCACTGCTAATCGCCCGTTGTCTTGGCGAACTGCTGGACTTGTTCCTGGGTGATCCCTGTGTAAGGAGACCAGCCGAGGTGCTCGCCGACGAGGGTCTTCATCTCGTCGATGCCGTTGATCGTGCGCATCATTGAATCGAGCCTGGCACACTGACGAAGTGACCGAAGAAACGACTGATGCCAGTGAGAGTTACACGTCAGGTTTCGTGACCTTCGTCGGTCGCCCGAACGTCGGGAAGTCATCGCTGGTGAATGCGATCTGCGGGCGCAAGATCAGCATCGTCTCCGACAAACCGCAAACGACTCGGCATCGCATTATGGGTGTACTTACCCGGCCGACGAGCCAGTTGATCTTTGTCGACACGCCCGGTCTGCACAAGCCCGTCACCGCACTCGGCGAGCGGGTCAACGCGACAGCGATCGAAAGCACCAAAGACGTCGACATGACCTGTCTCGTGCTCGACGCGACGATGCCGTTTGGTAAGGGTGACCGCTGGGTTTCCGACCGGATCGATGTGTCCAAGGCAATCGTGATCGTCAACAAGACCGATGTGGCCAAGCCGCAACAGGTGCTGGGCATGCTCCAGGCAGCCAGCTCGCTCGGTGCCAAGGAGTACTTCCCCATGTCGGCCAAGAACGGCGAGGGGATCGGGCCGCTTGTTGACTATCTCGCTGCTTCAATGCCGGAGGGTCCTCAGTATTTCCCCAACGACGAAGTGTCTGACCTTCCTGAAGAGAAGTGGGTTGCCGAACTAGTTCGCGAGCAGTTGCTCGCCGTGACTCGTGACGAGTTGCCGTACTCAATCGCGACCGAAGTCGCCGAATGGGAATGGCCTCGTATCCGGGTCAACATCATCGTCGAGCGTGACAGCCAGAAGGGCATGGTGATCGGCAAAGGCGGGCTGATCCTCAAACGTGCCGGCGAGCTCGCTCGCAAGCAGCTTCCCGAAGGCGTCTACCTCGAACTCCGGGTCAAGGTCGACAAAGACTGGCAACGCAAACCCGAACGCGTCCAGCGCCTGGGCTACTGAGCTATTCGGGCAGGCTTGTTCCGGTCGTTGGTTCGATCGGAATCTGACCGGGTGGCTCGACAGACGAGCGGGGCGTGCCAGGGTCGAGTGACGCAAAATCGTCGATTGCCGCGAGCTCTCGGTCTCCGCCGTCAGCCGGCACAGGGAATGGTTCGCCGTCGAGGGTGAAGGCGACCTGGCCGACCGCGGTGCTGTTCTGGAGGAACGTCCACACGATTTGGGCGATGGCCTGCCGTTGGTTCCGGGCGAGAATGAGGTCGTAGACATCGGCATCGAGATCGATTGTGATCACGCCGCCTTCGACTGTCGGCTGGCCGACGATCAACCCGCGGCGCACGAACGAGCTGAAGCCGCTGCCCAATGGAGGGCCCTGTTCCAGCGCCACCACGATCTGATTGAGATCGCGACGTGCGACGAGTTCGGTCTCGACCACGGCAAGCAGCCCTCGTGAGATGAAGTACAGGTCGACGATTTCGGCCGGGGGCTGGGTCGTGGTTGTTGTCGATTCGATAGTGGATTCTGGGATGTCGGGAAGCGATGTGGTTGTCGTGGTTGTCGTCGTGGTCGACGTGGTTGTCGTCGAATCGTTCAGGCCGCCGGGGATCTCGTTGCCGTCAATCGGCTGGAATGTGGAGTCGCCAGTCGGAACGGAACAGGCAACGGCAATGACAGCGAGTAGCTGAACCAGTGCCGCTGCGACGACGTGTCGTTTGTAGGAGTGCGTCATGCGTTCACCTCTGACGGCAGTTCGACGATGAAGCGTGCGCCGCCACCTTGACGATCTTCGACCCAGGCTGCGCCGCCCATTGCGGCACAGTGTTCAGCGACCAAGGCCAGGCCGAGGCCGGTACCGATCCGATGGCGTGCGGCACTGCCGCGGGCGAACCGCTCGAAGATGCGTTCCCGTTCGCCGCGAGCAACGCCTGGCCCGCCGTCTTCGACCGTTATTCGCATCCGGTGTTTGGCCACTGGTGAGAGATTGATGGAGAGTGCGCCGCCGCCGTGGTTTTGTGCGTTCTCGACCAAGTTGCCGAGAATGCGTTCGAAGCGGACCTTGTCGATCGAGACCTCGCGGCGGGTGCGGTTGGCGACCTCGATCGGCACGTCAGCTGCGCCATAGCGGGCCGCGATGCGGCGAGTCAGGTCGACGATGTCGAGCCGCTCGACGTTGAGGTCCGTCGCGCCAGCATCGAGGCGTGACAGCTCGAGCAGGTCGATCACCATGCTGTCGAACCGGCGCACCTGACCGACGACGACGTCGAGCGCCTGACGTGTGCGTTCAGGGACCTCTTCCCGGCGTGCATCGAGCACCTCGACAGCAGCGGTAAGTGCCGTGATGGGGGAGCGCAACTCGTGGGAGACATCGGATGCGAAGCGAGCTTCGCGTTCGATACGAGTCTGAACGGCGTCGGCCATGTCGTTGAACGAGCCGGCCAGTCGGTCGAGGTCGGGATCGGATTCCTCGTCGAGACGAGTGTCGAGCCCTCCCGACGCAATTTCTTCGGCAGCGTCGGCAACGCGGCTCAGCGGACGGAGTAGGCGACGGCTGGTTGAAAAGCCGAACAATGTCGCCAGCACGAGCGTGCCGATGCCGCCGAGGGCGAGGGCGGTAAAGATCGCACGCAGCGTGCGTTCGGTGTCGCCGAGCGGAAATGCCTCGTAGTAGCCGACGTCGAATGCACCGATGTAGACGCCGACAACCACATAGTTCTGACCATCAATCCCAACGTAAGCAGTACCGTTCCCGCGCTGTTCGACTGCGTTGACGATGACTTCGGGGTAGTCGTCGATCTTCCGTTGGGTGTCGGTGCCGGCTCGAGGACGTGCCGGGTTGAGCGAACCGAGGTTTGCAAAGCCATTGTCGTCGATCCTGAATCGAAGCTCCTTGTCGACGAACACGTTGATTGTCTGAGGATTCTCTTCGAGCTGTTGCCGGATCAGGTCGGCATGAATGATGGTCTGATCGCGTGCTGAAGTGTTCTCGCGGGCGAGCAGCGTGCTTCGTGCGAACCCGTACGTGACACCGATCAAGACCGACCCAGCGAACAGGGCGATGAACGCGAAGAAGAGTGTGACGCGAGTGCGAAGGCGGAGAGAGCGTTGCCGGGCCACAGGTGAGAGTGTTGCAGGTCAGCCAAGCGGGAGAGACACGTCAGCGAAAGGTTCTCGTCGTACCAATCGGCGAAAGGTTCTCGCGCTGCCGGTGAGACACCAGGGGGAGGAAGGTGTCTCACCGGGGCAGCGTGAACACCTAGTAATCTGGTCCTTCTGTGTGACAGACCAATTCGCGACCTGTGCGATTTCTGTAACAAAACAATCGGTAGCGAAAAAAGTGCGGAAAAGCGATGTCTACCTCCGGTGTTGTACCCTCCGACGCGATGGAGTCACTGCTGTTCATCGAAGACGACGATGCGATTCGGCTTGCGCTGTCGCTCGCTCTCGAAGACGAGGGCTACTCGGTGCGCCAAGCCGCAAATGGCAACGAAGGTCTTGTTGCATTCGAGGCGCACTCTGCCGATCTGATCCTGCTCGACCTTCGGCTTCCCGATATGTCGGGGTTCGAGGTCTGCCGTGCCTTGCGCGTCAAGAGCATCGTCCCGATCATCATCATCACCGCACAGACCGACACGGTTGACATGGTCGCCGGGCTCGAAGCAGGTGCTGACGACTACGTTACGAAGCCGGTCGTTCCGAAAGAGCTTGCGGCACGCATCCGGGCCTTGCTTCGCCGTGTTCACCTCCAGGACGCCACTGCCACTCCGGCTTCCAGCGTGTTCGGCGACATCGAATTGCGCCGCGAGCAGGGAATCGTGCTGCGCGGTGGCACAGAACTCAGTCTGACGAAGACCGAGTTCCGCCTACTCGTCGAGTTCGCCGACCATGCCGGTGCCGTGCTGTCACGCGATCAACTCCTCGAACGCGTGTGGGGGTACGAGTACCTCGGTGACTCTCGGCTCGTCGACGCGCATGTTCGACGCCTCCGGGTGAAGGTCGAAGAGCACCCCGACGACCCCAAGCTGATTGTCACAGCTCGGGGCGTCGGTTACCGCCTGATTAATTGATCACTTCTGGTAGAGGGCTTCGATCTCGTCGGCGAAGGTGCTGAGGATGCCGCGACGTTTGAGCTTCGAGGTCGGCGTCAGTAGATCGGTGTCGGGGAGCCATTCAGCGCCGAGCACCTTGACCTTCTTGACGGCTTCGGCGTTGTTGAAGTCGGCCATGGCCTCGATGAGGCCGGCCTCGACCTCGGCGATCACCTCAGTGTTCTGAGCCATTGCGGCCATCGTGGCGGCGTCACCCTCGAGGCCATGCTCGGTTGCCCAGGCCGCAGCGGCATCGGGGTCAAGGACCACGAGCGCCGTCACGAACGGCCGCTGCTCGCCGACGGCGCACGCTTGGCCGACAAGCGGAATCATTTTAAGTGCGGCTTCGAGGTTGGCCGGGCTGATGTTCTTGCCGCCCGCAGTGATGATCAATTCCTTCTTACGGTCGACGATCTTGAGGTAGCCCTCGTCATCGATGACGCCGATGTCGCCGGTGTGGACCCAGCCCTCGTCGTCGATGGACTCGGCGGTCTTTTCGGGTAGCCCGAGGTAGCCCTCGAACATGTTGCCGCCACGCGCGAGAACTTCGCCGTCTTCGGCGATCTTCATCTCGACACCGGTTGCAGGCCGGCCCACGTAACCCGGCTTGGCAGCCGCCGACCAGGACAGCACAGCGGTGGTCTCGGACATGCCGTATCCCTCGCTCAGCGGTACGCCGATCGCACGGAACCAGCCGAGGATCTCGGCGGGGATCGGTGCGGCGCCGGAGATGCCAATCTCGACTTCGTCGAGGCCGATCAATCCGCGGATGGCCTTGAAGCCGACTTCGTCGAGGAAGTTCCAGGTGGCGATCTCTTCGTCGGTGGCGGTGCCTGCGGTCATCTTCTCCATGATCGGCAGGGCTGCTGCGACTCCGGCGTTGAACTGCTGCTCCTTTTCGGGATCGGCGGCCATGGCAGCGTTGACTCCGGCGTACATCTTCTCCCACACCCGCGGGACGCCAATGAACACGTTCGGCTTGGTCTCGCGGACAGTTGCGGGCATCTGCGAGGTCTCGGGGCAGCAGTACACCTTCGTGGCGAAATCGATCATGTAGTAGTGACCGAGGAGGCGTTCCATGACGTGGGCCATCGGCAGGTACGACACGTGGCGCTTGCCGGCAAAGTCGGCAATGTCGGTCTGATCGCGCATTGACTGGCCGACGGACTCGAGGGTCCAGGCCACGTTGCTGTGGCTCAGCATGACGCCCTTGGGCGGGCCGGTTGTACCGGAGGTGTAAATGACGGTGGCGGTGTCGGAGAGCGTGGCCGTTTCGGCCTCGGCTGCAAGGTCGGCCGGCTCGAAGGCGAGCATGTCGCTGTAACGAATGATGTCGTCGGCGGCGCCGTCAGCCTCGATCAGCACCGTGTGCTTGATGGTGGGAATCTTCTCGCGAACGGCATCGAAGCGAGCGAGGAAATCTGCATCTTCGAGGATGGCGACCTTCGCGCCGCAGTCGTTGATGAGGTACTGAATCTGATCGGGAGCCGACGAGTTGTAGATCGACACTGGAGTGGCACCGCAGAACAGGATGGCCATGTCGAGGGCGTGGAACTCTTGGCGGTTGCGGATCATCATGACGACCGTGTCGCCGGCTCCGACACCGAGATCCTTCAGTGCCGCAGTGAGGCGCGCAGTGTCTTCTGCCATCTCGGCAAGCGTTTTTGATTCCCAGGCGCCCGCCGAATTCTTCCAGTTGAGTACTTCGACGCCGCCGTTGCGTTCGACGTTGGCAAGGAATCGCTTGGGGAGGTTCTGTCCGACGATGCGTTCGTGCAGGTCTGCGCTGGTGGTCATATCACCATTATCGCATGAACGTCAGCGATCGAGAAAGCTGACCACCGCATCGGTGAACACGTCGTTCTTATCCCCAGCGATCATGTGCGCGGCGCCTTTCACATCGACATATTCGGCGTGCGGCACCATCTCCTTGAACGCCTGGACCTCGTCTTCGGTGACCAGGTCGGAAAGCTTGCCGCGAATCAAGAGGGTCGGCATCGTGATGCGCCGGGCCATTTCCTCGAGTTCGTCGTGATGGCGGTCTCGGGCATGCTCGCTATTCACCTGGCCACGAGACGTGATGAAGGCCGGGTCCCAGTGCCAGTACCAGCGGCCGTCATCGCGATGGCGCAGGTTCTTGGCCAAGCCGGTGAGGTCGGTCGGCCGAGGCCGATGCGGCTGGTACTCGGCAATGGCATCGGCAGCTTCGTCGAGGGTCGCGAAGCCGTCGTGCGCACGAGCAGCCATAAAATTGAGGATGCGGTTCACGCCGGCCTTCGCTGGTCGTGGCGTGATATCGACGAGCGTCAGCGATGTGTACGAATCGGGGGCTCCGTCGACCGCATGCAGGCCAGTCATCCCACCAAGCGAGGCACCGACCCACGCAACGGGCTCGCCAATCCACTCGACGACGTGCTGAGCATCGGCACAGTAGGCGGCCATCGAGTAGTCGCCGTCGGCATCCCACGACGAATCGCCGTGGCCACGGAGGTCGATGGAGACGACCCGATGACCGTTCGACGCGAGCTTTTCGGCAGTGCCGCCCCACGAGTGCCGGGTCTGGCCACCACCGTGGGCAAGAAGAACGGGCGTTTGGTCGCCGGGCCAGTGGTCAGCGGTGACGTGTTGGCCGGACACCGTCGAAATCTGAATGGTCTCCATCAGATGCGCACGTCGCCCCAACTCGGCAGCCGCTTCTCCTTGAATGCCTGCATACCGATCTGCGCCTCAGCACTGGCGAACAGCTCGTCTGAAAGGCTTCCCATCTCGGCGAACGCAACGTCTCGATCGAGCGTTGGAACCCTTCTCAGCAGGGCTTTCGTCTCCCGAACCGCCCTTGGTGCGCCTGCCCGAATGCCGTCGATGAGTGATTGCACCGTTGCGTCGACGTCGTGAGTCACGTGTGTGACGAGGCCAATCGTCCGAGCTTCGGGTGCATCGAACTGCTCGCCGGTCAGCATCGCTGCGGCGATCTTGCCGGCAGGAACGCGCCGCAGGATCGGCACGGAGATGATGGCTGCGGCCACGCCGATTCTGACCTCGGTGAGCGCAAATGTGGTGTTGCTGTTGACGACAACCAGGTCGCACGATGCCATCAGGCCGATGCCGCCGGCGCGAACTGCGCCGTTCACGGCCGCAATCGTCGGACGCTCGGTGTCCATGAGGCGCTGGAGTGCGGTGACCATCTGGTTGGGCCCTGTTTCGGGGCCGTTGTCAGCGGCCGCTGCACGTTCCTTGAGGTCGGCGCCTGCGCAGAATGCCGGCCCTTCGTGGCGCAGCACGATGGCGCGGGCGTCGGCCGCCTCGGCCGCGTCGATGCCTGCGTGGAGTTCCGCGAGGAGTTGGCGAGACAGTGCGTTGCGATTGTGCTGGGAGTCGAGCGTGATCGTGGCGACTCCGCCATCGATCACTGTTCGAACGAGTTCCGTCATGGCGCTGAACGTACTCTTCGTTCAGATGTTGGGCCATGGTCGGAGCCAACGCGTAAGGTCGCAGCGTGACTGAACTACGCAACGATTTCCCCGCAGGCGTCCTGACCGGCGAAGCAGTGAACGAGGTGTTTGCGCTCGCCAAGGCTGAGCGGTTCGCACTGCCAGCTGCCAACTGCATTGGCACGAACTCGATGAACGCCGTGATGGAAACGGCCGGCAAGGTCAACAGCCCGGTCATCATCCAGTTCTCGACGAGTGGCTCGGCCTTCGTCGGCGGCAAAAACGTCCCGGTCGACGGTGCCAAGGCATCGATCCTGGGTTCCGTCGCTGGTGCCAGGCATGTGCAGACCATGGCGGAGGCCTACGGCGCTCGCGTCATTCTCCACACCGATCACTGCCCGAAGAGCAAGCTGCCCTGGATCGCCGGCCTCCTCGATGTCGGTGAAGAGCATTTCGCTGCGACCGGTTCGCCGTTGTTCAGTTCGCACATGCTTGATCTCTCCGAAGAGCCGATGGAAGAGAACCTTGATATCTGCGTCGACTACCTGAAGCGCATGGCGCCGCTTGGCATGACGCTCGAAATCGAACTCGGCATCACCGGTGGCGAAGAAGACGGCGTCGACAACTCCGATGCCAACCCCGAAGACCTCTACTCGAAGCCCGCAGAAGTGGCGTACGCCTACGAGCGGCTCATGGAAGTCAGCCCGAACTTCACGATCGCGGCAGCGTTCGGCAATGTCCACGGCGTGTACAAGCCCGGCAACGTCAAGCTCACGCCGACCATCCTCCGTGATGCTCAAGCGCACATCGCCGAGAAGTACTCGACCACCAGCGATAAGCCGGTCAACTTCGTCTTCCACGGCGGCTCTGGTTCCTCAGCAGCGGAGATCGAAGAAGCGCTCGGCTATGGCGTCATCAAGATGAACATCGACACCGATCTGCAGTGGGCGTTCTGGGACGGTATCCGTGGCTACGACGCCGACAAGCACGACTACCTGCAGGGCCAGCTCGGCAACCCAGACGGTGTCGACGCTCCGAACAAGAAGCACTATGACCCACGCGTGTGGCTCCGTGCTGGCGAAGTGAGCTTCATCGACCGGCTCGAGCAGAGCTTCCGTGAGCTCAACAACATCGACACACTCGGCTAATACGTATGGGGTCAGGCCCCTTTCGCAACTCTGTGTCAAACGGGCGGCTGGTCAGCGGCTCAGTGCCACCGATTTCGGAACCTCTGTTTCGACAGACGAGCTCTTCACGTAGCACGATGACGCCGTGACCATGCTTGCGGCTGAGGCCGGACGGATTCCGGTTATCAGCCTGGAGCGGCTGCGCGGGAGTGACGATGGCCGGCGCAGTCTCGCCCACGAGCTGACGGCGGTGTACCACGACATCGGCTTTGCGGTTCTAATCGACCACGGTCTGCCCGACGGACTGATCGACGCGGTCTTCGACATGATGGGCACGTTCTTCGCGCTGCCCGACGAGCAGAAGCGGTTGATCGACAAGGCGACGTCGCCGTATTTTCGCGGGTGGGAATCTGTCGGTACGGAATTCACGAACAATCGGCCCGACATCCGGGAACAAATCGATGTGTGGAGTGAGCACCCGCCCAGGGATCGGGCTGACGGACCGCACTACTTGCAGCTACTTGGGCCGAACCAATGGATGCCCGAGGACGTACTGCCGGGTCAACGAGCACTCGCCCTCGACTGGTTCGAACGACTCGGAGCGCTCGCTGACGAAGTGCTCAGCCTTTTTGCTGTCGGGCTTGGTCTGCCGCCTGAGCAGTTCGCTGCAGCGTTCGGCGATGACGCGATGTCGCTGACGAAGTTCATCAGCTACCCGCCCACGCCCGACGGTGCAGCCGGGGTGAACGCCCACAACGACACAGGCTTCGTCACCCTGCTTGCTGCCGGTGAGACGCCTGGCCTGCAGGTTCTCGACCCCGCCGGTGTCTGGATCGATGTCCCGGTTGTACCGAATTCGTTCGTGTTGAACATCGGCGAGATGTTGCAGGCGATGACCGGGAACTACCTCCTGGCCACGGCGCACCGAGTGATCACCGGCGAGCCGCGAATGTCGGCGGCGTACTTCCACGGCCCATCACTCGACACGCCACTCGATCCGATCGAACTCGACCAGCGTTTCGTCGATGCGGTCGCCGCGAGTGAGCGTCACAGGTCCGCAGGCTTTATGGCCACAAGGGAGCAAACGGAGGCTGGCATCGGAGACATTGCGAGTGTGACGCACACCGACACGTACGGCGACCAGCTCTGGAACTACTTCTCGCGCAGCTACCCGGAGATGATGGAACGACATCACGGCAGATAGTTGCGAAAGAGGCCTGACCCCATGCGTGACTATTCGCGGAGTGAGCGGAGAAATGTCTCGACTTCTTCGCGGTGGCGCGTGCGCTTCATGGGCGGCAGCGCTTTGACGATGTCCCAGCGGTAGCGGGCCTTGCCGAGGCGCGGGTCCATCACGGCGACGACGCCTTTGTCGTCGGCGGTACGGATCAGCCGGCCACATGCCTGGGCGAGCATCATCGACGCTCGCGGGATGTCGATCTCGCTGAATGCGGCGGGGCCAAGCAAGTCGCGACGAGCGGACAGCAGCGGGTCGTCTGGCCGAGGGAACGGGATGCGGTCGATGACAACGAGCGACAGCGTGCGGCCGGGAACGTCGACGCCCTGGAAGAGTCCGGCTGTTGCGAACAGGCAGGTCTCCTCCGAGTCGGCAAAGGCCTTGACCAGCGCAGGCTTCGGGAGGTCACGTTGGGTGAGGATTGGAAAGTCCAACCGTGATTTCATCTCCTCGGCAGCCTCGTCCATCGCTCGGTAGCTCGTGAACAGCGCAAGCGTTCGGCCGCCAGCAGCGTTGATCAGCGCTTCGAGTTCGTCGTTCGCTTTCGCTCGGAACCCCGGATCGTTTGGGTTCGGCAGATGGATTGCGTTGTAGAGGATGGAGTTGGCCTCGTAGTCGAACGGGCTGCCGACATCGGCAACCTCGACCTTCTTGCCTCCAGATTCCATGCCAACTCGGCTCGCCAACGACGAAGGAATGGTCGCGCTGGTGAGAATGGCAGTGCGCTTGGTCCAGACACCTTCGGTCAGCGTCGGGCCGACGTCGAGGGGCTGAATTTCGAGGCGAGGCGAGTCACGGCTGCCCGAGACGAATGCGACGTAGCCGGCTTTGCCTTCGATGGCGACGTCGAGATACTCGATCGTCCGGCTGACCATCGATTGCGCGCGGAGCTTGCGCTGCTTGGCATCTTCGTTCGATGTGTCGATGGCGACCAACGTGTTGTTGGCATCGCCCAACGTGAGACGAGCGTCAGTCAGCACCTCTTGCAAATCGTCAGGCAGCGGGGTCGGGAGACGCTTGCCGAGTTCCGGCTCGAGGACATCGCGGAGGCTCGGGCCGACTTCGGAGATCCCGCCGGTAATCGATGGGTCGTCGATGATTTTGCGGACCACGCCGGATAGTGCGGTGAACCGGCCGGGTGAGATTTCGACACCGACGGTGTTACTCATCGTGTCTTCGAGCGTGTGCGCCTCGTCGAACACGACGACGTCGTGGTCGGGTAGGACAGCGCCATCGGCCGCCACGTTGAGCCCGTAGAGGTACGTGTTGACGACGATCACGTCGGCAGCAGCTGCTTTGCGGCGGGCCTGCTCGGCGAAACACGGGTCGCCCAGCGGACATTTGTCGGCACCGGGGCATTCGTCGCTGCCGACGCTGACCGATCGCCAGGCGTTGTCACTTGGGGACCAGTCGAGTTCGGCTTGATCACCGGTCGGCGACTTCGCAGCCCACGCGGCGATTTTCTGAATTTCTGCCTTCGTGACGACGGCCATCGATTCGAGTTCGAGCTGGCCTTCGCCCTCTGCGCTCACTTCGCGCAGTCGCTGAAGGCAGACATAGTTGCTGCGTCCCTTGAGGATCGCCCAGCTGAAGTCGACGCCGAGGTGCTCAGCGAGGAACGGAAGGTCCTTTTCGGCGAGCTGGTCCTGGAGTGCTTTGGTCGCGGTCGCGACGACGACACGCTTTCCTCCGGTGATGGCAGGCACAAGGTAGGCGAGCGTCTTGCCAGTGCCGGTACCCGCCTGCACAACGAGGTGTTTCCCCGTGGCAATCGACTGCTCGACGAGCCGCGCCATCTCCAGCTGACCAGGGCGGTCTTCGGAGTTCTCGAGGGCGGCAGTAACTGTGGCGAGCGCAACGAGTGCGGCTCCTGGCTCGGAGCCGGCGGGGGAGTCGCTCATACGGGTCCGCACGATACCCCCTCGACCGGGCGGAGATCGGGAATCTACGGGCACCGCTCATGCCTGTTCCCATGGAAGAATGATCAGGTGTTGCGCTCTCTCGTCCCTCTGGCGCTGAGGACGAGTGCATGAGCGAGATCTATCGAGACGTCGGTGTGGTCCTTCGTACATACAAGTTGCGCGAAGCCGATCGCATCATCGTCATCCATACACGTGACAACGGCAAGGTTCGCGCAGTTGCAAAAGGTGTGCGCAAGACCAAGTCGAAGTTTGGCGCTCGGCTCGAACCGATGAGCCACGTCAGCCTGCAGCTGTACCGGGGACGCGAGCTTGACATTGTCACGCAGGCTGAATCGGTCGAGCCGTTGGCGCCGATGCTGTCGTCGCTCGACCGGGCGTCGCAAGGGCTTGCCGTGCTTGAGGCCGCCGACCAGTTGTCGCTCGAACGCGAGCCGAACCCCAGGCTGTATCAGATGATTGTCGGGGTGCTCCGGACGATTGCTAACAAACCATCACCGCTGAATGTGCCCGCCTTTTATTGGAAACTGCTGGCTCACGAGGGCGTTCGTCCACAGCTCGACGCCTGTGTGCGCTGCGCAGAATCCGGCCCAGAGGCGCAACTTGTTGCGTTCGACCTCAACGAGGGCGGCGTGCTCTGCCGATCATGTCGTTCAGGACAGTCGATCAGCCCGGGCGCACTCGATCTCCTGCGCAACATCCTCGGCGGTCGACTGGCCTACGCACTTGCTCAAGAGGAGTCGCCCATCACCCACGAAGTCTCGGGCCTCGCGACCCGAGCCCTCGAATTTCACATTGAGCGACGGCTGAAGGCCATCGCAATGTTCGAAACGCACTGAAATTCGGCGGATTCAGATCTTGCAGTTTGGTGTCGATTCTTGGTCTGTTTTCCGATTGCGGGAACCACGGGCGCTACGCCGAGCGTCACAAGGCCATGAGAAACAGCAGCGTGAACAATTGCCGTTCCTCGAGGTTCTGGG
>JBNMOS010000014.1:0-40589 GCA_051275435.1 Ilumatobacter sp.
CGCCGAAATGGTCAGTACCTACCGTCAGGCCCTTCTCGAAATTGCCGACGGGCTCTGCGTCAACGATGAGCTCGAAGGCCGGACGATCAAGGAGATCGTCGCCAAGTACGCCGACATCACCGAGCGTCGCGGCCCGGTACGCATATCGCCTGTCGCGAGCTGAACCTTAGATTCGTTCGAGCACGTCGTCGTCGAACAAGGCCGTGATGCCCTGTTCGGCGACATCGGCACGCAACTCGTCGGCGCTCGGGGCAACGATGTCGCCCGACGCGGCGTCGATGACCATCTGGATCAACCGTGCATCACTCGTGGTGTTGAGGAACATCTGTGAATGCGACAGCACGTAGCGAACGGCGCGGCCGATCGGCTCGGGATCGGTCAACGGGTCATACCAGCTGAACCTTCCAGGCCCCGAGGTGGCACCGTCTGACCAGCGTCCGCGGGCGATGGCCTTGATGGTCTGCACTGCGACCTCACGTTCGGCACACAACTCGAGCAGCGACTCGACGTCAGCGCGGTACGCCGGGTTGTCCAGCAGCACGAAGTTGACCGGGAGGAGCACCGAGGCGAAGTCGAACCGTTCGAGGCTCCGCAGGTGCATCCCGGCAATGCGCAAGCCATGGCCGGTGACGCCGACATGGGAAATCAGACCTTCGTCGCGCGCTGCGGCGAGAGCCTCAACAGCGCCTCCCGAGGCATGCGCACGTTCCCACTCGTCTTCCTCGACGAGGTTGTGGAGTTGCACGAGGTCGATGTGGTCAACGCCCATTCGATCGAGTGACTTCTCGAGTTCGGCACGGGCACCTGCGCCGCTGCGGCGCCCGGTTTTCGTTGCCAAGAATACTTCGGAGCGATGCTCTGCCAGCCAGGGCTTGAGCCGGTCTTCCGATGCGCCGTACGACGCCGCGGTGTCGATGTGGTTGATCCCCCAGTCGCTGACCGACGCCATCGTGGCGTCTGCGCGTTCCTGACTCATCGCACCGAGGGCGGCGGCACCGAAAATGACGCGGGTGGATTGGTGCCCGGTTGTGCCGAAGGCTGCGGTCGGAAGTGAAGTCATGGGCCGAACGTAGCCGAGGCTGGCCGTCGACACCGGGCTGTAGCCATCGCTTCGACTTCGTACAAACGGCCTCTCCTGACCAAGATGGCCTGGTGACCTCCGACCTCCCTCGCCACGCAGCCTTCGACAACCGCGTGACGCGCGACCTCGGCGTCGAGATCCCGATCGTCCAGGCGCCGATGGGCTGGATTGCACGGTCACAACTTGCATCGGCAGTGTCAGCGACTGGCGCTTTCGGCATCATCGAAACCTCTTCGGGCGAGCTCGACGCTGTGAAGGACGAGATCCGCAAGATGCGTGACCTCACCGATAAGCCGTTCGGCGTCAACATCGCTCAGGCGTTCGTGCGCGACCCAGGAATCGCGGAGTTCGTCATCGAGCAGGGTGTCAAGTTCGTCACCACGTCGGCGGGGTCACCAACGAAGTACACCAGCATCCTGAAGGCCGCCGGCCTGACCGTCTATCACGTCGTCCCGACCCTGTCGGCGGCGCTGAAGGCAGTTGACGCTGGAGTCGACGGACTCGTCGTTGAAGGCAGCGAGGGTGGCGGCTTCAAGTCGCCCACGCCGGTCGCAACGATGGTGCTGCTCCCCCTCATCCGTTCGAAGGTCGACGTGCCGATCATCGCCGCCGGCGGTATCACCGACGGGCCCACGATGGCCGCCGCCTTCGCGCTCGGCGCAGAGGGCGTCCAAATGGGCACGCGCATGGTGTCAGCGGCCGAATCACCCGTGCACCAGAACTGGAAGCAGGCAATCATCGATGCCGCTGAGACCGACACCCTGTTCTTGAACCAGCGTCACTCCCCTGCACTCCGTGCGCTGCGAACCGAAAAAACCGAGGCGCTCGTCGACGCAGCGCACAACGTATTCGGCGACTTCGGTAATGCGCTCGATCTCTACTTCGGCGGCGACATGAACGCCGCGATCGCACTGTCGGGCCAAGTTGCCGGGCGCATCGAGTCAGTCGAATCGGTCGCCGACATCGTCGCCGACACCGTGCGCGGATTCGCCGAAACCGTCGCTCGGCTCCAGGGCTGACCAGCGAATCCGACCCTGGAGCGAAATAGACACCCGGGTGGAGGTTCGCCCTCCACGATCGCAACGCACTGCAAGATGCGATCGCTTCGACGCCGACGTGCAATGTCGCGACCGTGTTCAAGGCGAAACAGCGGACCGTGACGAGCCCGGCCAGGTTTCCACTCGAGCGTCCGTGGAGACTCGAGCACTCAAGAGTGATCCGAAGATCGGGGCGCAGGGATGCGTTTACATGCTAAGACACCGATCATTTCGGCCTGGCCAACGGTTACCCAGTGGCCATCTCCCGAGACGACGTCAGTCTGGGCCCAGGCCAAGCTGACCTGGGGTGCAGGGTTGGTCCTCGAAGTTCTCGGTGCCGTCCGGACAGGCCGTATTCAACCAAGTCACGCCAAACAGGTTGGCGCCGGTCAGGTTGGCGCGGGACAGGGTGGCGTAGCTCAGGCCGGCATTGCGCAGGATGACTGGTGGGGTGGCGTTGAGGTGCTGCAATATCTGGTCCAGGTCTGGTTGTGCGCAAACCGCTACCGGACCCTCACCGGCCGGGCCTTGGTCGCCAGCGTCGCCTTTGGCTCCGGCGTCGCCTTTCGCTCCAGTGCTGCCTGTTGCGCCGGCGACGCCGGAGCTTTCAAGTGTTGCGACGCGCTTGGCGAGGTCGATGAGCCCGGAACTGGTCGTGTAGCCGGCAACTTCGACAATCAAGTCCGTCGATGCATCAGCGGTCGACGAGCCGTAGTAGATGTCGGCTTGGCCGGCGTTGCCACCGGTGGTCGGCAGGGCAACAAGAATGCCGTTGGCCAACACCGTGCCTCGATCGAAGTTCAATCCTCCTTTCACAGGAGCACCGGTCGCTGTACCGGGACGGATTGCCAAGAATCCTGGCGCAGACGGCGTCACCACAGTGACGTTTCAAAAACACTCCAGTCGCGCCAGCGGGCACAACCTGCCCCACCACTGTTGTCGAGGTCGAACCAATGTAGGTGTCGATCAGTCCAGTAACAGCGAACTTACGTGGCACCTTCACATCGGCTTGGCCGGTGAGGCCCCGCTTTGCTCGTGCGGAGGTGATCCCCGCCCGTCAACTCGGGAATCCCGACACGCCATTCCCAGACGGAGATGCTCATTGATGCCTGCCCAGTCCATGATTATGATTATGATGACACTCGGTTGCCACTGAAAAGGCGCTGCGGGACATTCCCGCCGGGACCATCAGACGCTGACCCTGAGGCCAATTGTCGCCACGTGGATTTGCCCTGACCTGATAGCGAGGGCGGAAGTACAGATGAGCGAGACTCCACAGGGTCCCAGTTGGTTTCAAGCTACGGACGGAAAGTGGTATGCGCCTCCGGAGGGGCAGCACTACCCGCAAAGCGGCGGCCAGATGATTCCGCAGCAGCCCGCCAGCAAGCGATATCCCCTCGTTCTCGGAATCGCCATTCCAATATTGATCGTGAGCTTGATTGCTGGGTTCGCCGTTGCACGGATGCTCAGCAGCGATGACGAGGCGACGGCCGTCGTGGTTGCTGAACCTGGGGAGATCTTCCTCGAACCAGCTGCGGAAATCGGAGCCGATCCGTTCGCACCAACGCCCTTCGCTCCACCACCTGATCCTGCGCTGGCACGTCCCGTCGGCGCCGCCCCCGTCACGACCCTGCCGGCAACTACGGCTGCGGTCCAGGCCTACAGCGGAGCGCAACCCGGGCTGTACGGGGGAACGCGCGAGAACGCGGTCTGCAATGTCCAGCAGATGATCGACTACCTCGTGGCGAACCCGAGCATCGCCGGGGCTTGGGTCGTCGCGCAGAACGCCGACCCGACGCTTCGCTTCGACAAAGGAGTGCTGACCGTTGCGGACCTTCCGGCATACATCGCAACTCTGACACCCTTGATCTTGCTCCAAGACACCCGAGTCACCATGAGCGGCTACAAAAACGGCCAGCCGACTCCTCATCAATCCGTCCTACAAAAAGGCGGTGCTGTACTCGTGGACAAGTACGGCGTACCGCGCGCCAAGTGCTACTGCGGCAACCCACTCACGGCCCCTCAACCAACCCCCGTCGCACCAATCTATGTCGGACCCGCCTGGCCCGACTTCAACCCGGCTGTGGTTGCAGTGGTAACACCGTCACCCAACCCGATCAACATCTTCGTGACCATCAACATCGTCAACGGCCAGACGTACAACGTGCCCGCGGGGAACAACGCAGCGGTGTCGGCACCAGCGACCGTCCCCGATACTCAACCCGCCACACCGGCTGGCACCACAAGTGATGCGGAGGTGATTACAGCCTTCGAGGCCGCGATCGTCGCTGGGGATCGTAACGCAGCGGCCGCCCTTGCCCCGGCCGAGGCGCTCGCCCTCTTTGAACCTTTCACTCCACGGCCAGGCGTGCAAGCCGTGCGACAAGGAGGTGGCGTATTCACCGTTCAGTTTGAGCCCGGATTCATCATTGGATGCAATGTCGGCAACGGCCAAGTTCTGGGATGCGCCCAGGTGATCGAAGAGGACGGTGAAGGAGACGATGCGGCCGCCCCACCGACTGCCATCACAAGTGATGCGGAGGTGATTGCAGCCTTCGAGGCCGCGATCGTCGCTGGGGATCGTAACGCAGCGGACGCCCTTGCCCCGGCCGAAGCCCTCGCCCTCTTCGAACCCTTCACACCAAGGCCAGGCGTGCAAGCCGTGCGACAAGGAGGTGGCGTATTCACCGTTCAGTTTGAGCCCGGATTCATCATTGGATGCAATGTCGGCAACGGCCGAGTTCTGGGATGCGCCCAGGTGATCGAAGAGGAGGACGAAGCGGCTGCCGCACCGTCTGTTCCCGACGGAGTCGATATCGCGTTCGTGCAGACTCTGCTTAACGTGGCCAGGGCAGGGTCGCTGGACAGCGACGGTGTTTTCGGACCGGCGTCTACCGCTGCGACGTCGAAGTTTCAGCGCAGCGTTGGCATGGCCGAGACAGGTGTGGTTGACGACGCGACATGGCAGGCGCTACTGATCACGACCGCCGAGGAAACCTTCGCTTACACCTGCCCAGACACTAACCGCCCGGCGAGCTTCACGTTCTGCGACACCTTCGAGGAGTACAAAGATTTCACCTGGGACAAATGGTCGCCACTGGGAGCAACCGGCCGCGGTGTTTTCGTGAACCGCTGTGGAGGGCTGTGCGAGAACGGTGAGGAGACGGTGGACTTCGCGATCGATCTGGAGTTGTCCGATGCCGTGCCCCTGCAGTGCGGAGATGGCCCACCGTGGATGGTGTTCACGACCGTCACGACCAAAGAGGAAGGATCCACGCCGGATTCCTTCACCCACCAAATCCTCTGCTAAACCGAACCCCGACGGGTCCCACTATCGGCTTTCCACCGGTTCCCTGAACCGTCGCCAACGCCAGAGCGGCATCATCGGTAACCTGCTTCGCAATGGCGCACGAATTTATTTACCAGGCCTACAAGCTGTCGCGGGTCTACCCGCCAGACAAGACGGTCCTCGAGAACATCTCGCTGTCCTTCTACCCCGGTGTCAAGATTGGCGTGCTCGGCAGTAACGGCGCCGGCAAGTCGTCGCTCCTCAAGATCATGGCTGGCCTCGACGACGGCTTCCAGGGCGAGGCACGCCTCACGGCAGGCCACACGGTCGGCTACCTGGCACAGGAGCCGCAGCTCGACCCGAACAAGACGGTCCGCGGCAATGTGATGGACGGTGTCTCCGAAGTGCAGTCGATCATTGACGACTACAACACGGTGATGGCCAAGTGGGCCGACCCCGACGCCGACTACGAAAAAATCGGCAAGCAACAGGCGATCCTCGAGGACAAGATTGCCGCTGCCGACGCATGGAGCCTCGACCGCAACGTCGAGATCGCCATGGACGCACTGCGCTGCCCGCCCGACGACGCCGATGTCACCGTGCTCTCCGGTGGTGAACGCCGCCGCGTCGCGCTGTGTCGCCTGCTGCTCAGCCGCCCCGACCTGCTCCTGCTCGACGAACCAACCAACCACCTCGACGCCGAGTCGGTCGACTGGCTCGAACGGTTCCTCGGCGAATACGCCGGCACCGTTGTCGCAATCACCCACGATCGCTACTTCCTCGACAACGTGGCGCAGTGGATCCTCGAACTCGACCGCGGGCGCGGCATCCCGTTCGAAGGCAACTACTCAAGCTGGCTCGAGCAGAAGCACGATCGCCTCGCTCGCGAAGAGCGCGGCAACGAGGTCCGCCAGCGCGCGCTGGCACGCGAACTCGAATGGGTTCGCCTGGGCCAGAAGGGTCGCCAGGCCAAAGGCAAGGCCCGCCTTGCCGCCTACGACAAGCTGCACGCCGAAGCAAAGGCAGCCGAGTCGCAAGACTCCAAACTGCAGATCACCATCCCAGCCGGACGCCGCCTCGGCGACCAGGTCATCGAGGTCGAAGGCCTGAGCAAGGGCTTCGGCGATCGACTCCTCATCGACAATCTGTCGTTCACGCTGCCGCCTGCCGGCATCGTCGGCATCATCGGCCCGAACGGCGCCGGTAAGTCGACGCTCTTCAAAATGCTCGCTGGCCGCGAAGAGCCCGACTCTGGCTCGATCAAGATCGGCGACACCGTCGACCTCAGCTATGTCGACCAGGATCGTGACAGCCTTGACGCCGACGCAACCGTGTACGACGAGATCACGGGCGGCGGCGAAGTGCTCGAAGTCGGTGGCCGCGAGATTCACGGCCGCACCTACGTGTCGAGCTTCAACTTCAAGGGGACCGATCACGGCAAGCGCGTCGGCGACCTCTCCGGTGGCGAACGCAACCGCGTTCACCTCGCCAAGCTGTTGAAGTCCGGCGGCAACGTGCTGCTCCTCGACGAACCGACCAACGACCTCGACGTCGACACGCTGCGGGCACTCGAGACGGGCCTCGAATCGTTCCCCGGTTGTGCCGTGGTGATCTCCCACGATCGCTGGTTCCTCGACCGCATCGCCACACACGTGTTGGCGTTCGAGGGTGACAGCCATGTCCGCTGGTTCGAAGGCAACTTCAGCGAGTACGAAGCACGGCGCAAGCAAGAACTCGGCGCCAGCGCCGATCAGCCGCACCGCATCAAGTACAAGAAACTCGCCTGACGCTTTTCGTGATATGTCTGCGCACCCCAGTGCGCAAACAAATCACGAAAACATCGACTGGAACGTTGATGACACCGCCGGAACCACCGCGGCCCACATCGCCGACTTCGGTTTCAGGGCGTCGACGTGTGTCTCGTTTGGCACAAACACGGCGTCGGCTGCACCGAGATCGACGAGCCGCTTCGAGTTCCACGGGTACACCGTGGTGTCCGCCTCGCCGTGTACGCACACGGTGGGCGCATTGAACGGCAGCATCTCAACAGGTGACGTCAGCTTCCAACGGTTGGCTTCAGGAGCGTTCGCCACGAGTGCGTCGACCGTGGCAGATCCGTTGGCTGAGATCTGCTCAAGATCAGTCGGCCCCGCCATCGAGACCACGAGTGCCGGCGGCCGAAGGCCACTCGTGCCGACAGCGCACAGCGCAAGATGCGCTCCAGCGGAGTGCCCAACCACGACCACTCGGGCAGGGTCGATCGCATGGGCACGACCATGTGTGCCCTCGGTGATCAACTCGATTGCGTCGCGGACGTCGTCGAATGTCTGTGGCCAACCCCCGCCTCCACCGAAGCGCCCTAGCTTGCGATACTCGACGTTGAACGTCGCCCAGCCTCGCCGGCGCGCATCGCGAACCAACAACCCCATTACCCAGCGGTTATACGGCATGGCCCAACTGCCACCATGTACGAACACGACAATCGGTTGCGGTGTAGCCGGTCGACGGCCGGCTCGAAGGACGCCGAACTGATTCCGCTCACTGCCGTATTTCACCCGTTGTCCGCCGAACACTTCGTTGAGTGTGGCAGGTCAGCGAGCGGTCGCGCGATGTGCGAAGTCCGAATCGCATCCGAATCGCATCCGAGTCGCAATGGTGTTTTCCAGCCCTGATCGCTGCCAGACTGCGACGATGCCTGAAACTGACGCCGAGCTCGCCACGCGGCTCGCCGTCCAGGCGGGAAAAGTCCTCGTCGAGCTCCGCGCCGAGATGTTTGCTGCTGGTGCCTCGATCTGGGATGTCCGCGACTCGGGTGATGCAGCAGCACAACACTTCATCGCCGGTGAACTCCACACACACCGTCCTGACGACGCCGTGCTGTCAGAAGAGGGCCTCGAAGATCCACGGCGCTACGACGCCGACCGTGTCTGGATTATCGACCCGCTCGATGGCACCAAAGAGTACGGCGAACAGGGCCGCCACGACTGGGCTGTACACATCGCACTCTGGGAAGACGAGGAATTTGGCGCCGCAGCAGTCAGCCTGCCCGCCGTCGAGATGGTCTTTTCGACCGACCCGGCCTCGCCGATGCCCGTCTTCAATCGCGACCGACCACGCATGGTCACCTCACGGAACCGGGCCCCGTACGCCGCCGTACTCGTTGCCGAGGGTTTGGGCTGCGACGCCGTTCGCCTCGGGTCCGCCGGAGCGAAGGCGATGGCCGTGGTGATAGGCGAAGCCGACATCTACGTCCACGACGGCGGCATGTACCAGTGGGACTCCGCAGCCCCTGCCGCTGTTGCCATGGCCGCGGGGTTCCATGCCAGTCGGCTCGACGGATCGCCGCTGGTCTACAACGATCGCGATCCGTGGCTCCCTGACTTCTTTGTCTGCCGACCCGAACTGACCGAAGGCGTCTTGAAAGCAATGTGGGGATGAGCGACACCGTCAGGTGCGATATCGAGGGGCCCGTGGCGACAGTGTTCCTGCATCGGCCACACCGTCACAACGCCTGGACGGGCCGGATGCACGCCGACTTCCGATCAACCATGGCCGACCTCGAACACCGTGTCGACCTTCGTGCGGTCGTGGTCACCGGCACGCCGCCGGCGTTCTGTGTCGGCGGCGACTCCGATGCCTTGGCAGGCCACGTCGACAAAGGCGGCTACGACACCGGGCTGCCACCCGAACCAGCGCAGCCCGGGGCCGGCGACATCTTCGAAGGGCGACTCAACGCCGACTTCGCTTGGCAGCTCGGGTATCGACTCCCGATCATCGCTGCGGTCAACGGCGCCTGTGCCGGGGTCGGGCTGGCCCTCGTCACGTTCTGCGATCTGCGCTTCGTCTCCGCGACAGCGAAATTGACGACCGCTGCACCGAAGCTCGGCCTTCCTGCCGAGTACGGAATGAGCTGGACACTCCCCCGCCTCGTCGGCGTGACCCGTGCCAACGACCTACTCCTCTCGGGTCGAATCGTCACCGGTGCCGAAACCGCTGACTGGGGCCTGTGGAACGGCGTCGAAGCCGACGGTGCACAAACGCTGGCTGCAGCGCAGGCGTACGCACGGCAACTCTCCTCATCGACCGGGCCGAACGCCGTGACAGTCACCAAGCAGCAACTCGCAGCCGACCTGCTCCGCCATGACCCAGCCGCGTCTGTCCGTGATTCGGTTCGCTTACTCGATGCTGCGATGGGCACCGCTGAATACGCCGAGGGTGTTGCAGCCCTGCGCGAAAAGCGCCCGCCAAACTTCTGAATCAACGCGGCACGGTCACCGTCAGGACGACAGCGCCATCAACCGTTACGACGTCAGCGCCTCGATGACATCCGACGGCGCCTGCACCAACTCGATCAGGACGCCCTCGCCAGACCTCGGTGACACGTCGTTGCCCTTCGGGTGCAGGAAGCACACGTCGTACCCCGACGCCCCCTTGCGAATACCGCCGGGGGTAAAACGCATGCCCTGTTCGGTCAGCCACGCCACCGCTGCCTCGAGGTCGTCGATCCACAGGCCGACATGGTTGAGTGCGGGGTTGTGCACCTTCGGCGACTTCTCCGGGTCGATTGGTTGCATCAGGTCAATCTCGACCGCGTGCGCTCCTGATCCGAGCCGCAGGATGTCTTCATCGACGTTCTCGGATTCGGCCACGTAGGCGCCGACCTTCTCGACGCCGAGCAGGCCAGTCCAGAGCCCGGTGAGCGCTCCCTTGTCGAGCCCACCAATGGCGATCTGCTGAATGCCAAGCACATTGAACGGTCGTTCTGTCATTGCCTGATGTTGTCACCCACAGGGAGCCAGCAAGCAATTCGCCGCCGTTACTGCCGACTCAGCGAGCAGTGCGGGCACTCAATGGACGCAGCACCGCACGCTTGCGGAACAGCTGCGTCGCAAAGGCGGACACGACACACACTTCAGCCACGGTGAAGACGATTGCGCTCATTCACAGTCATCGGCCGCTGTGACATGTCCCTTGACTCTGATTTCTGTCAATCTCAGCGATGTCGAACGGCCCAAATTCCGGCATCCTTGAGAGATGTCGTCACCGTCGACCACTCCGAGCGCCCGGTCCGACACGGGCTGGGCAGCGTTCAGCGAGGACGGCCCCTGGGACGTGCGCCGCGAAGATGTTCAATGGGTGAAACTGGCAGCAACGTTGCGGTCCCAAGCCCAAGCCGAGGTCCCCTCGCTCACCAAGCCGTCAAAGCTCCCTCCAGGCTCTCGCGTCGTCAGTGTCTCGACCCGACTCGCCAGGGCGATTGGCCCGTGGTTGATCTCGAAAAAGCGCGGAAAGTTCGACACGCCTGAAGCCAGTCGAGCAGTGATTTCACGCCGGCTGCGCGAGGCCGCCGAAACCCTCGGACCGACGTACATCAAGCTCGGCCAAATCATCTCGTCGGGCGACGGCCTGTTCCCAGCCGAGCTGGTCGAAGAGTTTAAGAAGTGCCGCGACCAGGTACCGGCTGAGCCCTTCGACGTGGTCCGCCGCACCGTCGAGGAAGATCTTGGCGCTCGGCTTGAAGACATCTTCGAATCGTTCGAAGAAACAGCGCTTGCCGCAGCATCGATCGCCCAGGTCCACGTCGCCCGGTTGAAGACCGGTGAAGAAGTGGTCGTCAAGGTCCAGCGACCGACGGTGTCGGCGTACGTCCGCAAAGACTTGCGCGTGATGGCCTGGCTCGCCCCGCACCTCGTCGGCCGTATCCCGGTCGCGGCACTCGCCAACCCGCCATCGCTCGTCGAACTGTTTGCCGAGACGATCGTCGAAGAGCTCGACTTCCGGATGGAAGCAGCAAACATGCTCGACGTGGCAGCGATGCTGCACGATCTCGGCCAAGAGCGCTACGTCGTCCCGCGCCCGCATCCGTCGCTCGTCACTCGACGGGTGCTGGTGATGGAGCGATTCCACGGCTTCAACTTCGACGACGTGGTCGGCATGCAAGACGCTGGCATCGATACCGTCGACGTGGTCCGGACGGCAATGGTCGCGTTCATGGAAGGTGCTGTCGTCGAAGGCATCTTCCACGGCGACCTCCATGGCGGAAACCTGCTCGTGCTCGAAGACGGCCGAACCGCACTCCTCGACTATGGCATCGTCGGCAGGCTCTCTGGTGGGCGCCGCAACGCATTCCTGCGTTTGATGCTCAGCGCAACGACCAATGACGTGAAAGGCCAAATGGCGGCACTGCGCGACCTCGGCGCGCTCCCCCTGGATACTGATCTCGACGCGGTAATCAGCGACCTCCGGCTCGATGAGGCGACGATTGATCCCACGACCCTGACAGGCGAGGAGATGGTCCACGAAGTCCAGCGGATCGTGAAAGCGCTGCTGGGATATGGCGCCAAGCTCCCCAAGGAACTGATGCTCTACGTCAAGAACCTCGTGTTCCTCGACGGCGCAATCGCGCGCCTCGCGCCCGAACTCGATCTGATCGGCGAGGTTGCGAACATTTCGATGCTGTTCGCCACGAAGCACGGCGAACGCCTTGGTCGCGAACTTGGCATCGACCCCAGCGCCGTCGAGTTCGACATGGACGGTGTCAAGAAGAGCATGGGGCTCGAATCCAGCGTCAACTCCCTCACCTACAAAGAACTGCAGGAACGACGAGCGCTGATCCAAAAGCGCATGCAGGACCACGTCGAATCCAGTCGCTAAATCGGCTCAGGCCAGCGTCCACCGTGGCCGACATCGCACACGAGCGATAGCCTCGCCTGCCGTGCGTCTGCTCATTGCTCGGTGTTCCGTCGACTACGCCGGCAAGCTCGCCGCCCACCTCCCTGAGGCCAACCGGCTGATCATGGTCAAGGCCGACGGCTGCGTGGCCATTCATGCCGACGGCGGCGCCTACAAGCCGCTCAATTGGATGAACGCCCCGAACACGATCGTCGAAGAACGCGATGACGCTGCCGACGGCGGCGGCCATCGCTGGATCGTTACCAGTCCGAAGAAGGAAACCCTGACGATCACGCTGCACGAAGTGATGAGCGACGTCGAGGCCGAACTTGGCACCGACCCTGGCCTGCAAAAGGACGGCGTTGAGGCCCATCTCCAGGAATTGCTCGCAGCCTCGCCCGATGCCATCGAGGGCGGCCTCAAGCTGGTACGCCGCGAGTACCCCACGGCAATCGGGCCGATCGATCTCGTCTGCCGCGACGAATCGGACCAGGTCGTTGCCATCGAGGTCAAACGCCGTGGAGAGATCGACGGCGTCGAGCAGCTCACTCGCTACATCGAGCGCCTCAAGCTCGACTCGTCACTCGGAGCGATCCGTGGCGTGTTCGTCGCGCAGGTCATCAAGCCGCAGGCCAAGGTGCTCGCCGAGTCACGCGGGTTCACGTGGGTCGAAGTCGACTACGACGAACTCCGCGGCATGAAGCCCGACGATCTTCGCCTCTTCTAGCCAAGGCGTGAGGTAGATGCGCACCCAGTGCGTAGCTACCTCACGAGAACGGCCGGCTCAACAGGTGGCGCCGGGCCAGGCCTGTTTCACGAGCACTCGATAGAGCACCCCACCGTCTTCAAAGAGGCTCCCGGCGGCTGCCGTTTCGAAGGCCTCACCGACTTCGCTTTCAGGCAGACGTTCGCATGCCGACACATCTGCGAGCGCAATCGAAGCCGTGGCGGGCCAGACGAGCACTGGAGCATCGCCGGGTTCGGCAACCGGTGTCGCCGTGAAGAGATACGCGTCCGGCAGATAGAACTCGAGCGGGCCGAGATTTTCGACTCCGACCAACTCGCCTAATTGGTCAGGCACAAAGTCGCCTCCCACGCCATCGCCCACAAGGAGCTGACTGAGACCGACGGGTGTCATCGACCGCACCCAGACATCGGGCAGCAGTTCTCCTGTGACGGCGAATTCGACTGGAGGGTCCATGTATGCGACGCCATCGTCGCTGACCAGCAACAGCGGCACGTCGTGGAACTGGGCGGCCTCGCTCTCACCAGAGCGATCGCGAACGACAGCAACGGCAACTCCGTCAGGCAGTTCTGCGCCTTCATCTGCTGAGGATCCGCACGCAGAAATCAGCGCTGCTGCTCCCATCGCTACGAACGCCATTGCTCCCAACGCTTTCCATGGACCCTGAACCATCCGGCAAAGGTACGCCACCCTGTGCGCTCGGCGACTGCGTGTGCGATACGTTCTGCGACATGAGTCAGGAAGTACGCGGAATCATTGCCAAGGCCAAGGGCGAGCCAGTCTCGATGGAGACCATCGTCATCCCCGACCCGGGGCCGGGCGAGGCCGTCGTTGCCATTCAGGCGTGCGGCGTCTGCCACACCGACCTGCACTACCGCGAAGGTGGCATCAACGACGAGTTCCCGTTCCTCCTCGGCCACGAGGCCGCAGGGCTGGTCGAATCGGTCGGTGAGGGCGTCACAAACGTCGTCCCCGGCGACTACGTGATCCTCAACTGGCGCGCCGTGTGCGGCAACTGCCGAGCTTGCAAGCGCGGCCAAGCGCAGTACTGCTTCGATACCCACAATGCCGCTCAGAAGATGACACTGACTGACGGCACCGAGCTTTCGCCTGCACTCGGCATTGGTGCCTTCTGCGAGAAAACGCTGGTCCACTCGCTGCAGTGCACCAAGGTCAATCCCGCAGCTCCCCCGGAGGCTGCCGGCCTGCTCGGCTGCGGCGTCATGGCGGGCCTCGGCGCAGCCATCAACACCGGTCAGGTGACTCGCGGTCAGAGCGTTGCCGTATTCGGTTGCGGCGGTGTCGGCGACGCCGCAATCGCCGGCGCACGGCTCGCAGGCGCCTCGACGATCATCGCCGTCGACATTGACGACACCAAACTCGAATGGGCGAAGGGCTTTGGCGCCACCCATGTGTGCAACTCAAAGAACACTGACCCGGTCGCATACATCCAGTCGGTCACCGGCGGCAACGGTGCCGACGTGTGCATCGAAGCAATCGGTCACCCCGAGGTCTATAAGCAATGCTTCGAGGCACGCGACCTCGCCGGCACCGTCGTGCTCGTTGGCGTGCCGAACCCGGAAATGACCATCGAACTCCCGTTCATCGAGATCTTCGGTCGCGGCGGCTCGCTCAAGTCCTCGTGGTACGGCGACTGCCTCCCCGAGCGCGACTTCCCGATGCTCATCGACTTGTACCTGCAGGGCCGACTCGACCTCGATGGCTTCGTGTCCGAGAAGATTGGCCTCGGCGATGTCGAAGAGGCCTTCCACAAAATGGAGCGCGGCGAAGTGCTGCGCTCGGTCGTCATGATCGACAGCCAGTGAGCATCGAACTGGTCACCACCGAAGGTGTTTTCGCACTCGGCGGCGGCGAGTGGGAAGTCGAGAACAACATCTGGCTTGTCGGCGACGACAAGGAAGTGTTGATCTTCGATGCCGCACACGACCACCAGCCGATCATCGACGCGGTCAACGGCCGCAAGGTCAAGGGCATCGTGTTAACGCACGGCCACAACGACCACATCAACGCTGCTGTTGCACTCCGTGACGCCGTCGATGCGCCGATCATGCTCCACGAGTTCGACCGCTTCCTTTGGGACGTCGTTTACCCCGAACACGACTTCGATGCGCCGATCGAACCCGGCCGCACCCTGCACGTCGCTGGTCACGAGCTCGCCATCCTGCACACGCCCGGCCACTCCCCCGGCTGCTGCTGCTTCCACGACACAGCTACCGGCGCCGTCGTCAGTGGTGACACGCTGTTCTGTGGTGGGCCCGGCGCCACCGGCCGGGTGTACTCCGACGAGCCGACGATCTTGGCGTCGATTCGTGACGTCCTTCTCGCGCTCCCTGATCACACCGTCGTCCACACCGGCCACGGCGATACCACCACCATCGGCGACGAACGCGACCGAGTGCTCGAACGCGTCAGCGAGTTGGGATTGAACTGAACAATGCCGGTCCGCGTCATAGAGGGTGTCATCCAGCACTACGCGTGGGGTGACCGCGAGTTCATCCCGAAGTTGCTCGGCGTCGCCGGCCGCGGCCAGCCGTGGGCTGAGTTGTGGCTCGGGACACACCCAAACGGCCCAACGTTGCTGGAAGACGGCAGCCCGCTGTCTGATCTCACCGGCAAACTGCCCTACCTCCTCAAGGTGCTGTCCGCAGGCGAACCGCTATCGCTGCAGGCCCACCCGACGACCGAGCAGGCCATCGAGGGCCATGCGCGCGGCGTCTTCGCCGACGATCAAGCCAAGCCCGAACTACTCGTCGCTCTGACCGAATTCGAGGGGCTGTGCGGGTTCCGCCCATACGGCTCCACTATCGACTACCTCCGACGCCTCGGTGCTGACCAGTTCGCCGATTTCGTCCAAGAGCACGGCGAAGACTCGCTCGCTGATCTGTATCGAGGTGCCTTCGACGCAACTGAAACGATTACCGACCTCGGATCGATTGACGACCGTCAGGCGCGATGGGCATGGACGTTGGGCGAAAAATACGGCCGGAACGATCCAAGCGTCGCAGCGACCCTGCTCCTCAACTACGTCACGTTGCAGCCCGGCCAAGCACTTCACCTCACGGCCGGGAACCTGCATGCCTACCTACGCGGGTCCGGTATTGAACTGATGAATGCCAGTGACAATGTGGTCCGCGGTGGGTTGACGGTCAAAGAGGTCAACGTCGATCTGCTCCTCGAAGTGGTTGACCCGGCGCCGCTGCGCGACCCGGTCATGAAGGTCACCGACGGTCGATACCCCTTGCCCGAGGCTGGCGTGCAGCTCGTTCACCTGGCACCTGGCGATAGCCATACCGCCATCGGCCACGAGCTCGCGATATCGCTCGACGGCACCACGTTGTACCTCTCGCCCGGCACACCGGTCTTCGCCGACAGCGACACGTACGTCGTCACACCGCTATAAACCCACCCGCCACCTGAGCAGTTCCGGCCGAAAACACCCGGCAGCACGAAAACGCCCGGCTACCTCTTGCGGATCTGGACGATCTTCTCGTTGGTGTTGTTGGCGTCGTCGCCCTGCTCTTCGAGCAACTTGGCGCGATCCTTCTCGGCCTCTCGTGCGGCCTTCTTCAAGTCGGCACGAGCGAGCGCTGCGTCGATGCCGTGCTCGTTAATGAACTCGGCCCACTCGACGAGCTGTTCGACCATCTCGTCTTCGGGTACGACTGCGACGTTTTGCCCCTTGATGAAAAGGTGACCGCGCTTGTTGCCTGCAGCAATGCCGATGTCGGCGTCGCGTGCTTCGCCGGGCCCATTGACCACACAGCCCATCACAGCGACTTGGAGCGGCAGCTGACGCTCACCGAAAGCCTTCATGGCATCGTTGGCCACCTTGATGACGTCAACCTCAGCGCGGCCGCATGACGGACACGCAATGAGATCGATGTTTTTGCGCTCACGCAGACCGAGTGCTTCGAGGAGTTGCCGACCAGCTTTGGCCTCTTCGACCGGATCGGCAGTAAGGGAGTAGCGGATCGTGTCGCCAATGCCCTCCAAGAGCAGCGTGGCGATACCGGCAGTTGCCTTGAGTAACCCGGCCGGCGGAGGACCAGCTTCGGTGACGCCGAGGTGCAACGGATAGTCGGTCACTTCGCTGAGCGCCCGGTATGCGTCGACCATCAGCGGGACGCTCGATGCTTTCACCGAAATCTTGATGAGGTCGAAGCCGACCTCTTCGAAGTAGGCCATCTCGGTGAGGGCAGATTCGACCATTGCTTCAGGCGTTGCGCCGCCGTACTTCTCGTAGAGCTTCGGATCGAGCGAGCCAGCGTTGACGCCGATCCGAATCGGAATCTGGCGGTCTTTGGCTTCAGCAGCGACTGCCTTGATGTGCTCCGGCTTGCGGATGTTGCCCGGGTTGAGGCGCAGCCCGTGGACACCGGCTTCCATTGCGGCCATCGCCATCTTGTACTGGTGATGGATGTCGGCAATGATCGGCACCGGCGACCGGGGCACGATCTGAGCAAGCCCCTCGGCTGCTTCGATCTCGTTGCACGTACAACGCACAATGTCTGCACCCGCAGCAGCAAGCGCATAGATCTGCTGGAGTGTGCCTTCGACGTCAGCAGTCTTCGTGATCGTCATCGACTGAATCGTGATCGGCGCATCTCCACCGACCTTGACATCGCCCACCGAGATCTGACGTGTGACCTTCCGAGGAACCGAACTCACGACCTGCATAACAACAAGCTACGCCGCTATCAGCACGCAAGAGGTGACGAGCACCCAATCAGCCCTGAGCCAGCACCCAAACACCCGCGCCCAAGCGAGCCGTGCACCCAACCCAACCCACCGAACACCCGCGCCCAAGCGAGCCGTGCACCCGAGCCGCAGCCGAACGACCCCAGCAAACAAGACGCGGGAGGCAAGGTCACTGACAGCGACGCAGGACGTAGTCCTGCTTGGAGCGTTCCGCCGAAGGCGTTAGAGCGGCTTGGTGATATCGAGGTACAGGCCCGCGAACATCAGCATGGCCAGCACGGTGACCACGCCCATGGCAAAGGGCATGAGCCGTTCGACGTCGGCGAAGTAGCGCTGTTTGCCACCGCGAATTCGTTCGCGCACACGCTCGTACACAGCAATCGCTGCATGACCGCCGTCGAGCGGCAGGAGCGGGAACATGTTGAACACCCCGACGAACACGTTCAGAACCGCAAGCAGCAACAGCATGCCTGCCCAGCCGGAGTTCTCACCAACGTCGTCGGATATTCCGGCGACACCAACCAGCGTGGTGGGGCGGCTCGACAGATCGTCGTTGGAGCCGGTGAGGTGCGTGATGATATTGACCGGGTTGAGGACCTTGATGACACCCTTGGTCGACTCCCAGGAGAACGGCACGATGTCGGCAACAGCATTGCCGGCAGCTGCGGGGATGCTGTGATCGATCGTCTCGAAGATGCTCGAACTCGACACACCCACGAGGGCCCCGCCGGTGTCGTTCGAACCGAGCGTCACCGGAATGGATTCCTCGACGCCGTTCCGCAGCACGGTCAGGGTAATCGCATCGCCAGGATCGTTTGCGCGGATCAGTTGACCGAACTCGTTGGCACCAGTGAAGGACTCGCCGTCGACCGATCGAACAATGTCGCCGGCAAGCACGCCAGCGGATTGGGCTGCACCACCATCGACGAGCGTTTGGACTTGGACACCATCACGAACCGTGTCTTCGCCGGCTACGGCGTAGACGCCGAAGAGGAGTGTGACGGCGATCAGCATGTGCATCAGCGAGCCGGCCGAAATGACCAGAAGACGTCGCGGAAAGCTCTTCTGACGGTACGAACGAGACTCGTCGCCGGGCTCGACTTCATCCATCCGGTTCATCCCGATGATTCGAACGAACGCACCGAGCGGCAAGGCCCGAACGCCATATTCAGTCTCGCCGCGACGGAAGCTCCAGAGGCGTGGCCCGAAGAAGAGGAAGAACTGAGTCACCTTCATACCGGTCCATTTGGCAGTCAGGTAGTGACCGAGTTCGTGGAGGAAGATCGAGATAACGACGCCGACGACAAAGACGAAGATCCAGAAATTCGCGAACCCGAGCCAGGCGAAAAGACCCAGAATGGCAAGCATCGACAGGGTGCCCTGCAAGCCTCCGGCCAGGTCGTCGGCATCCAGGTTTTCCGTGACAGCACCACCGGCCATGACCTCGCTGGTGAACTTCGACCGGCCAGGTGCGTCGTCTTGGGTTGGCGGTGTGAGTTGATCGGTCATTGTTGTACAACCTCTTCGGCAATCCGTCGAGCATCTTGATCAGCTTCAATAATATCTTCGACGGTGTGGGGGGTCCCACCATCATGGCGCTCCAGCACGGCTTCGCACACTTCAGCTATCTGATTCCAGCGCAAGTTTCCTGAAAGAAAAGCTTCAACAGCCACTTCGTTGGCCGCACTCAGCCACGCCGGAGCGGTGCCACCAAGTCGGCCCGCAACATACGCCAGGTCAAGGCAGCGGAACGTGGCCCGATCCGGTGCTTCGAAGTCGAGAGAGCCGAGGGTGGCCCAGTCGATCGTTCCGAAGGGCGTGGCGAGGCGATCGGGGTACCCGAGCGCATACCCGATCGGCAGCTTCATCGTCGGCATCGACAGCTGGGCAATGGTCGATCCGTCTGTGTATTCGACCATCGAATGGATCACCGACTGGGGATGCACGACGACATCGATCTGGTCGTACGGGGTGCCATACAATTCGTGGGCCTCGATCACTTCGAGCCCCTTGTTCATGAGTGTGCTCGAATCGATGGTGATCTTCGGGCCCATGCTCCACGTCGGGTGCTGCAGTGCCTTCTCGACCGTCACCTCGGCGAGATCGGCTCCGCTTCTTCCCCGGAACGGCCCGCCGCTTGCTGTCAGGAGCAACCTGGCCACTTCGCGGCCGGCGTCAAACGACGAGCGCAAGCACTGGTGCAGCGCGCAGTGTTCGGAGTCAACGGGCACGATCTCGGCGCCGGGAATTGAGCGCAGCGGCTGCACGACCGGGCCAGCGGCAATGAGGCTCTCTTTGTTCGCCAAACCAAGTCGCTTGCCCGAACGCAACGTCTCGGTTGTGACGAGCAGACCGGCAAAGCCAACAACGCCATTGATCACGACATCAGCGTCGTCGATCAGCGCAGTGGGGTCAGCGTCGACGCGTACCCGACCGGTTGCCGCGACCTCGGAACGAGCAGCTGCGTCGTCGACCACGACCAACGGGATATCAAACTCCGCGGCTTGCGTCAGCGCAGCCGCACCTGACCGGCCGACGCTGATCCCGGTGACCACGTACGAGCCAGGTTCGCGTTCGTTTTCAGCCCGGATGACTTCGAGTGTCTGGGTGCCGATCGAGCCGGTCGAACCGGCGATGGCAACGCGAACCGGGCGCTGCGTCATCGGTCTAGACGCTGAACTTGGTCCACGGTTCGACAACGAGCATCAAGTAGTAGACCGCAGGGAGAGCAAAGAGGAACCCGTCGAAACGGTCGAGCACGCCACCGTGGCCCTTGATGAGCGAACCGAAGTCTTTGACGTCGAGGTTCCGCTTGAACATCGACTCGGTCAAGTCGCCGAGTGGCGCAAAGATCGCAATGACGATGCCGAGCAGCAGGAGGTGACTCGTGTCGGACCATGTATCGCTGAGATTGCGCATGCCAACCAGCAACATGACGACCAGCGTGAGGATCGTGCCACCGAGAAAACCTTCGACCGACTTGTTCGGGCTGATCCATGAACGGAGCGGTGTTCGCCCGAAGGCACTCCCAACGAAGTACGCACCGACATCGTTGGCAACAACGCCCACAGCCACCAGCACGATCGTGTCGGTACCGATGCTCAGACCACCAAAGAAGTTCGAGTAGCGAATGATCAACGCAGCGAACGAGCCCATGAGCCCGATCCAGACCACGCCGAGCATGGTGATTGCCATGTTCGGCATCGGGCCGACTTCGATGGAATCCGAGCCGATAAAACCGAGCGATCCGGCAAGGAATGCGAAGGCCAACACCAACGGGATGCCACGTTCGCCGACCCAGTAGGCAACCAGCGGACATGCGACGCATGCGAGCACGCCGGCAGCCACCGCTGGGCGGTAGCCCTTCTCGGTGACCTTCGAGAAGTACTCGATCGCGGCGAGCCCAAGAGCAACCGTAACGAAGGCGATTGCAGCGGCGGGACGCCACATCGAGGCTGCGAGGAACACAGCAGAGAGCAGCAGACCTGTGGCCACTGCGACCGGAAGGTTGCGCTTGCCACCTCCGGGCGTACCGGATCCAGCCGCTGGCGGTCGCTGTGACGATCCGCCGCGACGCTGCGGTGGCGGGCGGCGAGGCATGCCGGACGGGTCGGTACCAATGGTGATCCGAGCTGGCTCGCGCGGCGGAGCTTCGGCCGGTGCGGCGCCTCGAACGACGTCGTGGAGTGCGGTTGCTTCCTGGTCGGCAGCGTTGGCTGCCGGCTCGGCAATCGGGGCATCTTCCCAGGAGATCTCGCCGGTCGGGTCGGCTGGCGATGCCGCGGGGACTCTGCCCGTTGGTTTGTCGACCGAGTCGCCTTCCTTCCACACGGGTGTGTCGGTGGTGAAGGTCGACCAGACATCGAGGTCATCGGTCGGATCGGCTGCGGGAGCTGGGCGCTCGATGATCGGCACCTCCCCGGTTGCATCTTCGGTCCAGTGCTGCATCGAACCCGACGGGTCGTCCATCTGCAAGCGGCCGGAACCGCCGGACGCCGACTCAGGCCACTCACCGGCTGTGGCAGTCGGAGCTGGCTCGCTCGGGCGTTGTGGTGGAGGATCAGCTGCGACGACGGGAGTCTCAGAGGTGTCGCCGAACAGCGGCCCACCGAATTCTGTGTCGTCGAACGCGTCCATCTCGGCTTCAAGCCGACCGGGGCGTCGCCGATCAGCCGATTCTTCTTCGTCTGGTCGCCAAATGTCGTCAGTCATTGTGTTTACCTCAGCTTCTCAGACTTCGAGCAATTCGTGCTCTTTGCGGCCAAACGCTGCGTCGATTGCATCGACATGCTCGCTCGTCACCTTGTCGAGCTCCTTCTCGGCGCGTGCGAGCTCGTCTTCGGAAACATCGCCGTCCTTTTGTTCGCCTTCCATATCTTTGCGGGCATCGCGGCGGATGTTGCGCAGCGTGATCCGGCCATCTTCGGCCATGGTCTTGGCCACCTTCACGTACTCTTTGCGGCGCTCCTCGGTGAGCTGCGGCAGCGACAGGCGAATCGCGATGCCATCGTTGTTCGGGTTGACACCGAGGTCGCTCTCGCGAATTGCCTTCTCGATCGCCTCGAGCGAGGACCGGTCGTGCGGCTTTATCAGCAACTGTCGAGCCTCAGGCACCGAAATTGAAGCGAGCTGCTGGATCGGCACAGGCGCTCCGTAGTACTCGACGGTGATGCGATCGACGAGTGCCGGGCTGGCTCGACCGGTACGCACCGTGCCGAACTGGGACTGCGTGTGTTCGACGGCCTTGTCCATCTTGTCCATTGCTTCGAGCATCGTGTCGTCAATCACGATGACCATCGTACCCAGGACAGGCGGGCCAGATAGCGCATCATGCGTGAACGAGCGTTCCTTCGCTACCGCCCTGCACGATGCTCCGCAACGAACCGGGTTTCGACATATCGAATACCACGATCGGAATGTTGTTGTCACGGCAGAACGCAATGGCCGTTGAATCCATCACTTTCAGATCCTTCGTCATCACTTCCATATAGGTGACAGCGTCGTACTTGGTCGCATCAGGATCGGTGCGCGGATCGGCGCTATAGACGCCGTCGACACCCGAGTGCGTCCCCTTGATCACCACCTCGGCTTCAATCTCGGCGGCGCGCAGCGCGGCAGCTGTGTCGGTGGTGAAGAACGGGTTGCCGGTGCCCGCAGCAAAGATGACGACTCGACCCTTTTCGAGGTGACGGACAGCGCGGCGCCGGATGTACGCCTCGGCGATGCGCGGCATCTCGATCGCCGACTGCACTCGCGTTTCCTGTCCTTGGCGTTCGAGCGCGTCCTGCAGCGCTAGTGCATTCATCACCGTGCCGAGCATCCCGATGTGGTCGCTCTGTGTTGGATCCATTCCAGTGAGTGATCCCGTTCGGCCGCGCCAGAAGTTGCCGCCGCCGACGACGACAGCAACGTCGACGCCGAGGTTTTGGCGTAGATCGATGATCTCCGCTGCTGTCGATTCGAGCGTGGCGCCATCGAGCCCCATGCCCGACTCGCCCGCCAACGCTTCACCTGAAGGCTTGAACACGATTCGTTTGAAGCTCGGACGTTGTTCTCGTTGCGTCATTCATTATCTCCGGAAGCAGTTGGGTCGGGCGCGAAACAGCCCCGCCGAACGTACTTGACGCGCAGCGAGGCTGTTCAATAATTCAGGTGTTCATTCCGAACTCAGCTCGCTGATTCGGGATCAGATCGTTCGAGGCCAAGGCACGATGAACCCGAGTTGGCCCTTGCCAACGAGTGGTGAGGCGAAACGCAGGGATCGAGCGATCTGGACCGAATCAGCCGATTTCGACTTGAGCGAAGGCGACGATAGAGGCGGAGCCGATGAACTGGCTGACCGACTGCTTGTCGTCCTTTGCGTATGGCTGATCGAGCAGTGCGACGTCCTTGAAGAAACCACTGATCCGGCCTTCGACGATCTTTTCGAGTGCAGCTTCAGGCTTGCCTTCGTTGCGTGTGATCGTCGTGAGCGTCTCGCGCTCGGCTGCGACGACCTCGGCGGGGACATCGTCGCGGCTGAGGTACTTCGGACGAGCGAATGCCACGTGGACAGCAATGTCGTGAGCAAGCTCCTGCGTGCCATTGGCGATCTCGACGAGAACGCCGTTGACGCCGCGTCCACCCTGAAGGTGCTGGTAGCTATCGAGGATGTTGCCCTCGGCAGCTTCGATGCGCGAGACCTGCCCGATGCTGATGTTTTCCTTCAGCGTGACCTTGAGTTCTTCAAGATTGGTCTGACGCTCGGAGATCGCATCGACACCTTTTTCAGACACGAGTGCGACGAGAGCGTCGGCTTCGGCCTTAAAGGAATCAGAACCGGCGCTGAAGTCAGTCTCGCACTTGAGTTCGACGATGGCACCGACGTTGCCGGTGATCGCCATGCTGACCACGCCCTGATTGGCGTCGCGGTCTTCACGCTTAGCGCTCGCGGCCAGGCCCTTTTCACGAAGCCACTTCTGGGAAGCTTCCATGTCGCCGTCGTTTTCCTGCAATGCCTTCTTGCAGTCCATCATGCCGGCGCCTGACGCGACGCGGAGCGCCTTGACGTCTTGTGCAGTAAATTCCATCTGCGGTCAGCCTTCCGTGGTCTCAGCGGGAGTCTCGGCCTCGGCGGCTGCCGGGGCTTCTACCGGTGCGGCCTCGGCGGCTGCGGCTTCGACGGGTGCAGCGGCGGCCTCAGCCGGTGCGGCCTCGACGGGTGCGGCCTCAGTCGGTGCAGCTGCAGCGGCCGGCGCGTCCTTGGCAGCAGAAAGCTTGGCGTCGCGTGCGGCTTGCTGGGCAGCAGCGGCATTCCGAGCTTCGGTCTGAGCTGTTTCAAAAGCTGCGACTTCTTCGGGGGTCTTCTCGGCAACCGGCGTCGGTGCGGGGTTGCGCTTGTTCGCGATGAAGCGGCCTTCGGCCACGGCGTCAGCAATGACGCGAGCGAAGAGGCTGTTTGAGCGGATGGCGTCGTCGTTGCCAGGGATCGGGTAGGTCACGACTTCGGGGTTGACGTTGGTGTCAACGACAGCGACAACCGGGATACCAAGCTTGCGAGCTTCGGTGACGGCGATGTGCTCTTTGTTCGTGTCGAGCACGAAAATCGCGTCGGGAGCCTTCTTCAAGCTGCGCATGCCACCGAGGTTGCGCTGCAGCTTGATCATTTCGCGCTCCAGAAGCAGCGCTTCCTTCTTAATCATGACTTCGAACTCGCCGGACGCCTGCATACGCTCGTACTCGAGCATCTTGTTGACGCGCTTGCTCATTGTTTCGAAGTTGGTGAGCATGCCGCCGAGCCAACGCTCGTTCACGTACGGCATGCCGCACTTATCGGCGTAGCTCTTGATCGGATCCTGAGCCTGCTTCTTGGTGCCGACAAACAGGATGTTGCCGCCACCGGCGACGAGATCACGGACGAACCCGTAGGCCGTCTCGACTCGACCGAGCGTTTGCTCGAGGTCGATGATGTAAATGCCGGCGCGCTCGCCGAAAATGAAACGCTTCATTTTCGGGTTCCAACGACGGGTCTGGTGGCCGAAGTGTGCTCCGGCTTCCAACATCTGACGCATGCTGATAACAGCCATGTGTTGCTCCTTGTGCGGTTGATCCCGACGGCCGGCGCCCGTTTTCAGGTCGGGCGACCGCTTACTTGACCGTCGAGACAGTGATTGTGTGCTGATTCGGATGAATCAACCGAATCAATGATAGCTGCGCCCAGGAGCATCTCAACCCACGCCTGCCCACCGAATCGACCAGGTACCGCTCTTGCGTGGACCCTCAGTTGCTGCAACGCCAGACCGGTGGTGGCGCCGACCGCTGCCGAGATCCGTCAACGGGCACAAGGCGCGGTCGACCGACGGTGTGCCCGAGGTAAGGCGCTGGATCTCGATATTGACCGCCGATCCGCAGGCCGAAGTACATCCGGTGTGTCGCTCGGCCGATCTGCGAGCGGGCCGCCACGTGGTCACCACGCCGCAGGCTGGTCGACGTCAGTTTGCCGTAGGTGATCTTCCACCCGTTGGCATGTCGGACCACGACGTACATGACGCCGGTAATGGTTCCGCTATAGGTAACGGTGCCTGCAGCGACGGCGCGTACAACCGTGGAAGCAGCAACGCCATACTCGATCCCCCGGTTACCTGCGCAGTACGGACAGGTCGGCGCACGGAACGGATCCACAACCGTTCCACTGACAGGGGTTCGCCAGCACGGCGCGGCCATTGCAGAAGTGGGCTGGAGTAGCACGAGGCAGACCAGGGCAATCGTGATGACACAGGAAGCGCGTCGGCGCATGATGATTCCTCTCGACAATCGAATTCCGATGGACGCCGAAGCGACGAGAGGGGTCGTCTGACCCGAGGTGTTCGAACTAGGTAAGACCGGCCGCCGACATCCGCGACCGGAGATGCAGCACAGATTTGGTGTGGATCTGCGAAACGCGACTCTCGGTCACGCCGAGCACTTCGCCGATTTCGGCGAGGGTGAGGCCTTCGTCGTAGTACAGCGAGAGGACCAGTTTCTCGCGTTCGGGAAGCTTCCTAATCTCGTCGCGCATGACGAGGCTCAGCTCACGTTCTTCGACGACCGCCGACGGCGAGCCGGACACGGCGTCGTCAGGAGCCGACGGCTCGGCGCCTCCCGCAATCGCACGGTCAAGTGGACCGATCGTGGTCCGAGCAATGGCCGACAACCACTTGGTCAGATCTTCGAGGGTGATTCGTAGATGCCCGGCCAGCTCTTCGTCGGTCGGGCCACGACCCAACTTGTGTTCGAGTTCGGAGAACGCCTTCTCGACGTTGCGCGCTCGACTGCGGACCGAACGGGGAACCCAATCGAGTTGCCGCAAGCCGTCGTAGATCGCGCCGCGAATTCGAGGGACCGCAAACGTCTCGAACTTCACGCCAAAATTGGTATCGAAGCGCTCGATCGCGTCGATGAGGCCAAACATGCCAGAGCTGATGAGGTCGCCGGAGTCGACACTGGATGGCAGACCAGCGCCCACACGACCAGCGACAAACTTGACCAGCGGCGAGTAGCGAACAATCAGGTGATCGCGGGCTGCGGGGTTGCGGCGGTTGACCCACCGCGTCCACTGCATCTGGAGGTCTGCGTCTTCGGTGACAATGCTCATGCTCTGGGGTGGGCCTCGCGATAGGCAGCCGAGAGGCGTTCTCGGCTGACGTGAGTGTAACGCTGCGTGGTTGCCACGTCAGCGTGGCCAAGTAACTCTTGAACAGCTCGAAGATCAGCGCCTCCGTCGAGCAGATGCGTCGCAAAGCTGTGCCGCAAGGCATGCGGATGCGTCGGAGTGGGCGAACGTCGGTCGACGATGCGTCGAACGTCGCGGGGCGCCAATCGCTTGCCTCGCTCGTTACCAAACAAGGCATCGCCCTGATCCGGCGTGACGACGTCGCCCCTGGCCTCGAGCCAGCGCCGTAGCGCTCGTACGGCTGGCTCGCTGAGTGGGACTCTGCGTTCTTTGCTGCCCTTGCCCCACACCGTCGCGGCCCCGACCGCCAAGGCCAACGAGGAGACGTCCAGGCCGCACAGTTCGCTGACGCGCAGCCCAGACCCGTACAACACTTCGAGCACGGCGTCGTCACGGGTGCGGCGCCATTCGGGCTCGTCGTCGTCGACGGCTCCGTCAAGCAGGCCAGAGATCTCTCGACCATCAAGCACGCGCGGTAAGCGGCCGTTGCCAGCTGGCACAGAGACGCCGCTCGTTGGGTCGACTGTTGCCAGGCCGTTCGCCACCGCCCACTTGAAGTAGCGGCGGATCGCGGCGACCTTGCGCGCAATCGTGCGACGGGCGAACTGGCGCGTCGTGAGATGAGCGAGGTATCGCCGGATCGTTGCACGAGTAACTCGACCGGGATCGACAAGATCACTTCGGCCACACCATTCGCCAAAGAGGCGCAGGTCTGACGTGTAGGACACGACTGTGTTGTCCGACAACGACGTCAGCGACATCGCAAAGTCGTCGATACGCCAGGAGTCCACCGATGCGATGGTATTGCCCCTCGGCAACCAAATTTAGGATGGTCGGACCACCTGATGCCGAAGTTCGGCGAAAACTCGTCATGTCAGGTCGGCCCATTCATCAACGACTTCGAACCAACCGCCGTTCTCGATGAGCCATCCGTCGCGTTCGAGCCGCGCCAACGCCAGCGCCACCTCACCGATTGCCAGACCAGTGGCCAGCAGCAAACTGTCGAGCGTACGCGGTGCGTCGCGGCATGCCGCGACGATGTCCGCCTGCGGCCCGCTCGGCCGCGGACGAGCATCGAACCGTTGGCGCCCTGCTCGACGACCATCGAGCCCGAGCGCCATCAAAATATCTGCCGTCTCGAGCGCTGACTGCACACCGTCAGAGATCAGCGAGTTGGTTCCGGCAGACGCTCGGCTGGTGACCGCACCGGGAACCGCCATCAGGACGACCGATCGATTGATCGCCTCGTGCACGGTGATCAGTGACCCACCCTTCTCGCGGCTCTCGACCACCACGAGTACTTCACAGAGCGCAGCGAGGATCCGATTGCGCAGCGGGAATCGAAACGCGTCGGGACGGGTACCCGGAGGCCACTCAGAGATCAGCACCCCACGTTCGGCCACGGCGTTCCAGATGTCGGTGTTCTGTTTTGGATACGGGATGTCCAATCCATTTCCGACGATGCCAACGGGCCGGCCACCGCACGCATGCAACGCCCCGCGATGTGCAGCAGCATCAATCCCACGGGCCAACCCCGACACGACGACAACTTCCGCGTCTGCCAGTTCAGCTCCGAACCGAGCGGCGGTCGCTCGCCCCTGCTGTGTTGCGTTGCGTGTGCCAATGATCCCAACCCGCCGTGCATCGAGCACGCTCAAATCGCCGCGCACGAACAACACCGCGGGGGCCGCGGGATCATCTCGCAGTTGTGCCGGATAACTCGGGTCCGATTCGGACACAACCTGCACATTGGCCGCCGCACAGGCCGCTGCCCATGATTCTGGCGGCTGTTCCAACCGCTGCTGGCGCCACAGCGTTGCCAGCCCTTCGTTCCTTTGGAAAATCGTGGCCAAAACAGGAGACGGCGCGGCTGCACCCGTGGCCATGTCGAACGCCTCAGTGGCGCTGCGGCCGTGAAGAACGTGTCGCAGACGATTCGGGTTCATCAGTTGCAGTCCGGCGAGCGCAGCAAGATGGCCGTCGTCGACGCTCATGCCACTCGTCCGATGCGCATCGTGGAATTCAGCGAGGCTCGGAGCCCGAGCGCGACCTGAATCGCTTCTTCGTCGATCTGTAGTTGCCCCGAGGCCCGAAGGTCGACGATCGACCGCGCAACCCGTCGGATTCGGTGGTAGCCGCGTGCGCTGAGGCGATCGTGCTCGAGCTCGTACCGGAGTACAGCCCGACCCGCATCGTCGATCGGGGCAAACTCGTCGAGGCGGCTACCCGACAATCGGCTATTGAGGCAACCCTGCCGCTCTTCGGCCAACCTGCGAGCCGCGGCGACACGCTGAGCGACCACTGCGCTCGATTCGCCCGGCTGGTGGCTCAATAACTCCTCGACCCCCGGCCGGTGGACGTTGACACGGAGGTCGAACCGGTCGAGCAGCGGCCCCGACAGCCTGCGGACGTACCGCTGCAGATGCACATCGTTGCACTGGCACGCTCCCGGCGCCCCTCCCCCGCATGGGCACGGATTCATCGCTGCGACAAGCAGAAAGTCAGCGGGGAGCTGAACATGGACTCGCGCCCGAGACACGGTGATGTAGCGATCTTCCAACGGCTGTCGCATGTTGTCGAGGACCTTGGGAGCGAACTCGGCGATTTCGTCCATGAACAGGACGCCACAATGCGCCATTGACACCTCCCCCGGCCGCACCGTGCTCGACCCGCCACCGACGAGGGCTACTCCTGATGTGGTGTGGTGCGGGGCCCTAAACGGGGGCCGCGTGATCAGCCCGCCGGCCGGAAGCTGCACCCCGGCAGCGGAGTTCACCATCGTGGCCTCAAGGGCGCGTTCACGATCGAGCAATGGCAACAACCCGGCGAGGCGAGACGCCAGCATCGTCTTACCTGAGCCCGGTGGGCCGACCATCAGGAGGTGATGGCCACCCGCTGCGGCGATTTCGAGCGCTGTACGCGCATGAGGCTGCCCTTGCACATCGGACAGGTCCGGAGTGAAAACCACCTCGCAGGGCGGTTCCGGTGCATCGTGGTCGGGCCACGGCATGTGACCGTTCAACACCGCGACAAGTTCACCGAGACTGTCGACCAGACGAACCGTGCCGAGTGCGGCCACGCGCGCTTCGATGGCGCTGCCAACCGGTACGACCACGTCGCTTTCACCGAGCGCTCCGACCATCGGGGCGACGCCAGGGACTGGCCGGAGCGACCCGTCGAGACCGAGTTCGCCGATGAACGCCAGTTTGGCGACCGACTCGGTTGGCACGGCGCCACTCGCTGCAAGAATCCCGACAGCTATGGCGAGATCCATTGCTGACCCGGACTTGGGCTGATCAGAAGGTGCCAGGTTCAACGTCACCTTGATCTTCGGGAACTGGAGCCCGGTGCTCAAGATGGCGGCTCGAGTTCGGTCACGCGCCTCGCGCACCGACTCGTCGGGAAGACCACCGATACTGAAGCCGGGCAGACCCTTGCCCACATGTGCTTCGACTCGCACGGGATAGCCCTGCGCCCCGATGAGCACCGCTGATGAAATCGACGCGAACATATCGCCTCCTCGGTAATGCGGCAGAGCCGCAACTGACTACGAGGAGGGGCTGACCGGCCCGACAACGGTCGACGTACGCGAGCGCACGTCGATGAGACCGATGCTAGCGACCTGGTGTCACAGTCGGCGTGGTTGCGTGTCGGGGCGGCGTGGTTTCATGCCAACGATCTGCAACAATGCCGATCGTGCGAGCCTCGCTGATTCTGCTTCCGATCGCGGTCACACTCGTCGGTTGTACTGGCGGCGACGACGCAGGAAGCGCCGAACGGTTCTGCGGTGAGATTCAGGTGCATGCCGAACAACTCACCCAACCAAACCTGCAGTTCGAGGACGATATTCAGCCGTTCCTTGATCTGTACCGGGAGATCGCTGAACTCGCTCCGCTTTCGATCGAACCCGAATGGGATCAGCTCATCAGCGCCTATGAGACGGCGAGCACCGTCGTGCCCGGCGACCCGGAATCGGAACAAACTGCTCTCGCTGCGATCTATTCGACCGAAAAGTCAGCAGCCGCCATCGACCGGTGGCTCGAGAAGACCTGTGCGGTCGACATCGGCCCGGTATTCACGATCGTCGCTCAGCAAGACTGAGCGACGATCACGTCATCAGAGGATCTCGCCGCGCTTGCGGATGACTTTGTCGCAGAGGCCGTAGGCCTGCGCTTCTTCGGCGGTGAACCAGCGGTCACGTTCCGAATCTGCCTGAATCTGTGAGACCTCGTTGCCCGAGTGGAACGCAATCAGTTCGGCCATGCGCTTCTTGGTGTAGCGAAGCTGCTCAGCCTGAATCTGAATGTCAGACGCCTGGCCACGCAACCCGGCGAGCGGCTGGTGCATCATGACGCGCGCATTGGGGAGCACATAGCGCTTGCCCGCCGCACCTGCGGTGAGGAGGAATTGCCCCATCGAGGCAGCGAGGCCCAGGCACACGGTGGCAACGTCGCATCCGACGAACTGCATCGTGTCGTAGATCGCCATACCGGCAGTGACCGAGCCACCAGGGCTGTTGACATACAACCAAATGTCGGCGTTCGGATCTTCGCCCTCGAGATACAGCAGCTGTGCGCAGATCTGATTGGCGATGTCGTCATTGACATCGGAGCCGAGCATCACTACACGGTTCTTCAGGAGTCGATCGAACACCGCTGAGCGCGGGTCAAAGCCGCCTTCGAGTGCGAAGGGAGCCTGCGGGGTGGAGAGTTCCGACATGCCCCTCAGGCTATCGGGAACACTTCAGGGCACTGCTGTATAACGACCGCATCACCGATTGACCTTCTACGCACTACTCTGCCCACCCATGACGGTGACTGCAACGTTTCAACCTTCGTCGCACTCGTCGTCGCCCGGCGACACTGCGGCACTCACACTCTTGGTGCACAACGATTCAGAAACCGAAGAGATCGTCCGCCTCAAGGCCGTCGGCGACCTCGCATCGCACACGTTGTTGCAGTCCGAAACCATCTACCTCGAGCCAGGTGAAGTGTTCGACGTTCCGGTGGTCGTCGACATCAGCAATGCGCTGCCCGCTGGCGACCATACATCGCAGATCGAAGTGACTGCAGGAGAGCAGGCCCCCATCACCGCCGTGGCCACAATCGCAGTCGCCGCATCGTCGGCCTACTCGGTTGCACTGTCGCCAGCTCGATCCAATTCTGCTTCGGCGGGCAAACACCGCGTGACAATCGACAACACCGGCAACACGCCGATCGTCGTCGAGCTCGCAGCACAGAGCGCAGCCGAATCCGTCGACATCGAACTCGCTGCACCGTTGGTCAATGTCGACCCAGGCAAGAGTGCCAAGGTAGAGCTCAAGGTGCATCCGCGGGCGCAGTTCTGGAACGGCGACGCGGTCGAACATCTCTTCGAGGTACACGTCGCCGGAAGCGATCAGGTCACCCATGAGCTCAGTGGTGCGTACATTCAGGGGCCCCGATTCCGTCCATGGTTCCTTCCCGCTGCTGTGGGCACGCTCGGCGCATTGATCCTCGGTTCACTTGCCTGGTTCGCCGTTTTGCAACCCCAAGTTGAGTCGATTGCCGACGAACGCGCGGCACTCGCCAACGAGGCCACGCAGGTCGCGCTCGACGAAAAGATCGCCGAACTCGAAGCCGCCGCCGAAGCCGCCCGCTCGCTCCCGCTCGGGTCCCCTGCTGACTTGCGGCTTAACGCCGAGGCTGCACCAGGCAGCACGGCTAACGAGGCGTTCACCGTGGCATCGGATCGCGTGCTCTCGGTCACCGACATCGTGTTCCAGAACCCTGATGGCGCTGTAGGCCGAGTCGCACTGCTGCGCAGCGGCGAGGTGCTCCTCGAGTCCGAACTCGCCAACCTCCGGGACCTCGACCTGCACTTCGTTGCACCATTCCGATTCGACAGCAACGACACGGTCGAGATCCGTGTCGACTGCCAGACACCCGGGCCCAACGACACCAACTGCCAGGTTGGCGCCACCATCCTCGGCTTCGTCGATCAGGCCAACTGAGCCAGCCGCACTCGACCCCGCTATCGGATTTCTTGTAGCTATCGAAGCTTAGAAACCGAAGCCGCCCACGAGGATCGCTGTCGAACTACGTCCACCGTGGTCGGTGACGAGTACCGATACCGTGACGTCGCCGAACAGATCGGCCTGACCCGCGACGAGAACGTCGACCGGGCCACTTGCCGTGTTGGGGAGCACCACAAATGTCTCGGCAAACGTGCCGACGTCGTCGATCGTGATGTTCGACTTGACCTGGCCGTCGTTCCACGAGAACTCGACGATCGCTCCGGCCGGGAAGCCTCCGCCAAACACGGTCACGACCTGGCCGTTCGTTGCGACACCGGGCAGAACCGACAACAGCGGTGTCGGTGCACCAATACCGCGCAGGGCAGACGCGAGAACCATTCCATTGGCCAACGTGGCAACAAGGTTGGCCGTGCCTTCGCCAGCAACGGTCGGGGCGAACGACACGGTGACAATGCATTGCTGACCTGCGGCGATCTCGCCCTCGCATGTGGTGCCCTCGACGGCGAACCCGGCCTCTGCGGGCTGCACCTCAAGCAAGCTGACGGCGATCGATCTGGTACCAGAGTTGACAAGAGCCACCTCGGCAGTGCGACGCCCGGCCGCAACGATCGTCGGCGCGAACTCGAATGCGGCCGGCTCAAATGCCGGGAACGACGAGACAGCAGTCGTGGTCGCAGCAGTCGGCGGAGTGGTGATCCTGGTTGTCGTGGGTGCCGTCGTTTCTGGCGCAGTAACGGGGCTCGTCACCTGGACCGACGGGGGCGGCGTGCCGACCGGAATCGTCGACTCGGTGCTGGTCGTCGTTGGCTCGGTGGTCGTCGTCGCCGGGAGCGGATCGAAGATCTTCGAGGTGTCAATGGCCCACACATGGCCATCAGCGGCGAACGAAGCGTCGGTTGTCAAGTCGACGCCAGCCACATGATCAAAGACCGCCAGCGTTCCGTTAGCCGAGATGACGGGAACCGTCACTGCGGAACCGACCGCCTCGCCGAATTGCGTTGACAGTGCCGAGTTGACGATGATTTCGGTTGAACCTGCAAACGGCGCACTGGTGTCAGACCGGCGAACCCGGACCGACTCGGACGCGTTGTAGATAACCGCCCTGCCGTCTGCCGAGAGGCTGGCGTCAGCGCCACCGGTGGTAAGTACCCGCTGCGAATTGGCACCGAGCCCGCTGCCAGCGATCGCAGCTGTGCGGTTGACGAGGACGAGGTACGGCCCGTCGCTGGGGGCGCCGGCGAAGAGCCCAGGCGATTCAGATTCGTAGACAATGAGCGCACCGTCGGCGGAAATCGTCGGCCCCGACGAACCGAGTCGGGTTGGCGCCAGGAGCTCAACAATCGGGGTGGTTCCGGCAGGATCCGTCCCTGCAGGCAGTGTGGCGAAGTAGACATTCGTGAGTTTCGGATCGCCAGATCCGGCAGCCGCTCCGGATTCGAAGACGAGGCTGCGGCCGTCGGCTGACAGATCGAGCCGCGCTCCGACTTGGTCGTTGGCGACATCGGAACGGGTCGAGACGAAGGCCGGGTTCTCGGATGTCGATGCGGCTGAGTACACCCGAACTTCGTCTCCGACGGGCCAGGCGATCGACGAGCCATCGATCGAGAGTGCCGGAGCGGGCAGCGCACTTGCTGCCTCGATCGAGTCCAGCACTAATTGCTGAGGTGCAATACCCCCTGGGCCGCAGCGGTCAACGATGCGCAGCTCGGTCGTTGCGCCCTGTGCTGGAGCCGCTTGCGAAGCAAGCGCCACCGCGTACGCAACTGTGCACCCGTCGCCACTCACTGCACCGACGACTGGGTTGACCGATGATTCATCACCGTTTGGGAACACGACGTCGGTTCGGGCGCTCGCCGCGCCGTCGCTACGCGTCCTGACAAACAAGCGGTTCGACCCCGCTCCGATGTTGGCAAATACGACGACCAAGCCATCGTCGGACACACTCGGCGAACTGCTCTGACCAATGAGTGGGGTGCCATCACTCGCTGCCGACGCAACTTCGTTGACGGCCGTTGCGACCTGAGCGTCTGTCGGCGCGCCGACGACATCGACCACGCCGATTGCGGCGAGGCCGATTACTCCAATGGCGCCCACCCGGGCCCAGGCTGAAAATGAGTGCTCAGACGTGCACCGGATGCTACTCCGGCGCTGGACCTGAGGATCGGCGACTGGCCAAGGCGGACTACTTCCTTGACCGCTTCGAGCCGCGTGGCTTCCAAGAAACCCCAGCTCTGATGCGTTGGTCAGCGGGCGACGCCGCTCAGCACGACCACGATCTGCTCGTTCGGTGCGATTTCGTCTCGGATCACGAGTAGCCCGGCGAGTCCGGCGGAACCCGTCGGGCTCACGTTGTAACCAGCTTCGCGAGCAAGACGGTGTGCTTCCTCGATTTCGGCCTCAGGAGCGACCACGGGAAAACCGCCGTTGCGACGCATGGCCTCGACCACACCAACCCAATCGTAGGTCTCGTCATCAAGGATTCCGTCGGCCAACGATGACGGGTTCTCCCAAACGGTCATCGCCTCGGCCCACACCTCGGCGACGCGATCGGTGCCGATCGATCGGTTCCATGCCCGTTCAAGGGGTGCACAGCCAGCAGCCTGGACCGCATGCAGTGGCACAGTTCCGTGGATCGAATCGAGCCCCTGGCTCGCTGCTGTAGCGAATGCTCCTCCCCCGACTTGAATGAAGAGTCGGTCGATGCGTTTGCCGGTGAACTGTGTGCCGATCTCCCAGCCGAGCGTTCGGCCACCGTCGAGACAGAGCGCGTTTTCTGGCCCCTGCACGGTGAACGGAATTGCCCCAGCGGCGACCGCACCGCGAAATCGGAGCATCGCCGGGTCGCCAGGTGGATCGTCGTCACGCCGTTCACAGCGATGAACTCGCGCGCCGAGCGCATCGAGGCGGTCGCCGAAACCGTCGCTCATCCAGGTCGGGACGTACACATCGATCGGCCATACGGCGGCCTTCGCCAGCGTGGCAGCAGCCAACGCTGCGTTTCCGCAGGAGGCAATGGCGAGCGGTGGCCGTTCGGTCAGGTGCCCCAGCCGCTCGGCAGCTCGCAGGTGCAACAGGATCGAGAAAAGAAAGCGGGCCTTCTGACTGCCGCCGACTCCCCCGGTTTCGTCTTTGACCCAGACGCCGCCATCGGCCGACATTCCCAGCGCATCAGACAACACCGCCGAACGTTCGAAGGGCGTCACGACGAAGGTCGAGCCGTCGACCGCTTCGATCGCTGCGTTCAGCTCCCCGACAAGCGCAGCTCGGTCCTCAGCCGACATCCCGTGAGCATTGGCGTACGCCGCCCACGCCAGATGCAGGTCGGCTGCGACGAATGTCGAGTCGTTATCGACGACGGTGACCGGCGCGTCGTCGTGCACAATCTGCAGAACATGGCGTGGGTCAGCCGCTGAGGCGTTTGGACACCTGAACGGCATCGGTGTCGAGATGGGAAGCTCGGCGCTGCAGGTGGCGCAACGCCAGCCCGTGACGTTCACGAGTCGCTCAGGTGCCGTCGGCGACGCGGGCGTTGAAATCGTCGATCATGGCGTCCCAGATGCCGGTGTACCGACGAAGGCCGCGCCAGAAATCCTGCGACCGGCGAGCCTCAAATAGATCGAACGGCGTGCCCTGCTGCTCGACCCAGGTGTAGTAGCCGAGGTTAAACAGGCGGCGACGGTCGAGGTCGGTGCACTCGATCATGTGGTCGGTGGACGCCGCGTTGAGATGTTCGCCGACGGCGGCAGCCGCATCAGTCGTGGTGAATTCGTTCCCGTACTGCCGTTCCAGCAACTTCGCCCGCTCACTCGGGTACAGCGCTGCACCATCGGTCGCAACGGTGATGAGCGCCTGGTTCTCGCCGAGGTTGAGCAACTTCGCTGTTTTGATCGCTGCAAGAATGTTCGCAATCGACGAGAAACCGAAGTGTTCGAGTTGGTCAACGAGGCTCTGCGACACACCCATCGACTGGGCCAGATAGGAACGCCCCGCCTCGGTGTTGAAGGTCAGATCCAACTCGTCGGTCGCCTTGTCGGAGATACCAACGACGATGTCGGTGTTTGCGATGTTGTGGATCAGCGGGATGTGCTTGTCGCCGATGCCCTGGATGTTGTGTTCGCCGTAGCCGTTCTCGAGCATCGTCGGGCATTCGAGTGCCTCGACGGCGACGATCTTGGCGCCGTACTCCTCTTTGAGCCGGTCGCCAGCTGCGATCGTGCCGGCCGAACCGGTGGCCGATGTGAAGGCTGCGAGTTCGAGTTCACGTCCGACCAAGCCGTACTCGGCGCGGACGGTCTCGAAGACGTGACTGAGCGCGCGGCCAGTGACGTTGTAGTGGCCGAGGTGGTTACCGAATTCAGAGAACTGGTTGAGGATGAAGTTGCCCGGGTCTTTGGCCAGTTCGTTGCAGGCGTCGTAGATCTCTTTAACGTTCGACTCGGTGCCGTGGGTTTTGATGACATCTTCTTCGGGGTTGGCGCACCATTGGTCGAGCCAGTCGAAGCGTTCTTGACTCATCCCCTCGGGCAGGATCGCCACGCCACGGCTCGCCATGATCTTCGAGATTGCGATGCCTCCGCGGGCGTAGTTGCCGGTCGATGGCCACACGGCACGGTGCACCGTCGGATCGAATTGGCCCGTGACGACGCGAGGGGCAAAGCACGAGTAGGCAGCCAGCACCTTGTGTGCTGTGATCATCGGGAACCGGTCGCCAAAGACAACGATGATCGGCGACGCGACGCCGGTCAGGGTCGAGGGGAGCACAACATGTTCTGGCACATCGACGCGGTTGCCCTGCAGGTCGTTGTACCAGTGACATCGCCAGAGGTTGCGGGCATCAGGGCCCTGTGGGTCGGCGTCGCCGACTTTCTCGTCGTGGTCGAACGTCGATGGATCAGCCAGCTGAGCGAAGGTCGGCAGCGTGATGCCCTGCTCGCGGAACCGCTGGATGCTGTTGGCCAGCGCGTCTTCGTTGACGACCCGGTCAGCAAGACCGAATTGGTTCTCAAGCGCGCTGGTCGTTGCGGGGTCAGTCATCGTCACCTTTACATTCTGTCAAATCTGCAGACCGGTACCCAACACCAGACTGCAGATCTCCACATTTCACGTGCGCGAGCACCTGGACCATCTCAGAAAGGACGGTCGCTGGGGGCCTCGGTTGATGGACCCACGTGGGAGTCGAGCCAGTCGGTGAGTGGCTTAGCGCCGGCCCACATCTCGCGGATGCGTTTGGCGGCTCCCTTGGTGTGAATCCAGTTGGGCGCACCGAATTGTTTCGCCGCCAGACAACCCTTCATCCGCAGCAGCTCGACACGAGGATGGTCCTTCGGGTAGCCACGCGGCGCCGTTTTCAGCTCGTCGATTGCCGTCACGTCAAACTTCTGCTTGCGCATGGCAGCCACGATCTCTGTCAGCTCCTCACCCGTAGCATCGGCGTCGATCAGATCCCGGAACCGCTTGAGCTGATCCTTGGCCATCGAGTAGTAACCGGCGCCGACCATCAGCCCCTCGGACGACAACTGCATGTAGTAGCCAGATCCGGCTTCGAGCTCCCCGTAGGCGCCCTGGTGGGTCTTGTAGGGCGGTTTGTTCTTCGAGAAGCGGAGGTCGTTGTGCGGGCGGAACATGTGGAACGGGCCGAAGTCGGCAAGCTCGCTGGTCAGGGCAACCATCGGCTCTTTGACATATTCGACAAACCGATGCTTGTTCTCCAGCCAGAACGCTTTGGAATTGTCAGCTGCAAGCTGCTCGTAGAACTCGATGCCCTCGGTCGGAAACCCGGTGAACGCCATGACCACGATCGTAGATCGCCGTTGCCCCACTCGTTTGTGTGAGCTGCACGCCAGGCGTTGCACCCACCGATGGAACCCAGCTACAACAACCCCACGCAAACGGAAGGCCCCACTACTCTGCGACATATGGCAGATCTCTTCCTCGGCGGCACCATCGACCCAGCGACCCACGAACGCACCGGCACGTCTGACGGCGATGATGCAACGAGCCACGTCACAGTGGCCACGGACAAGCTGACGACACACGGCGTGATCGTCGGGATGACCGGCTCGGGCAAGACCGGCCTCGGTGTCATCGTAATTGAGGAGGCACTCCAAGCAGGGCTCCCGGTTATCGCGATCGACCCCAAGGGCGACCTGACGAACCTCTGCCTCACGTTCCCCGATCTCGCCCCCGGTGATTTCCGTCCGTGGATCGACGAGGCTCAGGCCAAGAACGCCGGCCAGACACCTGACGAGTTCGCTACAAGCCAAGCAGCACTGTGGGAAAAAGGCCTCGGCGGCTGGGGGCTGAGTGGTGTCGACATCGGCAACCTGAGAGCGAAGACCGACTTCACGATCTACACACCCGGTTCGCAGTCGGGTGTGGCGCTGAACATCGTTGGTTCGCTCCAGGTCCCGACTGACCTCAGCGATGCTGAAGTCGTCGGCGACGAAATCGAGGGGTACGTCACCGGGCTACTCGGTTTGGTCAACATCGATGCCGACCCGCTGTCCAGCCGCGAACACATCCTTATCTCCAATTTGATCAACCATTCGTGGCAGTCGGGCAAAGCGATTGATCTGATGACGCTCGTCGGCCAAGTCGCTGCGCCCCCAATCCGCAAACTCGGCGTCTTCGACATCGATCAGTTCTTCCCCGAGTCCGGCCGCATGGCGTTGGCGATGAAGCTGAACGGTTTGCTTGCCTCGCCCTCATTCGCAGCATGGGGTCAGGGTGCTCCGCTCGACATCCAGTCGATGATGTATTCGCCGGACGGCAAGCCGCGCTGCGCCATCATCACGACCGCGCATCTCTCTGACACCGAGCGCCAATTCGTCACGTCGCTCGTCCTGTCAAAGCTGGTCACGTGGATGCGAGCCCAGAGCGGCACGACCGACCTTCGGGCGATGCTGTACATGGACGAAGTCGCTGGCTACCTGCCTCCGACGGCTAACCCGCCGACGAAGAAGCCGATCATGACGCTGATGAAGCAGGCTCGTGCGTTTGGAGTCGGCGTCGTCCTGTCGACACAGAACCCGGTCGACATCGACTACAAGGCGCTGTCGAATGCCGGAACATGGATGATCGGCAGGCTCCAGACCGACCGCGACAAAGCACGCCTCCTCGACGGCATGGCGTCGGCTGCGGGCGGTGTCGACATTCAGGCAGTTGGCGACACCATCTCGGGCCTTGGTAAACGAGAGTTCATACTGCGCCGCGCTGGCAAGGACACGCCGGAGGTTTTCACGACTCGCTGGGCGATGTCGTACCTGCGGGGGCCGATGACGCGCGACCAGATCCAACAGGTATCCAGCGACACTCCGGTCGGCACCGCGACCGCTGCCACTCTCGCGACCATGTCATCCCATGCAGCCGGGCTCGCCGCCGAAACCAGCACCGAACCCGCCATCGCCGCCCCGGCTGCCGTCCCCCAGTCGGCACTGAGCGATGACGAGTCGGCCATCATGCCCGAGATCGCCACCGGCATCGCCGTCCGCTACGTCGACGTGGCCGCGCCCTGGCTCGACGCTGTCGGTGGTGATGCCCGCGGCGAGCGCCGCGCAGCCGCCGTCGTGGCCCGCGTGAGCCTGCGGTACGACGAGACGAAAGCCGACCTCGTGCACGACGACGAGTACGAAGCGGTGCTGTTCCCGATCCACGAGCAGATCGACGCAACACAGATCGTCCAGGTCGACTACGACGACCGCGATCTCCGCACCGCTGCGCCGGACGACGCCGTGTACCGGCTTCCCGACGGACCAATCAAGAACAAGACGTTCTGGACACAGGTCGAGCGCGATATCAAAGATCAGATCACTCGTACCCTGACACTTGAGCTGCCTGCCAA
>JBNMOS010000015.1:0-39954 GCA_051275435.1 Ilumatobacter sp.
GTCGTCGAGTTGCGAGTCCTCAGGCTGGCGCCTGAGCTCGCTTTGCTCGGCGGGGCTGCACTGCCGGCTCCGTCGTCGAGTTGCGAGTCCTCAGGCTGGCGCCTGAGCTCGCTTTGCTCGGCGGGGCTGCACTGCCGGCTCCGTCGTCGAGTTGCGAGTCCTCAGGCTGGCGCCTGAGCTCGCTTTGCTCGGCGGGGCCGTACCGCCAACCTTCTCGCTCTAGTCGAGTTCGCTGAAGGCTCGAAATCTTCTGGCTACTACCTTGTCGCCGATCATCTCGAGGCCTTCGTCGTCGCGACGCCACAGCCACATCAAGATGTCTTGGGCGCGGCCGCGGATGGCGACGTCGCCCTTGCGGTGCTCGCGGGTGAAGGTGGCTGCTGGTTCCTTCATGGCGGCGATGAACCATTCGCCGGCGCCCTCGGCAAGATCGGGGTCGGTGCAGTGGAGGTGGACGGTGCCGCCGACCTTCATTTCGCCCTCGCGGCGATCGGATGCAGCGAACCACATGAGGAATTCGTCGATCCCGTCGGCGCAGATGTCGGACGGGAAGTCGATTTCGAACCCGAGGGCCATACCGGCGTCCACGAGGTGCATCAACGTTTCTTGCGCCATCCGGCGGCGTACCCATGCGGTTGGTTGGGCAGCACCGGTCCACGTCCAAACCTTCTGGTCGAGATCAGCGGCGTGAAGCGTGTCGCAGAGGAGGACGTGGGATTCGAACGCAGATGCAACCAACGCAGCGTCGGTCTCGGGTCGTGTCGGGGCGGCTACGTTGCGCACGTCGTTGCGGTCGGTGATTCCTTCGGAGACGATGGAGGCCCAGAAGTTCCAGACTTCACCGACGTGGTAAACGAGATCGCCGAGCCGCCAACCGGGGCAGGTCGAGACCGACGTCGTGAGGTCGGCGCCATCGACGAGGCGGAGGAACTCGGTGCCGTCGACCCGAATGTGGTCGAGTGCGTCGTAGGGAAGGGGCGCCTGCTCGGTCATGACGCGAACCGTACCAATCCGAGGCCGACGCCACGCTGTGCTCGAGCGCGTGACTGAGACGGCTGGCGCCTCGACGGGTACCGTCGTGGCTGCATGAGCGATCCACAGTTCACACACCTTGACTCCGCAGGCCACGCCCGGATGGTTGATGTCTCCCCGAAAGAACCGACGCACCGTCGCGCCGTTGCACGTTGCGACGTGCAAATGCAGCCGGAGACCGTCGCCGCGATCGTGAACCGCGAGGTGAAGAAGGGCGACGTCCTCTCTGTTGCACGCGTTGCTGGTATCCAGGCGGCGAAGCGGACCTCCGACATGATTCCGCTCTGTCATCCGCTGATGATCTCGAGCGTCTCGGTCAACTTCGAAGTCGGCGATGATCGCATCACCATCGAGGCGCACGTCGATTGCATCGAGCGGACCGGCGTCGAGATGGAGGCCCTGCACGCGTGCAGTGTTGCGGCGCTCACCATCTACGACATGTGTAAGTCAGCCGATCGCGCCATGACGATCACGGACTTAGCGCTGTGGGAAAAGACCGGTGGACGATCCGGCACGTATCGCCGCTCCAGCGAGGTTCCAGCCTCAAGAGCGGCCGATCTGGCCTGACGTTTGCCGCTCACTCCAGTCGCCAGGATGATTGACGTGCGACGATCGTGTGACGCGCAATACGCCCGTTGTTGCGTAGACCGTTACAAATGTCCTAGAATCTTCATATAAGTCGTTGCGCAGCAGAACCGATCTGTTCTTCGCCGGCTGAACTCTCACACCTCACTTATGGCCAAACTCGTCCTCCTCGTCGTCGCAGCAGCTTGGGCTGCTGTCCTCATCCCACCGATGCTGCGTTCTCGCATCGACAACCGGCCCAACTCGTCGGTTACCGACTTCCGTCAGCAGCTCAACAAACTGCAAAGCAACTCAACGTCGGGTCGCGGGTCGGTTCGGTCCCTGGGTCGTCCGCTCGCTCAGTCGTCTTCGCCACTGCAGCGTCAAGCCGCAGGGGGCCGGCCAGGTCAAGGCGCGGTTCGTCAGGCGCCCGTCCGCCAGACATCGATGCGCGGTGGCGACACGGCAACCCGCCAGCGTCCGGCACAGCGCCCCGACCAAACCAGCGAATCAACTCGCTATCGCTCTCACGGCGACCTCACCGGGAGTCAGCGACGCCCAGAAGCGGGCCACGCAGCCAGTCGGTCGTCCGCGCTGAAACGCCGTCGGATGAACGTTCTGTTTATTCTCCTCGTCACTGCCGCCTGCACGATGTTCCTCGCTGCTACGACGCAGTCGACGGCGATGCTCTGGGCATTCGGTCTGTCGTTCCTCGGCCTGTGCGGCTACGTCTACGTGCTTGCACAGTTGCGTGAGCGCGAGAGCGCCGAGTGGAACAACGGCTGGCTCGAACAGCGCTGACGGTCCAAAGAATCGAGCGCTACACTGCGCTTTCGTATTTGGGGCTATAGCTCAGTTGGTAGAGCGCTTCGTTCGCAATGAAGAGGTCAGGGGTTCGATTCCCCTTAGCTCCACCCTGAATTGAACCCCTGGGTTCGATTGTCCTGAGCTCCACCCTGAATTGAACCCCTGGGTTCGATTGTCCTGAGCTCCACCCTGAATTGAACCCCTGTTGAGCCGGCCGAAAGATGCCACTCTCCCCGTCGCTGAAGCGGTGCTTTTGCCGGCCCTCAAAGGGGGAGCAGGGTGCCCGCCGACGCGGGAGGACCGGACCCGGACGGCATCCGGCGGAACCGCCATTTGGGGCGCGTGGCCCCACGCGCAAGCGGCCGATTTGTTCGCCTTGCCACGCCGCTGAATCGATCACTCAGTTGGCAATGAGGCAGATGGTTGAGAGCGCTGTCGGTGCCGGTGTTAATTCCCGGAAAAGGACCGTCGGTGTTGGCTACTTGCCTCGAGTCAGCGGCACCGCCGCTCCTCACCACGTACATCGAGGCTGCCATGCGTCACCATTTCTCTCGTCCGACTGTCGTCGGCCTCCTGCTCGTCCTGGCGTCATGCGGCGGAAGCGACGATGCAGCCAGTCCGTCGGTCAGTTCGGCCACCGGTGATGCAGTTGTCGCATCTTCGGATTCAGTCGCCGCAGCGGCCGCCGACGCTCCGGACGATGCGCCAGCCGTGACGTCTGGCTCTGAGGCGCCGGACAGTAGGGCTGCGCCAGGCACGGGCCTCATCCAAATCGGCGACATCCGCCACGAACTCACCGTTTCATTCTGTGCGAGCTTCGCCGATGCAGTGACCGGCCGCGCCGTGAGCGTGAGCGAACCCGACAACTTCAATGTCAACTTCAACTTTTCGCCTGAGGACTGGCGTGACCGATCATCGGAAGGATGGACCGATCCGGGCAACGTTCGCGTCGACATTGTTGATCGTGAGCAGCAGTGGGAATCGGGTGCCAGAGCGTTTGAGGGGTACGCCCTGTCTGACGGAGTCGACCCCGCCAGCTTTCAGATCACCGCCGTCGACATCACCGACGATGGGCAGAGCGCAAGCGGCCAAGCGACGTTTGTCGACCTCAATGCGCTGTTGGCGGACGGTAACAGCACGGCAACTCCGGGCTCGTTCGAGTTCACTTGCCCGGCGAACTGACACTCACCGAGAGCGAGAAGTTCGAGCCGCTGGCAGCCAAGTTGGAAGCGTTTTGGGCCGCGACCTGTCCGGGGTACGAACTGGACTGAGGCGTCGCTGACGAGAACGTCGTCGCTCAGCGCTCTGAGCGTTCACCTGACATTCGTCGCTGGGCTACCTGGCCAACGATCACGGTTCATTCGGCTTTCCTACGGTCTCGCCATGAACATTCACCAGCGTCAATCTGACCCTCCGCATCCCTCTGGTCGACCCGCCCGGCGGGGCCACCGCCGTGCCGCCACCGGCATCTTGACTGTCGGCCTGGCGGCGTCGGCCCTCGCCGCAACGTCTGTCGACGCTGCGCCCAAGCCCCGCGTCTCCCTGACCGCCATCGGCACATACGAGACTGGCCAGTACGACGAAAGTGCTACCGAGATCGTGGCCCACGACCCCTCGACACAGCGCCTGTTCGTCGTGAATGCCCAAAAGGGAGCGATCGACGTGCTCGACATCAGCACCCCGGGAAGCCCCCATTTCCTCGAGACCCTGGAGTCCCAGACCGGCGGTGGCGTCAACAGCGTTGCTGTGTCCGATGGCGTCTTGGCAATTGCCGTGCAGGACCCCGCATCCCCAACATTTCCGGGGACCATCGAGTTGTATTCCACCGATGGCACGTTCCTGTCGTCAGTCGTCGTCGGGGCGCTGCCCGACATGGTCACCTTCACCCCCGACGGCACCAAACTCGTCGTCGCCAACGAGGGTGAGCCCGACAACTACTGCGCCGACGGCGCGGGCGACCCCGAGGGTTCGGTCAGCATCATTGACGTGTCGGACGGCGCCGCCACCGTGACCCAGGCCGACGTCGAAACTGCTGGCTTTGCTGCATTCAACGGAGACATCGATGCGCTGCGCGCTGGCGGTGTCCGGATCTTCGGCCCGAATGCTTCGGTCGCCCAGGACCTCGAACCGGAGTACGTCGCAATCGATGCTGACTCCACGACGGCGTGGGTATCGCTGCAGGAGAACAATGCTTTCGCCGTCATCGACCTCGCCTCCGCCACGGTCACCGACATCCTCCCGCTCGGCTTCAAGGACCACAGCCTGCCCGGCAACGGCCTCGATGCCAGCAACCGTGATGATGGCATCAACATCCGGACCTGGCCGGTGCACGGCATGTATATGCCCGACGCAATCGACGCCTACGAGTTTGGCGGCCAGACCTACCTTGTCAGCGCCAACGAAGGCGACGCCCGCGACTACGACTGCTTCTCCGAAGAAGCCCGCATCAAGGATCTGACGCTCGACCCGACCGTGTTCCTGAATGCTTCGGACCTCCAGGCCGACGACCAGCTCGGCCGGTTGAAGACCACAACGAGCTTCAACACGACCGTCTTCGAGATGGACGGCGACCAGTTCGTTCCGGTCGCGACCCCGTCCACCGAGTTGTACACCTATGGTGCACGGTCGTTCTCGATCTGGGCTGCCGACGGCACGCTCGTGTTCGACAGCGGTGACCAGCTCGAACAGATCACCGCCGGCATGTTGCCCGCAGACTTCAACTCCACCAACGACGAGAACGGCTCCTTCGACAGCCGGAGCGACGACAAAGGCCCCGAGCCAGAAGGCGTCGTCATCGCCGAGCTGTACTCCAAGACGTATGCATTCATCGGCCTCGAGCGCGTCGGCGGCGTGATGGTGTACGACATCACCACGCCAAAGAACCCGAAGTTCGTCCAGTACGTCAACAACCGGGACTTCACCGGCGACGCCGAGGCCGGAACGGCCGGTGACCTCGGCCCCGAAGGCCTCACCGTCATCACACCGGACGACAGCCCGAACGGCAAGGCGCTCCTCGTTGTCGGCAACGAGGTCAGTGGCACCGTCACGATTTATGAGATCGCCGGTCCCGGCACAGCGCGCTGACCCACGTGTCAGACCTGAGCGGATACACCGCTCAGGTCTGACACGGCAGTCATATGTTGCCGAGAGTCGTCAGTTCACATGGCGCTGAACTCGTCTGCCAGCGGTGAGTCGTCGTATGCCGGGACGCCCATCTCGGCCAGATCGAGACCGCTTTCCTCGTCTTCGAGTGTCGGACGGATCCCGCCAGCGGTGAACCGGTTCTGTAGCGAGAAGAACGTGTAGGCGATCCCGAAGATCACGGTGCAGATCGTGAGGACGCCGACCGCCTGGGCCCCGAGTTGACGGATGCCGAGGTCGTAGTCGTAGAGGATGCCGGTGACTCCCTTGCCGTCGGTGACGGCCGAAGCGGTCAGGTTCCACCCGGCTCCGTAGCTGCCGTCGGAGAAGATTCCGACGCACAGGACACCGAGCAGGCCGCACACGCCGTGGACTGCAATCGCGCCGACCGGGTCGTCGATCTTGAGTCGACGTTCGATGAACCAGACTGCCTCGATGACGACGACTCCGGCGATGGTTCCGATGACAGCGGCCGCCCAGGGCTGCACAAATGCGCACGGCGCGGTAATCGCAACCAGCCCGGCGAGCATGCCGTTGACCATCATTGATGGGTCGGGCTTGCCGCCGCGCCGCGTGATCCAGACGAGTGCTGCAACCGACCCAAAGGCCGCGGCGAGCGCAGTGTTGAGCGCCACGGTGGCGAACTGGACGTCGGTTGCAGCGAACGTCGAAGCGGCGTTGAAGCCGAACCAGCCGAAGAGCAGGATGAGCGTGCCAAACATCGCCATCGGGATGTTGTGGCCGAGCAGAGCACGGGGCTTGCCGTCCTTGTCGAACTTGCCGACACGCGGTCCGAGTATGAGGGCACCAGCGAGGCCGGCCACACCACCGACGGCATGTACGACCCCGGATCCGGCGAAGTCCACGTAGCCAAAACCAAGCCCGACGTTGTTGCCGAGCTGGTTCAACCATCCGCCACCCCACGTCCAGGCGCCGAACAACGGGTAGTACACCGCGCCGCAGAACAGACCCCACGAGACGAACGAGCTCCACTTCCAGCGTTCGGCCATGGCGCCGGTCGGGATCGTCGCTGTCGTGTCCATGAAGGCGACCATGTAGAGGAAGAAGGCGGCGATTGATGCTGTCGTTCCCGGTCCACCGAGGCCCTTCAGAGCGAACGGGCCGTCCCAGAGAAACACCCAGTTCCCGATGGAAACGAGTGGCGATCCGACCGGGGTGTCGAAGCCAAAGTAGCCGGGGTACGAGAACCCGCCGAACATAAAGGCGTACCCGGTGAAGAAGAACCCGACGAATCCGAGTCCGAAGATCATGAAGTTCGTCGACACGACGTGGACGGCGTGCTTCGCTCGACAGAAGCCGGTCTCGACCATGGCAAAACCGGCCTGCATGAAGATGACGAGCGCCGCTCCCACGACGATCCAAAGAAGGTTGAGCGACAGCGCCACGGTGGGCGCGTCGACGTCAGGACCGGTCAGGGCGGTAATCATTCAGTTGTCTCCTGCTTGTGGAGCCGGTCGGTGACCGGCACTTCCGCAGCGGCGGTTGCCGATGCCCTCCATGCGGTTCCAGCCCCGCTTCATGAAGTGGCTTCATCACAACAGAATTTGATATCCGCGGTGTCTCGCGTCCGTTTCGTCCGCGTGAACTCGCGAAGCGGCAAGAAATTAGGGAAGCTTGGCCCAGGTCATCCCGGCCTCAGCCTGGCCAGTGATCTCGCGATACTCAAGTTCAAGCGACACCGAACAACGCTGGGCCTCGGTGAAGGTGACATCCACAGTGTTGACCCCCTCCGACCACGTCTGGGCGTTCCAGTCGGTTAAGACCGGCGAACCGTTCACGTACAGGCGTTTTCCGTCGTCGGTGCGCAACGTGAATCGGTAGGTTCCCGGACTCGGAAAGTCGACCACGCGAGTGAACTCCGCCTGGAATCCATTGGCGTTGATGGCCGCGTCCGGGCTGCCATTGCCCCAGTCGTAAGAGAGCGTTGGTGTCGACGTGAACTCGGTGTAGACCGGTGCCAGCGACGTGTCGCTTGAGTTCCAGAACTCGCTGGTCCACACGGCATCACCGGTACCGCAGCCCGAGTTGGTTCCCGTTGTGGTGCACGCACTCGTTTCACAGACCCGCCACGAGTTGATCTTGATGCGATTGTCGAGGGTGGGCTCGTAGGGGCGATATTGCACGATTGCCTGTACAGCGGTTTCTCCGCCTTTGACCGCCGTGGAGACCAATGCGATCTCCGCGGTGATTGGGCTGGTGGGGACAGCGATCTCAAAGTTCGACGCCGAAGCGGACGACTGCAGCTGGAGCCGAGAAACGATCAAGCCGCCGAGCATTTTCTGTTCGGCTGTGTTGGTGGCGTTTCCAATGTCGAGGCTGCCGAGCGGAGCGTAGATCAATGCGTGAGCGACCAGTTCCTTGTTGTTACCGCTGTCGGTGTTAACGAAGTAGGCCGAGGTCGCTGTGAGGGTGCTTGCGACACCTACTCCGCCGTCGCCGTCGGCATTGCACCACGATCCGTTCGGGGTGCAGAGCGCCTGCAGGCTCACGAAGCTCGAGCGCAGGTCGGGTTCACCCTTATCATCTTTGCAGTCGGTCGGGTCGGTCGGTGCGCATTGTTGTTCGCGGGTGTGGAATTCGGCGGAGCCCTGTGTTGCGATGTTGAGGCGTGCCGTCTTGGCGAAGTAGATCGTCACGCCAAATTCTGGCACCGGAAGCAGGGCCGCTGGATCGGCATCCTGGAGCGCCTTGCATGCCGCGGTGGTGGAGCCGATCTCATTAACGGTTGTGGTCGCCGGGTTGATGCGGCCCCCGGTGACGATCGATTTTTGAACTTGCCATTCACCGGTGAAGTCCATCACGTAGTCGCCGGTCTGGAAGTACGCGTTCTTGCCATTCGTTGCTGGCGGCACCGTGTAGCGACCTGGTTGGAACAAGCGGCATCCGCCGTCGTCGGTGAAATCCGTCGAGCCATCCAGTTCCGGCAGCGTTGTGAGGTCGGGCACTGGGGGAGACCTGAAGAGTTCTTTCCAGCCGACAGTTACGCAGACTGGTCCGAAGATCAGTTCCGGTTCGAAGACGACGTCTGCGGGCATGGAGCTCGACTTAACCGACGTACACGGTGAGCCCGTAGTGGTGTCGTGGTAGAGCAGCGGACCGTCCTCAATTCGAACGGGGGCATTCAAGCTGAATGCTCCAACTCCACCCGAGTAGTTGAGACGCGACATGAAGACCGGTCCGCCGAGCGTCTTGGGCTTGCTGGCGCCGCCCTGGGCGCTCAGGAGATAGTCGTTGACGCCGAGGCCCTCGCCGGTCATCACTGCCGCGTAAGCCTGGATTCCTTCAAAGCCCGATGTGATCAGCTGGCACGTAACTGCTGCAGATGCGCCGTTGAAGTCGGCCTGAACGCCTGGCAGCACGGCTTTCTGAGTGTCGAGAATGCAGCCGGCGTTCCGCAGGCGCAGCTGGTCGATCGCGTATCTCATGCCTGCATCGGCAGCCGACAGCCGATCGCTGCGATCCTCGGTCACGCGTGAGTACCGGAGGTTGGTGATCGTGTACGACGCCAGTGCAATGACCACGATGGAGATGGCGGTGGTGAGCACGAGCACCATTGGCAAGGCAAGCCCTGCATCTTTTCTGGAGCGGGTGGGGGCGTCAGGGTTCGAGGAGTTCGTGTGAATCATGGGAGGAAGAAGTCCGATGGGTTGCGAGAGCTGGTCTCGATGAGCACGGTTTCACCGGTTTGGCCGGTCAAGGTAAAGGAGAGCACGTTGGCTGTTGTGTCGAAGTCACCAATCGGCGGGGCCGCTGCATCCAGCATTGGTGTCAGAAATTGTGCACGGGGCGTGGTGAAGGGACCCGTTCCCTGCCGTGAACACGTGTAGCGGGCGGCCCGAGCCGTGATGCCGTCGCCGACGAACCGATAGTTGGCAACGTATGTGTCGGTGCTCGTAAACGTCTCGGTCCAGGTCATGTGCACGATGTTCTGACCCGCACCCCCGCAGTCGTTCGCGCCACTGGCTGCATCGGTCGGCGAGGTGTTCATTCCGCCGAGCGGGCCCGCAGGAATGACATTTGGCGTCGAAGTGGTGTCTTGCGCGAGCCATGTCGACAGGCCGCGTGTGGTGCGCGAGTCATCAATTCGATCCGAGGCGGTGGGCGCTGCCCGAAGTGTCACCGAGACAGCCAGTGCGAGTGCGGCCATCAGCGTGCCCATGATGACGAGGGACACCGTCATCTCGATGAGTGTGAACCCTGCATCACGTGATCGTCGGTCTTCGCGTTCGGCACTCACTATTTGCTCTTCACCATCTCGAGGGTTTGGGTTGTTGTGCCGTCTGGGAAGGTGAGTTGGATTGTGACCCGCTGTGTGTAGAGCGGGCTGTCGCCGAAACTGGGGCCCTCAAAGCAGAACGAACCCCACTCGAAAACGTCGTCGACGCCCACTCGGCCGAGGTACTCGACGCCGATGACGTCGATCGAGACGCCCGGCAGCGCGACGGAAGGAGAACTCTCCCAGGCGGTTGGAATCGCAGCGCCTTGCGCCCGGGCGTTGTACGTCGAGACGGCGTTTCCGGTGAGGCACGACTCGTGGGGCCCCGTGAAGATCTGGTCGGATGCTGCCTGCAGGATCGAGAACGCAATGGCCTGTTCGCGGTCGATCGTGGTAGCCCGGATAGTCACCTGCAGCGCCGAGAGCACCGTGGTGACGACGACGCCCATCAGCACGATGACGATGAGCATCTCGATCAGCGTGTTGCCGCCGTCGTCCTGATCGGCTGCCCGCTCGGTCGAGGAAATCGGCTGAGTGGCGCGTGCAGGAAGCCACCAGCCTGATGTTGCGGTCATACAGCTACATCGCTCTGTGTGATCTTTTCGTTACACAGAGCGAGAAAACTCTGGAAAACGAGGCGATAAGACTTTTTGCCTAAGAAACCCGGCTGGCGACGTCCCCGCGTGACTGTTTCGATCGTGACCATCTTGTCCGCGACAACCTACTCGCAAGCGCCGCCAGCGCACCAGGTGCTGCCTATGAGGTGGGGCTCATCGGGCGGTCGCTGGCCATCCAAAATTCGGCGACCATCGCGTTGACGTCGGAAGCCAGTCCAGCAAGTTCGGATGCCGTGGAGCGGCCTGCAAGTGGTCGCAGTGCGTCGGAGACGTCGTCGTGATCGGTCATGTTGCAACTACATCGCTCCGCCCGACGATGTTGTTACAAGATTATGGCATCATGCTGCCGCAACCCTGTGCTGACCGTTGCTGTTCGGGAGCGATGACTGTTGTTTCAGCGTGTACTTGCCGCGCAGGGGGCAGCCGCAATGAGTTGTAAACGGAGCTTCTTCAGTCCTCGGTGGACGAGGACACGGACGCTCCCTTCCGTTCGGTGCATCACGTCGGCGACGCGTGTGAAATCCATGTCGAACACGACTCGCAACATCACGGCCTCGGCCATATCCGTTGGAAGCTCTTGCACGAGGGCGATCGCTCGTTCGAGCGCACCGGACGCGTCCTGTGCATCGTCACCGTCGGGCATGCACCGGTCCTCGCCAGCTCGGCCGTAGAGCACTTCAGGTCGGCGAACAGCCTTGCGTACCTCATCGACGCTGCGACGATGAGCGATCGTAAAGAGCCACGCCCGGAAGTCGTCGGGATCTCCTTCGAAACGTGCGATGGATCCAGCGACGTCGATCCACACCTGGCTCGCAACGTCTTCGGGGTTGGTGACCCGTTTAGCGCGAAGGTAACGGAGCAGATGGCCTTGGTGTACCTGCCAGAGTTGTGCGAATGCAGTCGGCTCACCGGTTCTGGCTTCGATGAGGACGCTGGTATCCAAGGTGGTGGTGAGAACCGGCATTACTTGATGTATCGACGCAATGCGACGACATCTTGACCCGTATTTCGACGAGTCAACGCGGAGAGCGAGACAGGGCAGGTCATTCAGAGCCCCGTCGATCGTTGGTTGCGCACTCGCCATCGGATCGGTCGAAATATTTTCGCCCGGTTCCGGGAACTCGGCTGGCGTACGCGACGTCCAACTGCAATGCGACGCTTGCTCATATTGGTCTGTCTTGGCGCCGCGGCGTGTTCGTCATCGGCTCCAGAACCGGAGCTCGACACGTCTGGCGTTCCAGAACAGACAGCTGGGCTCGACGGCAGCACATCGATGCCGAATGCGCCGGACCCGCCGGTAGCGGCCACGCCCCCAGGTTCCCCCGACTCGACCACCATGGAGTGCGTTTCGGCGACTGACCTCGACGAGATCGTCGCCCTACTTCAGACGGGGCAGCCAACGTACGACTACCAACCGGCGAAGGACCTTGCTGAGCTGGGCCGATGGGCTGGTCTCGCCATGACAGGCACGGTTGACGCTGCGGTGCGCGCCTCCCGAACTGGTACGGCCGCCACGACGTTCACCGTGTCGGACGTTGAGGTCTTCGCCGGGATTGGCGACGTCGAGGAGTTCGAGTCCGCATCGCTCTGGGCCGCAGGACAGGGGCCCGATCCACTTGCTGAAACAGTGACGTTCAGTGGATTGCGTTTCGTGGGGTTCTTCGGCGATTCGTCGGGCGGCGCGCCTCGTTGGGTGCCGTATGTCGACGGTTTGGTCTTCGGCTGCGACAGCGACAACAGCGCGCTGCTTCCGCTGGGCGTAGCGCCCCCGCAGTCCGACGGCGAGCCGTTCAACGACTTCGTCGAGATTGCTCGATCGGCAGCGATGAACGTTGAAGGAGGGGCGATTGACGGTCCGGTCATGCGACACCCGGTGCGACCGGTCAGCGGCGTAGGGCTGGCTGCATTGATCGAAGGTCCGATCGAACTTGATGGTGACTGTCTCTACCTTGCACCGACTGAGGGCGGCGAGCGATATCCGATTCTGTGGCCGGCGGACACCTCGTGGGACGCCGAGCGCATGACCGTCGTTTTGGCGACGGGGGTGCCGGTTCCAATCGGGGGCGCAGTGCGGGGTGGAGGCGGCTACTTCGACGTGGAGATGATCAATCGGCTCGCAGGCCAAGATGCCGCGGATCAGGCTGCTCGATGCATCGACAATCAGTTCGGCGAGATCGCTGTCGTCAACAACCTCGAGACGGCGATCGAGCCGGGCTGACCAGGCGATTGCGAAACGCTGCGTCAGCGCCGACGAGCCAACACCTACGGTTGAAGGCATGACCACGTTGCCTCGTCACGTTGCAGAGAACCGGCGCCACTGGGATGCGACCGCTGATCGCTGGGTTGCTTCTGGCGAACGGGCATGGGCCCGGATGGAACCGACGTGGGGGATCTGGGGCATCCCAAATGACGAGTTGCCACTCCTGCCCGAGTCGCTGCGCGAGCAGCGGGCGATCGAGCTGGGGTGCGGCACCGGTTACGTCAGCGCGTGGATGCAGCGGCGCGGCGCCGACGTGTACGCCATCGACAACTCTTGCGAACAGCTCGCCACCGCTGAGCGGCTGACCGCCATCTACGACGTTGAGCGGATCGAATGGGTGCACGGAGATGCCGAAGCAGTCGCCCAACCAGACGGATCGTTTGACTTCGCGATCAGTGAGTACGGTGCAGCGATCTGGTGCGAGCCTCGGCGCTGGCTGACCGAGGCCCATCGACTGCTTCGCCCGGGTGGTCAACTCGTTTTTCTCGGGCACCACCCGCTCGCGATGGTGTGTGCGCCGGAGGCTGGTGACGACAACATCGGCGCGACGCTCGAACGGTCGTACTTCGAACTCGGCGAGCTCGACTGGACCGATGCCGCCGAGGACCCGGGCGGCATCGAGTTCAACCTGCCAATCAGCGAATGGATGGCACTGTTCCGCGATATTGGTTTCGAGATCGAGAACTACGTCGAAGTCAAGGCGCCCGATTCAGCTGCAGGAACACAGTTTTGGATTCCAGCAGCTTGGTCAAAAAAGTACCCCTCGGAACAAGTCTGGTGGCTCCGCAAGCGCCAGAGTGGTGGATGACTGCGCGAAGAGAAAGTCCTTCAACTCGCGTCGGCGAAACGCAGCAATCGTCGTTCTCAGCCAACAGGAGCGGCGTAGATGACGATGTTTTGCTTGTAGCGGCGGATTTCGGGGTTGAAGTCGCCGCCGCAGGTGATCAGCACGAGCGTCTCTGGGCCGGTATTGCGCCAGATGCGTTCACGGGGGAGTTCGAGCTTGCCGTAGATTGCCCGTTCGAACACCTCGTACTGGCGAGTAGTGCCGTCGTCGAGGGTCACGGTGATCTGGTTGCCGGGGTCAAGCGTGCCGAGCGCGCCGAATGGGCCGACGGTGCCATTCCACGACACGTGGGCTGCGAGCACGGTGGCGCCGGGCTGACCTGCGGTGGCGCCGTACTGGTACCAGCCGATCTCGGTCTCGTCAGGGACTTCGAGCTGTCCATCTTCCTCGAGGCCCACGGGACGAATCGGAAAATCGGCGACATCGATCACATCGATCTCGACGCCGACTGGACGAGGGCGGGCTTCGATCTCCTCAGGAACTGCCGAGTTCTGCTCACCGAGCAGTGCTGCAAGCGGTGACAGCGCAACGGTCGAGGTGGCCGGCGCCGAACCATTTCCGGGGTCACGCTCGATGGGCTCGGGTGATTCGAACGCCGTCGGCGGTTCAGTGACGAGCGGGGCGACAGTGGCGGGAACGGGTGCACTGGCGTTTTCAACGGACAACACGACCTGGTCGCTGTTGTCCGAGGTGGTGGCTCCGGCGTAGGCCAGCCCAGCTGCTCCAAGCAGTGCGACGAAGGTGATGCTGGAGAGCACTCGACCCTGACGGGTCCGGGGAGTGATTTGCATGTCGGCCTGTCCGGGTTGGGTGCGGGGCGAAGAAGTAGGGAGAGCGAGTGGACGAAGGAGTAGGAGAGGGAGAGGTAGTAGGGAGAGGGGTGTGCGGCGAGGGAGCGGGAGCAAGAAGCAGTCTCACTTGGGGTGAATGGAAACCGCGAGGTCGGAGACGATGACAGTGTTCCCAGCTGGCGGGGGCCCAGGGGGATGCCGGTCAACCGTCATCGTCTCCGAATTCATGCACTGTTCAGCGCATCCTCATTTTGTTGCGGTCAGGCCTCGACGGTGCGGCGACGGAGTGCCGTGGCGCCACCTGCGAGGGCGACGAGTGCGGCGGCTGCGGCGTAGAGACCGAGGCTGCTGGAGCCACCGATTGCATCTCCGGTGTTGACGGCGGTCGGTGCCGGGGTGCCGTCGCTCTGGTCAGCGTCGCCGCCGGCCGGTGCGTCGGACTGCAGCGAACGCTCCTGGGTGTAGAACGTGAATGTCTCGTCGGCGAGCGAGCCAACGGCGTACACGATGAGGTTGGTTCCAGCACCGAGGTTCACGGTCGGCACATCAGCGATTGGATCGCCACCGGTCGGTGCGATCTGGGCTCCAGCGATCTCACCTGCGGGGAGGTCGAGGCCGGCGCTGTCGCCGTTGGCTGCGTTCTCCACTGGGCGAGCGTCGCCGAGGACGACGTCAATTGCCGGGGCAGCAGCCGTGTGACGGATGGTCAGGCGGCCTTCGCCGTCGGCAACGTTGGAGGTGTCGTTCTCGAACGGCGTGATAGTCGGAGTGCCTTCGGCGTCGAGGTGAGCAACGACGGTGAAGCTGCCAGACGCCGGGACCGGGAACTCAGCGACCGGACCGATGGCGATGTCTTCGGTGCCAGCGATGCGGACTTCGAGGTTCACGAGAGTCTGACCGGCGAATCCGCTGAGGTCCTGCATGGTGCCGGGCTCGAAGCCGGGGATGACGATTTCGCCGTCAACGACGACGTCGACGGCGACGCCGGGGATGCCGTGGAGCAGCATCACTTCGACATCGGACTGGGCGTTGGTGCCGGCCGGAGCGGCCATCATGACCGCCGCCACGGCGGCGACTCCTGCGATGAGTTTTTTCATTTGACGTGCCTTTCGATTTCGGCCGACTGTCGGCCGTTTGTCGTGACAGGAGTTGTTCCCCTATCTGGCAAGTCTTCGGAGCCACAACCACCCCGGATTATAATTAGTGCTAAAGCTGGACGATTCAGCCGTAGATGTTGGTCAGTACCTGGACGGCAAGGGCGATGACTTCGTTGTCCGGCAGTGCTTCGATCCGTTCGGCGACCGATCCGGCATTGAAGCCGACGATGATCGGCTTGCCCGCCACGCGTGCCCAGTTGTCCCACTCGATGAAGAGGCCAGGTTCGTCACCGACGTACCCAATGAGGTCGACGTCTTCGTCCCAGAAGACCTCGTCGAATTCGAGAATCACGCGGTCGAGTACGCCCATGCCGAGTCGGCTGATGGCGGAAAGTTTGTCACCAGGGAGTTCGGGTTCGAAGGCGATCACACCGGCTTTGAGCACGCCGAGCGGCACGGTGATCAGTACTCGGTCAGCGAAGACCACCGACTTGTCGTCGAACTGGATTTCGACGCCCTCGTCGCTGTGGCTGATGGAGGTCACGATTCGTTCCAACTGCACATCGATGCCGTCAGCCAGTGGCGCCAGCAGATTGATGTAACCGTTGGGCAGCACTGTCTCGTCGCCCCCGAACTGTTCGCCTTCGACCAGCGACTCGGGTGAGAGCTGGCCGATGTCAGCAGCAGCCTCGTGCTCGGCGACCGAACCAGCGACGTAGCGGGCGATGCGCGCTTCGTCCTGGTCGAGTTCAGCGATGGTGCGCTCGATGACATCGCCGACAGTCGTGGCACCATCGAAGTCAAGCTGCTGGAGCAGATCCTCCATCGACTCAAGCAGGTCCTCGTCGACTTCCTCGCCATCGGTGTCATAGAGAACGCTCTCGTCTTCGTCTGTGACAAATCGTTCGACGTTGAACTGCTCGGCAAGCTCGGTCAGGGGGTTGCCGTCAGCGCCGTGAATCCAACCTGCTCCGATCTCTAGTGAGGCCCCGAGACTCGTGTCGCTGTGCACGCGACCCCCGATTCGGTCGCGACCCTCGACGATGGTCACGGCGTAGCCAGCATCGACCAGCGAGCGGGCTGCGCCGAGGCCAGCAGCGCCGGCCCCGATGATCACGATCGCATCCCCATTGTTCGCAATCGCGTCGATTTCGGCTGCAGCCGAACGACCGGAGAGCAGCGCTCCGTGAACTGTGGCGGGGTAGTCGAGCGAAGTGGCCTCACCGGCAAAGAACAGCCGTCCGTCGACGGACGCACCCAAGGCAGCTCGGTCAGCTGGGCCAGCACCCGGTGGCAAATAGCTATAGCTCCCGAATGCAAACGGATCCTGGCGCCAACGCGTGATAATCGATGCAACAGGCGCGAACCGGCCTGCCAGGTTCGGTTCGTTGGCCATGTCGTCGTTGACAACGCCGGTGTTGGCATCTGGCCCGTTTGTTGCCGCTGTGGGCGACGTTTCGCCTTCACTCTCGCCAGCGCATGCTGCGAGTACGGCGGCTGCGACTGTGCCCGTTAAGAATGCGCGTCGACCCAGCATGTCGCCGCTCCTGTCGGCGCGTTGGATCGGGCCAACGATCACGATGTCAGATGGGTGCGAAGATCTGCTGCATCGCGGGCAAGCAGGGCGGCATTGATGCCCTGCCGTTCGAGAATTTGGTCGAGTGTCTTGACGGCCTGCGGGATCGGATGTTCGACGAAGAACATCTGCACATCGGCAACCAATTCGGATGTGGTCAGCATTTTCACGGAGTCGACCATGCGGGAAATCGTGTTTGTCGGGAACTCCTTGTTGGCGTACTCCCAGTTGTCTTTGATGAACCCCCAGGCGGCTGGGCCGTGGCGACGGTTGGCCATGGCCATGCGCAGGACGAACGGAGCGTTCTGTGTCTTGACGTCGTCGGTCAACGCAAACTCGCAGGTCCGCAGAATCAACGCTTCGTCGTCGAACTCGGTGAGTGCGTACAGCTGTCGGAGCTGCTCCTGAGGGGTCGACGCGTTCAGGAAGCCATGCTGGAGTCGCTCGTAGTCGGCAACGGTTCCGGTCGCCGCGACGACCGACGTGGCCGCTGCTACGAGTTCAGGGTCGACACCGTTGTCGGGCTCGACAGACGACTCGAGCAGGTCGCGGCACGCATCGATGACGAACTCGTCACACCCGAGCACCCCGGCGGTCGACACGAGCAGGCCGCGAAGCTTCCCAGTCAGATCGCTTTCGTCTGCTTGTGGCTCGCCAAGTTCGGCGAGTGCGGGCTGGACCAGCCCTCGAACGCGACGCTGAAAAGCTGGCAGCGTGTCGTCGTCGACGAGTCGACTGATCCCGCGGAGGGCAATGACCACCGCCTGCCAGACGGCGTGCTCGCGTTCGTCGCCGAATTCTTCGAGGAAGGTGAGAAGTTCGACGGCCGACAGGCTGCCGGCCACGGTTGCGGCCCAGGCGTCGTCGACCAGGCTGTATCGCTCGAGCGTGTTCATGTCGCTGAGAGCGTCGGCAAGGCGGGCGCGCAGTGTCGTGTCGTAGGCAACGCGGTAGAAGCCGTGTCCGCCAGCATTGACGATCACCGGCGCCGCCGGGTCGGCCAATGTGACAGTGGTGTGCATGCTGTCGAGCAGCACGATGGTGGTCGTGTCGCCGTTGCTGACGTGAACCGGGACGACCCACATCTGCTCGGTCGGGTCGGTCGCCGATTCAGGATTGAGGAGGAAACGCTGCTGGCTGAGTTCGACGCTGGCGCCGTCGTCGCTGAGTGTCGCCGTGATCAGCGGGAAGCCCGGCTGCCAGATCCACGAGTCCATGATTCGCCTGACTGGCTCACCGGAGGTCGACTCGATGGCGTCCCACAGATCATTTGTTTCGGTGTTCTTATAGGAGTGCAGACGGAGATAGTGGCTGACGCCTTCACGGAAGGTCTGCTCGCCGAGGTACTGCTCCAACATGCGGAGCAATGATCCGCCCTTTTGATACGTGAGAACATCGAACATGCCTTCGCAGTCGGCAGGGGAACGGACCTCGAACTCGACCGAACGCGTGCTGTCGAGTGCGTCGACGTCGAACGCAGCGCTGCGTTCAAGACCGAAGCTGGTCCAGCGTTCCCAGTCGGGCCGGTAGGCGTCGCACGCAGCGATCTCCATGAAGGTAGCGAACGCCTCGTTCAACCAAATGCCATTCCACCAGCGCATCGTGACGAGGTCACCGAACCACATGTGGGCCAGTTCGTGTGCCACAACATCGACGACCAACTGCTGTTCGTTCTGTGTCGACGTGGCTGGGTCGACGAGGAGCAGGCTCTCACGGAATGTGATGCAGCCGAGGTTTTCCATGGCGCCTGCAGCGAAGTCGGGGAGGCCTGCGAGGTCGACCTTGTCACTGGGGTACGCGATGCCGTAGTACTCCTCGAACCACTTTAAGCAGAACACGCCGACGTCCATGCCGAAGTCGGTGAGATGGCTCTTGCCCGGAACGTGCACGACGCGCATCGGCGAACCGTTGACGTCGGTCGGCGCTGTCATTTCGAGCTGGCCAACGATGAACGCCACCAGATACGTCGACATGACCATCGTGTCGGCGAAGCGGATGACGGTCCGCCGGCCGTCGTCGTTTTCTTCTGTGGTGACCCGCTCGATCTCGGGGCCGTTGGAGATGGCGTCGAGCCCGTCAGCGATGTCGAGCGTGATCCCAAACACGGCCTTGAACTCGGGCTCGTCCCAACACGGAAAAGCCCGCCGGCAGTCGGTTGACTGCATCTGGGTGGTGGCAATGACCTGCTCAACGCCATCGGCATCCTGGTATGTGCTCCGGTAGAAGCCGCGCAGTTTGTCGTTCAAGATGCCGGCAAATGAGATCTTCATCGTTGCGGGACCCTCGGCGACAGGGGCGGCCATTCGGACGATCAATCGGTCGGTTTCCTCGTCCAACTCAGCAGTTCCAGGAGTGCCGTTCACCGAACACTCCTCGACGGTGAGCTCGGCGGCATTCAGTACGAACGTGTCGGTCTCCATGGCAACGTCGAGCTGAATCGTGATGCTGCCGGTGAAGGTGGCATCGTCGAGTGCAGGTCGCAGCCGAATGTCGTAACGACTGGGGCTCACACCGATGGGGAGCCGATACGGATCGAGTGTGTCGAGCCATGTGGACCCAGCCGTGGCCGACGGTGCGCCGGAGCTGAGGTCAGATGGAGTGTGAGGTTCGGCTGGCATGGTCAGGATGGTACTGGCGCTAGCGTGGCTGGCCGTGTCTGAAATGACTGCCCAAGGTGCCGCCACGCCGGCCAAATTCGCTGTGGTCGGAATCGGGAATGCGCTCGTCGACGTGATTGCTCACGCCTCCGAGAACTTCCTCACCGATCATGATCTCAGCAAGGGTGCAATGACCCTGATCGAGACCGAACGGGCCGTGGAGCTCTATGCCGCGCTCGGCACAGCTGTCGAGATGAGCGGCGGCTCGGCCGCCAACACGATGGTCGGAGTCGCGAGCCTCGGTGGTACCGCCTGCTACATCGGCAAGGTCAACCACGACGACCTCGGCGATGTCTTCGGTCACGATATGCGCGCTGTCGGCGTGCCATTCATCGGTGGCGGTCTCGATCACGACACCCCGACCGGCCGCTGCATCATCGTGGTGACGCCCGACGCCGAGCGGACGATGAACACTTACTTGGGCGTGTCCAGCTCGCTGTGCATCGACGATCTCGACGAAGACGCGATCGCCAGCGGTCAAATCCTCTACATGGAGGGATACCTGTTCGACCGCGACGACGCAAAGGCAGCCTTCCGGCATGCGGCCAACATTGCTCATGCCAACGGTCGACAGGTATCGCTGACGCTGAGCGATTCGTTCTGCGTCGACCGTCACCGAGACGACTTCCGAGCCCTTGTCGATGATTCTGTCGACATCCTCTTCGGCAACCATGATGAACTCTTGTCGCTGTACGAGACCGATTCACTCGACGAGGCGATCGCCGCGGTTCGCGAACGCTGCCATCTGGCTGTCATCACCAAGGGCGCCGCGGGTTGCGTTATCGCGACTGCCGACGAACTGATTGAAGTAGCAGCCGTTCCGGTGGAGCGGGTACTCGACACCACTGGTGCCGGCGATCTGTTCGCTGCTGGCTTCCTGCACGGGCTCACGTCAGGCAAGCCGCTGCGCGAGTGCGGCACGATCGGTGCGATTGCTGCTGCCGAAGTGATCTCGCACGTGGGCCCTCGCCCGCTGGTCGAGTTGCGTACTCTGTTGCCTGATGGCTGAGAACGAACTGCTGACGACCGCCCGGGCCTGGCTCGACGCTGAACCTGACGACGACATCCGCGCCGAACTCGATGCGCTGATCGTTTTGGCCGAGGCGGGTGACGACGTTGAGCTCGCCGACCGATTCGCTGCTCGTCTGCAATTCGGAACCGCCGGCCTGCGAGCGGCGGTTGCTGCTGGGCCGATGCGAATGAATCGGCTGGTCGTACGTCAGGCCGCAGCCGGTCTTGGCCAATGGCTGCTCGACTCGGTGCCCGAGGCTGCAGACCGTGGTGTCGTGATCGCGCGTGATGCTCGTCGCAAGAGCGATGTCTTCGCCGTCGACACCGCACGGGTCCTTGCTGCAATGGGCATCAAGGCAATGCTGCACCCCGGTCTCACTCCGACACCGGTGCTCGCCTGGTCGATCACCGGATTGAACGCCGCAGCTGGCGTGGTTGTCACCGCTTCGCACAACCCGCCTGCAGACAACGGCTACAAGGTGTTTCTGGACACTGGATCCCAGATCGTCAACCCGATCGATAACGAGATTGCTGCACGTATCGACTGGTTCGACCCGCTCACGGTCGAGCTCGCTCCTGAGGATCACTCGCTCATTCAATGGCTCGACACGTCGTGGGACGACGCGTACCTGGCCGACATTCCTGCGGTGCGCCTGTGCCCCGACGTTCCAGGTGTGCCGATCGCATACACGGCGATGCACGGCGTCGGGGGCGACATGATTGCGGCTGCGTTCACGGCGGCAGGATTCGATGTGCCGCTCGTCGTCGCCGAACAGCAAGAGCCCGACGGCACGTTCCCGACGGTCTCGTTCCCAAACCCCGAAGAGCCCGGCGCAATGGACCTGCTGCTCGCTGTTGCCGAGTTGAACGGCGTCGCAATTGCACTCGCGAACGACCCTGACGCCGACCGCCTCGGCGCAGCAATCCCCGACACGCGGGCCGGCTCGCCTGCTGGCGATCACTCCTGGCGCAAGCTCAGTGGCGACGAGATCGGTTGGCTCTTTGCCGACCACATCTTGCGCCACACCGAAGGTGATGACCGCCTCGTCGTCACCACGCTGGTGTCGTCGTCGCTGTTGGCCCGTATGGCTGAGACACACGGGGTACACAGCGAGGAGACATTCACCGGGTTCAAGTGGATCGGCAAAATCGCGACCGAGCGTGCGGCGTTAGGCCAGCGGTTGGTCTTCGGCTATGAGCAAGCCCTTGGGTACCTCGTTACAGCGCGACCGCTTGACAAAGACGGGATCAGTGCCGCAGTGCTGATGGCCGAGATCGCAGCTGTTGCCGCAGCCGATGGCCTCACGATCCAAGATCGGCTCGACGCCATCGCAGCGCAGTACGGCCGTTACGAGACCGCCGAGTTGTCGGTCCGGATGCCGCCGAGCGACGGTGCTGCATGGGTGCGTCGGATCGAAGCAGACCCGCCGACAGCGGTGGGTGGAGTGGCTGTCGAATCAGTCTCGTCGTACCCCGAAGCGAATCTCGTGCGCCTCGTGCTGGAGGGCGGTACGCGTCTCCAGATCAGGCCGAGTGGTACGGAGCCGAAAGTCAAGCTCTACGGCGAAGCGGTCGACCTCGACCCTGCTGAGCTCAACCGGCTACTCCACGCCCTCGCCGAGTAAGGGCTCGGTCAGGCAGGCGCGCCGAATTGGCGGTCGCCGGCGTCGCCCAACCCGGGCACGATGTAGGCACTGTCGTTCAGGCGTTCGTCGATGACGGCCGTGAACAGCGTGACGTCGATACCGGACGCTTCAAGGGCAGCGATTCCCTCGGGGGCAGCGAGCGCGACGATGACCGTCAATGGTTGTTGAGCTCCACGCTCGATGAGGAGCTGCAGCGTATGGATCAGCGACCCACCTGTGGCGAGCATCGGGTCGACCACGATGACCGGTCGGCTGGCGATGTTGTCGGGAAGCTTGTTGACGTAGGGCTCCGGCTGGTGTGTCTCTTCGTTGCGCGCAATGCCGATGAATCCAATGTCGGCATCGGGCAGCAGGTCCTGAGCTGGCCGGAGAAATCCGAGACCGGCGCGCAAGATCGGCACGATCACCGGTTGCACCGCAATTCGCTCGGTTGGAGCGGTCGTGAGTGGGGTCTCGACGGTGCCACTCACGGTTGGCAGCGTTTGCGTCGCCTCGGCGATCAGCAGCGTGCCAATTCGTTCGAGATTCTGGCGGAACAGCGCGTTGGGGGTTTCGACATCCCGGATTACCGCGAGCGAGTCAAGCACGAGTGGATGGTCGACGACGACGGTTTCGACAGTCATGGTCAGACTCCCAGATCGGCTTCGGCTTTGAGGACGGAGTAGCGAGGTTTGATCACACCGTTGATGAGCTTCAAACGCTCGGGGAACGGAGCGAACGCCGACTTCATTGCATTGACCGTGAGCCACTGGAGGTCGTCCAGACCCCAGTCGAACGCTTCGCAAACCGCAGCCATTTCTTTGCTCATCGATGTGTCGCTCATCAGCCGGTTGTCGGTGTTGATCGTGACGCGGAACTGGAGGCGGCGCAGCAGCCCGATCGGGTGGTCGGCAATTGATGCACACACGCCGGTGTTGACGTTCGAGGTGGGGCAGACTTCGAGACAGATACGGCGGTCACGGATGAAGCTGGCCAGGCGACCGAGCTTGACATCGCCTTTGGTATCGACGGTGATGTCGTCGATCAGCCGTACGCCGTGGCCGAGACGTTCGGCACCACAGAACTGAACGGCCTCCCAGATCGAGGGCAGGCCGAATGCTTCGCCGGCGTGGATCGTCGAGTGGAAGTTCTCCCGGTTGATCAGCTGGAAGGCGTCGAGGTGACGTGTGGGTGGGAAGCCGGCTTCGGGGCCAGCGATGTCGAATCCGACGACGCCAGCGTCGCGGTACTTGACAGCAAGCTCGGCGATCTCGACGCTTCGCGCAGCTTGGCGCATGGCATCGAGCAGGGCGTAGATGGTGAGGTCGGTGCCGTCAGAACCGCGGCGGAATCCGGCGAGCACTGCTTCGACGACCTCGTTGAGCGTCAGGCCTTGTTCGAGGTGGAGTTCTGGGGCGAACCGGACCTCGGCGTACACGGCGCCGTCGGCGGCCAGGTCCTGTGCGCACTCGTAAGCGACTCGTTCAATCGCATCGCGATGCTGCATCACGCCGCCGGTGTGCGCAAACGTTTCGAGGTACAGCACGAGGTCGTTGCGCTTGGCGCCTTTGTTGAACCAGAGGCCGAGTTCTTCGACGTCGGTAGTTGGTAGGCCGTCGTAGCCATACTCGCTGGCCAAATCAACCACGGTGGCCGGCCGCAGGCCCCCGTCGAGGTGGTCGTGCAACAAGACCTTCGGAGCCCGGTGAATCACATCAGTCGACAACATGCATCCACGCTACGACGACTTGGTGCCAGGCACCACGTCGTCCGCCTCTGTGACATGGCGTCTGCATCATGGACGGATGGGGAGAGAACACCGTGTCGACATCGAAGGCGGCTGGTACCACGTGATGAATCGTGGTGTGAACCGACAGATGGTGTTTTTCGATGACGCCGACCGAGTCGAATTTGGCCGTCTCCTCGGGGTGATCCACGAACGATTCGGTGTTCGGGTGATCGCGTACTGCTTGATGACCAACCACTACCACCTGGTGCTGCATTGCCCCGAGGGTGGTCTGTCAGACGCAATGCATCTGTTTGGCTCGGTGCTCACACGCCACATCAACGAACGTGTGGGAAGGGACGGTCCGCTCTTTCGGGGACGCTTTCATTCGGTCGTGATCGATTCGGATGGTCAACTCCTGGTTTCGGTTCGATACGTCCACCGGAACCCACTCGACATCGGAGGCATCTCGGCGGCCGAGGAGTATCGCTGGTCAAGTCACCGGACGTACCTCGGGCACCGTCACGTGCCGCAATTCCTTGACCCGAACCCGGTGTTGGACCACTTCGGTGGCGATGTGCACGCGTTTCGTTCGTTTGTCGACGATGAGGTTCGATCCAACGACGCTGGGGCAATTCCGTCGCTCGACCAGCTCTCCAGGCTCGTGAACCTTGTGGCAGACGAGATGCTGCCGATTGAGATCGCTACGTCACAAGTAACCCGAACAGTGCTGGTGACGATGATCGACATGCTGGCGCCGCCGTCCCAGAAGGCGCTTGCCAAACGGCTTGGGTTTTCTACAGAGAAGTCGCAGCATCAGGCGCGGCGTCGCGCCGCCGAGCGAGTGCAAGCGAACCCGTTACTCGGCACCGTCGCTTGCCGCGTTCTTGAGCTTCTGGCCGAGGACGAGTTGGTGCCTGGCACCAGGTCGTCCGCTGTCCTGGGGTCTGTCAGAGGGCGTTGAGCGGCATGTCGGCGGGGCGTTGGAGCCAGTTCCAGGCCGGGTAGTCGGCGGTGCCGTCAATGCAGTGGAGGCTGTACGCATGACGGCTGCGGGCCGACCGGTTCGGGTTACTCCAGTGGGGGAGCAGGCCATGCAGCGCAATCATCGTGCCCGCCGTGACTTCAAGCGCGACAGCGTCGGACGAGCCGGGAGCAGGAAGCGGCTCGTTGCTGAGTTCGTCGAAAATGGTGCCATCAGACGCTGCCGGATCGTTGAGGCGATTGCGCTTGAACAGTTGGCGGAGCGGGCCGCGATGTGTTCCTGGAACAGCCCATAGGCAGCCATTGTCGATGGTGGCGTCTTCGAGTGCGAACCAGAAGCCGATCACGCTGAGCGGGTTGGTCCACAAGAACGTGGCGTCCTGATGAACACTGACCTCGCCACCGATCCGAGGCTGCTTGAAGATGTACATCGACTGCAGCGCACGGGGGTCGGCCATTCCGAGGTCGCGGGCGACCGCACCGAGATCAGGGTTGTACGCAAACCGACGGAACTCGTCGTCGGTGTCGTGTTGCGCATGGCCAATCTTGTTGATCGACAGCTCTTTGGACTGGCGGAGCGCACCGGTGTCGTCGAACGCCTCCTCCTCGAAGAAGCACCACGTTGACGAACCGCTGCTGAGAAACTCGCCATTCGAGACGCGTTCCTGTTCGTTGGTCGTGAACACGGATCGCTCTTCGCCCGGTTCCCACGCGGCAACCATTTCGTTGGCGCGAGCCCGCAGTCGGTCGCAAGCGTCGACAGACGCGAAGTCGGCCATGACGAGAAATCCGTCAGAATGGTATTGGTCGATCTGCTCAGGGGTCAGCACAGAGTTGACGCTAGCTCTCGCTCTACGCTCGGGTGATGGCGACCTGGACCTGCCCCGATTGTCAAAGATCGTTCGGTGCGGTCGGCCGCGGCCACATGTGCGCTCCCGGCCTGACGATCGAAGAGTTCCTTGCTGGCGCCGCCGACTTCGTTGCGCCCGTGTTTGATGCGGTTCATCGTCACCTCGTGGCGGTTGACAAAGCAGAGGGTGACGCACGGCTGAGTGGCGGAGGCGCCGGTGACCTGATTGTTGACCCGCTCGAAGGGAAGGTGCTGTTCAAGAACGGTCCGACGTTCTGCATCCTCGACGTGAAAACCAAGTGGGTCGCAGTCGGGTTCTCGCTGCGTCGCTCACTGGATACCGGGCGCATGTCGCGCAAGACGATCGATTCTGGCGGGAGGTTTTACCATGTGATCAACGTTGCCGACGCAGAGATCATCGACGACGAGTTCAAGGAGTGGCTGACCGAGGCATACCACCACAGAACGGCGAAAAACGAAGCTCTGCCGGATGGCCATGATCCAATGGTGCCCGACGACATCGACTTTGAGATCGCTCCGCCACGCTGACCTTGACCGCTACTCGGTAACGGTGATGTTGGCGACCATGTCAGGGTGCAGCGTGCAGAACAAGCTGTAGGTGCCGGGATCGTTGAAGCTGAGCTCGAAGTTGCTGCCGGGTGTCAAGAGGCCGGAGTCGAAGTCGGCAAGTGCCGGAGCGTCAGGAGTACCGGCGGTAACCGTGTGAGGCACGCCGTCGACGTTGTTGAAGAACAGTGGCTGACCGGTCCGTACCGTGAGATCGCCCCCGTACAGGAAGTCAGCGATCACTGACTGTTTGGCGCCCTCAGGAAAGTCGGACCCCTGGACGAGCCGGCTCTCCTGGATCAGTGCCGGGTCGATGATCGGCTGGATCGACGAGTTCCACATGCCGAACACGCCGAGTTGGTTGTCGAAGTCGTCAGCGACCCAGGCATGCAACATCCAACCAAGGGCTGCGGAGAAGCGGCCGCCAGCCTCCTCGCACTCGGACTTGGGTACGAACGTGTCGCGGCCCTCGGCGGCGCCGCGGCACAGGTTGTAGTGGATGTGCCAGTTGTCGAGCGGTCCGACGAAGGTCTCGGGATGATCGTTGCCGATGATCTCGGGCGGGATAATGAACGCCGTGCCGACCAGGACGAGTGGTTCGCCGTTCCAGGCGCCGTTCTCACAGAACCCGAGCGGGCCTCCAGGCATGGTGCCGTCGGCCAGGGCGTAGAGCAGGATCTCGGGTTCACCGGGGTCGAACCCATTGATGATCGATTCGATCTTGTAGAAGTGCGAGCCCATGTTGGCGGTCTGGGTGCGGTCACTGATGTAGCCCTCGGCGCATGCCGTATTCACGTCGCTGTGGGCCTCGGCAAAGGTGTTCAGTTCGTCGAGTTGCGCGACGAGCTGGTCGAGTTCGTCGGCCGTCATCTGGAGGTCGTCGGGGATGGCTTCGCCGCTCGCTGCCAACGCCTTCAGTTCTTGACGGGAGCAGGTGCGTACTTCGTCTTGGCATCGGATTGCGCCGACGATGGGGCCTTCAACCAGTGAGGGCACGACGCCTTCGGAGTGCTCACGGAAGACGTAACGGGAGTAGCCAGGGGCGCCTCCGGCCTGGAAGGTGAGGCCCTGCGGGAACTGGATGTCGGCGCCCGCCTGGTCGAATGCAGCGGCCTGGGCGATGTACTCGTTGACCTGCTCGATGGTTTGCGCCTCGACCGGGTCGATCGTCGTAGTGGTCTCGATTGGCTCGGTGACCGGTGGGGCGGTTGGGGACGGGGCAGCACTGCGAGCGTCGGAGACAGGTGGTTCGGTCGCCGGCGACGCAGCGACCGAGGACGGTTCGGTGGCAGGGGTCGATGCTTGATCGGTACCTGTCGAGCAAGCTGCGATTACCAGCGCGCCTGCGATCAACGGCGCAGTCATCTTCGTTCGTCGCATGTGGCACACCCCAAGTCATTCGTCCTGCCCCGGAAAAACCCGACAGTAGCCTTGTGCGCATGGAACTCACTGTGCTGGGCAACACCGTTCGTCATGCGATCGATCACGTCGAGGTGTTCCCCGCACCGAAGAACATCTCGTCGGTGACCTTCACGAACGACGAACTTTGCTCGATGTGTCCGGTCACCGAGCAGCCGGACCTGTCTGATGTCGTGATCGAATACGTGCCGGGAGAGTGGTGCGTTGAGTCGAAGAGCCTCAAGCTCTACCTGTGGGGCTTTCGCGACCGGGCAGTCTTTGCCGAAGCGCTCGCCGCCGAGATCGCCGGCGAATTTATGACGACCGCGAAACCGCTACGCGTCACGGTCACTCTGACGCAGCGGCCGCGGGGCGGAATCGAAGTGCGCGCCGTGAGCGAAATGACGGCCTAATACTTAGCGGATCGTCACGTTGCCGGCGATGACCTCGGCACGGAGTTCGTCCAGCTGCCCGCGCAGCGATTCGGAGATCGCATTGCCCTGTGCGTGGAAGGGCGCGATGTCGACGCCACCGTTCTCGAGTGTGCCGACGAACTGTCCGCCGATCTCTCCGAGGAAGATCGATCGTTCGACCGCCTCAACAATGGCCACGTCGAAGTGCTTGATAACCGAGGTCAGGTACACCGACCCGGCAATGGGGTTTGTTACGAAGAGGTCGTTGTCGATGCCGATGATCCGAACCGGCTCGGGTGCCGCGAGGGCCACGGTCGCCGAGCCGAGCCCGACGTCGCCGGCAACCGGAAAGATGGTGTCGGCTCCCTGTGCGATGAATTCGGTCGCGACCTCCACCCCGATATCCGGGTCGTCAAGGCTGCCGACGAATCGTCCGTCGGTTCCGTCCCAGCCGAGAACCTCCACGCTGGTGCCCGCCTCACGGTTGTAGAAGGACACGCCTTTGATAAAGCCGTCCATCGTCCGTGTGAACGGTTCGATGTTGAGACCCGCGTACGTGGCGACGACACCGGTTTTCGTGGTGGCGCCTGCCAGGTATCCCGCAAGGAACGCTGGCTCGGTGGCATTGAACGTCAGCTCCAGCATGTTGTCGATCCGGCTGGAATAGTCGTAGTCAACGATTGCAAAAAGTTGATCGATGTGCTTGTTGGCTGCGACTTCTGCAGCATTGGCAAGGCGGACGCTTGACGCGACGATCAGTGAGCAGCCGTCGACGACGAAGCCATCGAAGCTCGCCGCGTAGTCGGCCTCGGTTGCCGGTTCGGCGATCTCGGCAGTCACGCCGAACTGGGCAGCCGCGCGCCGCGCGCCTGCGACGACCGAACGGTTCTGCAGGTTCGTCCGATCGACGTCGAGCACCACGCAGACCGATCCGACAGCGGGTGTGGTTGATTCGCCATCGCTGAGAGTGAGTGTGGTCTCTGCCAGGGGGTCTGTTACCGACGACGTTGTCGTGTTGCCATCGAGTTCGGGTGCGCTGTCTGGGCTGATCGCGGTCTCCGTCGCCGCCGCAGTTGTCTCGGTGCCATCGCTTCCGTCGGTGTTGCAGGCGGTGATGACAAGGCTGGCTGTGATGCAGAGAATGCGCAACTTTGTTGTCGAGATCACGTACAGGCTCTCTCCGGGCTGGAAGGTGGGTTGGCAGGGACTGGGAACTGGCTGATCGGCATCTCAGAACGGTCGACGCAGACCGCCGCTCGATCCAGCACGGGATGATACCGCTCGTGGTCGAAGCGCGATCGACAGCACGGTCGAGCGGCCGTGCTGTGGACATGGCTCGGCGTCGACCGTTTGGGGCCGTATCGTTGCACTTGTATGTCGATGCGCGAACCAGAACCGAGGTCTCGTGCATCGCAGCTGTTCCTCCGGCGGTTTGGAGCTATCTGTGTTCTGCTTGTTGTGGCGTACAGCGGTGTGAAGGCCGTTGCTGAATACTTCGGCGGCGGTAGTGCTGACGCTGGCGCAGTCATTAGCCCGTTGAATACGACAGCAGCCGCAGGGGACGGGGTGACTGCCGCGGTTGCTGGCGAGACGGAAGTTCCCAGCGACGCAGTTATCGAGCAGGCAGAAGAGGAGCCGCAGCAAACCGATCCCCCGGCAACTGAAGTCGAAGTAGCAGAGCCGCGCGTCGACGGTCCGCCGACAGCCGACAACCCGGCTCGCGTGTACATCGTCGGTGACAGCGATGCCGGCACGTTTGGCCCGTACCTGCAGCAACTCGTCGACGGAACGACGGTCGCAACGACGCAACTCAACTACAAAGTGTCGTCAGGCCTCGCCCGGCCCGACTTCTACAACTGGCCAGATGAACTTGCCGCAGTGCTTCCGGCAGTCGACCCGGACATCATCGTCGCCACGTTCGGCGGCAATGATGCGCAGGGTCTGTCTGCGTTCCAAGAGGAGTTGCAGTTTGTCGTCGGTGATCCGGTGGCTAACGAGGCGGAGTGGAGCGCCGAGTACACGAAACGCGCAGGCGACGTCATGGATCTCCTTCTCGAAGGTGATCGGACTGTCATCTGGGTCGGCATTCCGAACGATGACAATCCTGACGTGACCGCTCGCCTCGCCATTCAAGATCGGGCGGCAAAAGCTGCCGCTGACGCACGGCCTGGCGTGACCTTCATTGACACGTGGGCTCGATTCTCCGGCCGCGAGGGCAACTGGGCTGAGTTCGTGATCGACCCTCGTGATGGCGAAGGCAAAGACGTACGCGCCGACGATGGGTTCCACCTCAATGTGAACGGCGCCGAGATCCTGGCGCTCGACATCGCTCAGGTCGTTCGTGACGACCTCCGCGCCCGCGGCGCCAACATCTGATCTGGCGGTTCGACGCCGTACCGCAGCACGGCAATCTGCAGTCTCTTACTGCTGTTGGCCGCGCGCCTGTATTGCAGCCCGTCGTGATTCGACTTGGGCGGGGGAGAAGTGTGTTCGGCTCCACGCCCGGCCGTCCCGGGCCTCGGTTTCCCACTGGTCGTCATCGGTGGAGATTGCGTGGTAGGTGGAACGAATTTGGCGAACACCGGCCTGCTCGTTGCCGCTGATGTCTCGGGCGAGTTGGCGGGTGAACGGCAGCAGCTCAGCGTGGCCAACAACATGGTTGACGAGGCCGAAGGCGAGTGCTTCATCGGCCAACATGAAGTTGCCGGTGAAGCTCATCTCTCGGGCGCGCCTGACACCAATCGCCTGCGGGAGGAGCACGGTGAGACCCCAGCCGGGCATGACGCCCACGCGGGCGTGAGTGTCGCCGAACTTGGCGTGTTCGCTCGCCACGAGGAAGTCGCAGTTCAGCGCGAGTTCGAAGCCGCCCGTGATTGCAACGCCGTTGATCGCGCCGATGATTGGCTTGGTCACATGGGGAAACGGTCCGCGATCGCGGGAACCGGTGCCGCCGAGGTTGCCGCCAGTTGATCCGAGTTCCTTGAGGTCGAGGCCTGCGCAGAACGCCGGGTCGGTACCGGTCAGGATGATCACATCGACATCGTCACTGGCCTCGGCAGCACGCAGTCGATCGGGAAGAAGGCGCAGGATGTCACTCGACAGTGCGTTCCGCGCATCAGGCCGGTTCAAGGTGATTGTTGCGATTCGTTCGGAGACGTCGAGCAGGACAAAATCCTCAGCCATTGCACCATTCTTACCGAGAAACACCGTCGGGCCAGCGACCGAGCGGCGGATCGACGTGGGGTCGTCAGTCGTTGGGGAGGAAGTCAAGGCTGAGGTCGCCGAGCTTCACCAGGGTCGACGCAATCCAGCCGCCGAGCGCACCGAAGTGTTCGTCGAGCAGCGAGTTGGTGCCGTCGGCAACAGTCTCTTCGGCCAATTCGTACAAGCCCTCGTAGTTGATCTCGATCGCATGCTCGGTCGGTGGGGGCGTATCACTGTCGATGTCGTTGGGGTCCGGGTGGATGACCTCGGCGGTCAAGCCGGCGCGTTCGAGTCGATCGTCTCCGACGAGTGGGCTCTGCACAGGCACCGTGGCATAGATCAGCTCGGGGTCGGCTGGGCCAGCGAGTTGCTGGACCCGAAGAACAATCTCCATCTCGATCGCCGGGCGCTGCTCGAGGACCTCTTCGAGGTACCACTGCCGATATGCGGCCTGGCTCCACGCCGGCCAGTCGAACGTGATGTGGGCAACAACGCGAGGCGGTTCGCCTTCGCCGGGCAGGCCGTAGCTGGTCTCCCAGGTGAGATCGCCCGACAAGACATCTGACTGGAAATGCTCTTCGAATGCCTGGCGTTCGAGAAAGGCCAATTCGAAGGCATCGCGCAGCGCACCGATGGCATCAGTGAATACATGGTCGAGCATCAGAGGTCAGGCTACGTCGAACGCGACGTTGCTCGATTTGCCGTTGTGGCGATCGGGCCTGCAGTTCGAGGTGGTCGGCGTGCCAAGATCACGAGATGTCCTTCGTTCTCACCGACATTGCCGATCGCGTGGCCACCCTCACGCTCAACAACCCAGACGAGCGCAACACCATGACTGCACCGATGGTCGAGGAAATCGTCGCTGCCATGGATGCGTTCGAAGCAGATGAGGGGGTGGGCGCCGTCGTGGTCACCGGGACGCCACCGGCGTTCTGTGCCGGAGCGAATCTCGGCAACCTTGCCGAGGCGACTGGCGAGAGCCTCGGAGTCATCTACGAGGGGTTTTTGCGGATTGCTCGCTCGCCCCTGCCGACGTTGGCAGCGGTCAACGGTGCTGCGGTCGGTGCCGGTATGAACCTGGCGCTCGGCTGCGACGTTCGCATCTGCTCGGATCGCGCCAAGCTCGACACACGTTTCCTGCAACTCGGCCTCCACCCGGGTGGCGGACACACGTGGATGTTCCGCCGCATTGCCGGCCCGCAGGCTGCGATGGCGGCAGTGATCTACGGACAGGTGCTCGACGGAAAGGAAGCCGAACGAGTCGGCCTCGCCTACAAGTCAGTGCCGGCCGATGATCTGCTCGCGTACGCGCACGAGTTTGCTGCCAAAGCCGCATCGGCGCCGCGCCAGCTCGCGATCGAGGCGAAACAAACCATTCTCGACATGGCTGACGTCGAAAATCATCCGGATGCTGTTGCACGTGAGCTCATCCCGCAGCTCTGGAGCACCAAGCAGCCGTGGTTCGCCGAGCGCCTCGCCGCACTCCAGGCGCGCATCTCAAAGAAGTGAGTCGACGCGCTCCCGAGCGCGCCGGTATATCTCGTCGTCATCGACCCACTCTGGGTCGAACGCGGCACGATCGAGCAATTGAGCGAGGTCGTTGGCTACGTCAGTCGCGTGAGTCGTGTCGTCGAACGATGCAGCGCGCAACGGATTGGTCGTTGCCGACGGGGGAGTCATTGCACTGAAGCGATCTTGGAGCACGCCCCAGCGGCCGCGTCGCCGGCGACGGATCAGGTTGGCAACGGATCGAACGGTGCCAACAGCAAGGAGAGCGAGCCCGACGAGCAGGCCGATCTCGACTGGGCGCGACGCGACTCCGCTGATCGCAGCGCCGATCAAGTCGCCACCGACAGTTCCCGGGTTCGCTTCGCCAGCGAATGGCACCACGGCGGTCGGGTCGAACGATTCCCAACCAGTCTCGGGGAACCAGACTTCGACCCATGCGTGTGCGTCGCTGGCCTTGACCTCGAAGACTCCAGAAACACGATTGCGAACGCCTGGGACGTAGCCGGTGGCGATCCGAGCAGGGACGCCTTGGCTCCGCAGCATGACGGCGAGGCTCGACGCAATCTGTTCGCAGAACCCGAGTTGGGATTCGAAGAGAAAGTTGTCGACGGCATCAGCACCGGACGCGGGAACGGGGGCGTTGAGGTCGTAACCAGTGTTCTCGCCAAGCCACTGCTGATAGCGCAGAATCGTCTGGTACGTCGAGTCACCCGGCTGGCGGAGCGTGGCGGCGAGGTCGAGAGTCCGCTGGGTCGTCGATTCGGGAAGTGCGAGGTAGGGAGCCAGCCGCGCCTGCAACTCGGGATTGTCGATGTCAGCGAAGGTCGTAGCGATATCGCCTTGGCTTTGGAGGAGGTCGGGGGTCACCTGAACCCGCTGCGACACGACGGTGTACACGGAGCCTTTGTTCAGCGTCACGTTGGAGCGCATCGATCCATCGGGTCGTGTCCACACCGAGCCATCGAAAGTGAGGACGTCGGGACGGGACGCGGCGAAGACGACATTCGGCAGGTCAGACTCGATGTAGAAGGTCTGAACGAACTCTTCTGTCTTGATGCGTGGAGTTGGGCGCGGTAGGTCGCCAAGCGTTGCGGGCACGTCGATCTGCGGGCCGGCTCGTCTCATTCCTTCTTCCGGCGACACTGACCACGTCCGTCCGTCGAATTCGGTGAAGGTCTGACCGCGCCAAAACGCTGGCTCCGACGCTCGTACCCGCATCACGAGCTCGTCGCCGAGGTCGCCGCGGACGCTGGTGTCGAGCGTGTTGGAGAAGCCTGGATAACCGCCGACCTGGCCGAGCGACCCGCGGCGGTCGGTGCTTGTTGCAGCCGGGTTGCCGTCGGGGCCAGCCAAAGCTCCAGGGGTGGAAGCCGACGGAGCATCGTTCGACAGTGCAGGGAGGCCGAGGCGTGCAGGCCCGTCAGGGATGGGTACGACGCTGAGGACAGCGATGGTTACGATCACCGCCGCGCCCGCAAGCGCGATGCCGTTTGCCAAACGCCGGTTGGAAACGTGTTGGTGGCGGTGCTTGTCGTCCGCCGATGGCGTGGCGATACGAGTCGACGTTCGGACCGCAATGACAATGACGATTGCCCACGCGGCGAGCCACCAGCCGACGCTGCCGTCGACACGGAGACCGGCGGCATAGGCGACGATGACGCCGGCGATGGCCTGATGGATTCGTTGCGTTCGCTGATCGATGACCTCGAGGCCGTGGACGATCAGCAGCAGCATCAACAGGTCCGGCATCGGACCGCGCAGCGCTGCCAGGAGACCACTGACGCCACCGACCGTTGAGGCGACGTAGGCGAGTGCGCCGAGTGTCGCGGTACCGACACCGATCCGGAGCCTCCAGGGCTTGACGGAATCGGAGCCAGTTCCGAACTTCAGTGAGGAGGCGACGCCGAGCGCGAGGCCGAGGGCAATCAGCCCCAGCGTCGCTGGTCCGGATCCGAGTGCCCCAAGCAGCATGGCGATGGCGATGAGTGAGCTGCAGGCAGTTGCAATGCGGCTGATCGGGTTGAGTGCTCGAGGTGTTTCGTGTTGCGTTCGGAGCCTGAGGGTGCGGCGGTGCCAGGGCGTTGGCACGTCCCGCGCCGTGCGTGCCGCCCCGATTACGTTGGCAGCGAACGAGCGTGCCTCGGTCGTATTGTGAAAGATGCGAGTGGAGGCCGGTGTGACGATCGCGACTTCGTGTCCGAGCCGGATGCCCTCGTAGGCGGCGAAGAGCAAGCGGGATGCCGTTGCTTCGTCGACTGTCTCACTCGGCAGTGCAATGGTCCAGCGTTCCTCGCTACTCGACGCGCGGTCGTGCACGATGAGGGTCCGGCTGCGCAAACTCGATGACCAGTGCACCGAGTTGCCGCCCTCGCCTTCGCGCCACGGCCGGACGCCGTCGACGTCGCCGTCTGTCCTCCCGCGTGCGGCAGAGTGCTTGCCGGCATCATTCGACGCCACAGCAGTGATCTCGAGCATTGGCCCGTCCGGCGCAGGTGCAACGGCGATGGGGTCGATGCCGACTGTGAACCTGCGGCGAGTCCAGAACAAGCCGGGCGCTCCGGTGGCGATTACCTCGATGACGAGTTCGTTGACGATACCCGGAGTCGGAAAGACTGCGGAAACATCGGCGTGGCGGGTGTCATCGAAGTCGCGGCGGTCACACCGAGCGATCTCGACATCGCCCTGGAGGATGCGGACAACGACGTCGCCATTCGTTGGCAGCCCGTCGACCGAGAGATCGGCATGCACCGGTGTGTCGATGTCGACGGTGCCCGCTGCGCGGAGTTGTGCTGAGGTCACCGACCGGGCACTCAGCAGGCTGCTGAGTGCAGCTGACGCCAACGCCACGAGACCGCCAGCGAGAACGAGCAGGACCGCTGCCGCTCCTGTCAGTCGAGCGATTGCCAGACCGACAAACCATGCGCCCGCGAACGCGAACGTCCCGACCGAGATTCCAGCGGGTCGGAGACGACCCATTGCCGTCGAATCCATCACACCGTCGGGGGTGGCACCGCGGCGAGGCACTCAGCCATGAGCGTCCGTCCGTTGTCGAGCGACGAGTTCGCGTCGGCCAACACGATGCGATGCGCCAGGGCAGGAACGGCGAGCGCAGCGATGTCGTCCGATATCACATAGGTGCGGCCGTGCATCACGGCGCGCGCCCGGGCCAGAGCGAGAAGCAAGACGCCGCCGCGGGTCGATGCGCCGAGCCTGATCGCTGGATGTTGACGCGTCGCGTCGAGTAGCGCGACGACGTACTCGGCAAGCACGTCGGCCACGTGGGCGCACGACGCGAACGACTGCACACGCGTGAGCTCGTCGAGACTGGCCACTGGTCGAACGGCGTCGAGCATGGTGCGGCCCTGGCGGCCTACGAGCACGTCGATCTCGGAGGCAGTGGGTGCACGTCCAGGTGTGACCACCGCGGCGAAACGATCGAGCGAACCCTCGCCGAGGCGTGACGTCCCTGCGATGTCGAACGGGTTCTGCGTGGCGACCAGCATGAATGGATCGGGGAGCGGGTGGCTCACGCCGTCGACGGAGACCTGTGCTTCTTCGGTGAGTTCGAGGAGAGCCGATTGGGTGCGCGGCGTCGTCCGGTTCAGTTCGTCGAAGACGACGACATTGGCGAACACGGGTCCAGGACGGAACACGAGCGAAGTCATTGCCCCGTCCGCATTCATGGAGCCGGGCACCATGGAACCGGTGACGTCGCCGGGAAGCAGGTCTGAGGTGCCTTGGATTCGACGGAACGAGCCGCCGACCGAGCGGGCGATCACCTGTGCGAGCAGGGTCTTGCCGACACCGGGGATGTCTTCGATGAGGAGGTGGCCCCTGGCGAGCAACGTGGCAACTGCGACGTCGACGACGGCGGCCTTGCCAGCGAGGACCGAGTTGATCGTGGCAGCGAGGCGGCAGGCCACGTCTGCTGCGGTGTCAGCGTTCATCACCATTCCAGCAGCATCGCCGGCATCGTTGTCGTGGGGCGCCGTCGACGGCGGGCGCTCGGCGGTGGTCCGTGGCGGCGGAAGGATGTTCACCCCGTTTGAATCGGCACATCGCGCCAGTTCTTGACCTGAAAATGGTGAGAAGTTGCGAAAAGTCAGGTCACTTCACAGTGACGCCACAATCGCGCAGAACCGTTACACGGATTCTCAAAATGCGACCCATGGCGTGCACTATCGTGATGGATGCAAGCAACCGAAACCACAGCGCTGCGAAGCTGTCAAATCGTTGGTGAACACCAGCGGAACGGCAGTGAAACGGCGGAAAGCAGGAGGTAGCAATGAGCCAACGCAACCGGGATCTTGAAGTTCCGATGCAAGTGAAGCAAGAGGTTCGAGCGCACGCTCATTCAGAGCGGCATCGGGTCCATGTGGAACTACAGAACGCTGCGAAAGAGATTTCTGGCGGAATCGACCCCGCCGACATTCATGAGCCGGGTGCGGCATGGAAGCCCATGCACCACCACGATCCCGAGGTGGCCAAGAACAAGCTTGCCAAGCGCTCTGCGACCAAGCGACACTGGAAGACCAAAATGTGGAAGCGCCGCACGGCGATGCGACAAGATCGCGCTGCTGCAATCCGCGAAGCACGCGACAACGCTGGCCTCGTTACCTACTAATCGACACCTCTGGTTCGTCGTCCACTGACGACGAACAGCCCGGTCGATGAGCTGATCAACCCAACCAGGCGTTGATCAGCTCATCGCCGCGTGTGTGCCACTCTTCGACGGTGATTCCGTAGCGAATGTGATCTTCCCATTCGCCGTTGATCTCGAGGTATCGCTGGGCGAGCCCTTCATCACGGATTGCCAGTTTCTCCATCACCCGACGGCTATTCGTATTTCGCGGCACGATGCAGATCTCAATGCGATGCAGACCGAGCGTTTCGAACGCATAGCGAATCAAGGCTAAGACACCCTCGGCCACGTACCCGTTTCCGGCGTGGCGTTGATCGATCCAGTAACCAATGGTGCCTGACTGCATCGCGCCTCGAATGACGTTGTTCAAGTTCACTTCACCCGCGACCTGGTCACCAATAAACAAGCCGAACTGATAGGCGATGCCAACCGTCCGGTCGCGGTCACGCTGAGCGCAGCGGGCGCTGAACGCTGACCGCTCAACGGTTGGGTCAGGCAGGTTCGGGTTGCGCCGCGGTTCCCACACAGTGAGCCATTGCTCGTTGTGAGCTCGGACCTCACTCCATGCACGGAAGTCACCAGCAGCGAGCGGTCGCATCACGATCCGACGGCCGTGCAGCCGGGTCGGCACAGCCGTGCGCGACGGATGTCTCAGTGGCATGTCGAAGGTGCCTCGTGGTGGATCTGCATGTCGTCGTCAATGGCCAAGCGGGCCAGGTCTAATCGTCGCATGATCGCCAGCACGATGCACAGCGTGCCGATGATCGTGTCGACATCGTTCGACGCGAGCCCGGGGTTATGTAGCCGCTCGGCGCGCGGTTCGGCGACCAGCGTCCGGAAGACCTCGTCGGCATCGGCGCGCTGCAGGTGGTAGCCGGTCGGAACGTGCTCGTTGCCAAGTTCAACGCGAGCGAGGCTGACGGCGTGGGGGCCGGTCGCTGTTACTGACGGCGCGGCCAGAACCGATGGCGCCATCACAATGATGTCATCGAAATAGTCGTGAATGAAACCCAGTGCATTTGTGAGGTGTGACGGGGATGGCTTGTCACGTTGTTCCAGCACGCCATCGAATAGAGACTGCGGTCCGAGGGGAATCGTCCACTCGCCGCCACCGATCATCGAGATGTTGACTCGGTCGTCGCTGATTGCCAAAAACAGCGCACCAGGAGTCATGGTGCCACTTCTTCAACGTGTGGTGCAGGCGGCTGCAAGCCGTCAAGCACGCCTCGGTCGTTGCCGAGCCGAGCGAGCGTCCATTCGGCGACCACGTCGTTACCTCCGGCGAGTAAGTGGGCCACATGGGCATGCAGGCACTTGACGCCCTTGCGGGTGCCACCGACACCGCCGGACGGACGAGGTCCGACATGATCTGTTGGAATCGCTGAGTCGCGTTCGGCCTCGTACGCCGCATGTGCAGCGGCGATGTCGGCAGGATCGAGGTCGGCTTCAGACTGGCGGACACCGCCGACTGCTTCGATCCGACTCACGGCCCGCACCAGGCTGGTACCGACGAGGTAGTAGCGGGTTGGCATTGGCGTGCCGTCGCCGAGGAATGGGGCGTTGCGAACAACAACCGGATCACCCTCTGCAGTGCGCACGACGACGTCGAAGGCGCCTCGCGGTGGGCGCCCGATGAGCTCCTCGACGCGCGCTCGATCGTCCATTAGCTCCGTCGGCGACGAAGGAGCAGCAAGATGAGCAACAGCACCGCAACCGCGGGTGCGGCACGCTTGACGATCGACGAACCCCCCATTTCCATGAGGTCGATTGCTTCAGCAGCAGGGCCGTCGATCTTGCGGACGGTTGGCTCAGAAGATGCCGCCCCGGATGGCGCATCCGGCGCTGAGGCATCGGGCTCGCTCGGTGCGCTGGCTGGCGGGGCTTCGACGCCGTCGGCATCGATCATCTCGTTGAGGTTCTGTGCGAACTGGTCGATCAGCTTGGCGCTGACGTCGCCGAGAATGCCGCGGCCGAACTGTGCGATCTTGCCAGTGATGTGCAGATCGGTCGTGACGGTGACCTTCGTGCTCGTCGGCGAGAGGCTTTCGGCCTGCGCGGCGATATCGGCGGATGCGTTACCGCGGCCCTTGGTGTCGCGGCCCTTGCCGTTGAGCTTGCAGCTGTAGTTAGCGTCGTCGCGCTCAAGAAAGAATGCTTCGCCCTTGAACTCGGTGGAAATAGCCCCGAGCTTCACCTTCACGTTGCCGGCATACATTTCGCCGTCGTCGGTCTGGCGAATCTCGGTCAGCTGCGCACCGGGGAGGCAGGGAGCGATGCGCTCGACATTGGTGATGATCGGCCACGCCTCGTCGATTGGACGATTGACGGTGAATTCATTGATCAGTTGCTCTGCCATCGGTGCAGGTCCTCCAAGGTGTCGATGTCTGCTGACGAACCAT
>JBNMOS010000016.1:0-38801 GCA_051275435.1 Ilumatobacter sp.
GGCTGAAGGCCATCGCAATGTTCGAAACGCACTGAAATTCGGCGGATTCAGATCTTGCAGTTTGGTGTCGATTCTTGGTCTGTTTTCCGATTGCGGGAACCACGGGCGCTACGCCGAGCGTCACAAGACCATGAGAAACAGCAGCGTGAACAATTGCCGTTCCTCGAGGTTCTGGGCCGCAGTTGCGGTGTCCGGATTGGTCATTGCCTCTTGCGGGAGTGATGACGATGCCTCGAGCGATGTAACCGGAGGCGAGGATGCTCCGTCAGCGACCGAAGCCAGGTCGGACGCTGGTGTACGCGACGACGACGCCGAGGCTGAACTGTCGGTCGAGACCAAGTCCGAGACGGTCTCGACGGATGCTCCAGCCGAAACGGAAGCGCCGGCTGAGGCCGCTGCTGACGAAGGCGATACGGCGTACGACGCACCCGCCGCCAGCGGCGAACGGGCCGCCGATGCCGAAGACTCGATTGCCGTCGGAGCACCTGGGGAGGATGCTGAAGGCGGTCTGTTCGAGTCGGCGCCCGTCGACGCCGACGAGCCTTCCGAGCCGAGCTTCGAAGAAAGCCGCTTCGAGGACTACGGCTACCGCCAGTTCATTCCGACAGCGCGCGATGCGCTGTCGACGTTTGCGCTCGACGTCGACACCGGGTCGTTCACCATTGGCCGCCGATCGCTTGAGAACGGTGCGCTGCCGCCGATCGAGTCGGTCCGTCCGGAGGAGTACATCAACGCTTTCGACTACGACTACAACGCACCTCGAGATGGGCTCGACATCATCGTCGATGGGGGGCCGTCACCTTTCGACAGCGACAACCATCTGGTGCGCATCGGCGTGCAAGCCGAGATCGTCGAGGACGAAGACCGCGGCCCGGCGTCGCTTACCTTCGTAATCGACACGTCGGGCTCGATGGATCGCCCGGACCGGCTTGGTCTCGTCAAGACCTCCCTGATCAATCTGGTCGACAACCTCAACAACGACGACACGGTCGCCATCGTTACCTACAGCGACTCGTCGGGCGTGGTGCTCAACCCGACGCCGGTCTCAAACAAGTTTGAGATCATCCAGGCCATTGGGCTACTCGGACCCGGTGGTTCGACAAACCTGGAAGCAGGCCTGCGGGAGGGCTACGCCCTCGCCCGAGAGTCGTTTCAGCGCGACGGTATCAACCGGGTGATCCTCGCTTCTGACGGGGTTGCCAACTCTGGTCAAACGGATCCGGATGCGCTCGCCGCACTGATCCGGGACGACGCTGACCGCGGCATCAACCTGGTCACCGTCGGCTACGGCATGGGCGATTTCAACGATGTAACGATGGAGCAACTCGCCGATCGGGGCGACGGCTTCTATGCCTACGTCGACACGGAGGACGAAGCCGAGCGTCTCTTTGACGACGAGCTCACATCGACGCTGCTGACGGTGGCGAAAGACGCCAAGATTCAGGTCGAATTCGACGACAACGTGGTCAAGGCGTACCGCCTCATTGGCTTCGAGAACCGTGGCGTTCGCGACAGCGATTTCCGCAACGACGACGTCGATGCGGGCGAACTTGGTGCCGGTCATCAGGTGACGGCGATCTATGAGATCGAACTTGAACGTGGCCTGAGCCTCGACGACCGAGCAGAAATCGGCGTGGTCAGCCTGCGCTGGGAAGACCCCGACAGCGGCGAGGTGATCGAGATCGACGAAGACATCGATCTGCGTGACATCGAGGCTCGCTGGCATGACACGCCAGAGGATTTCCAGCTGGCCGTAGTAGTCGTCACGCTTTCCGAGAAGCTGCGTGACAACCCGTATGCCGACAAGGTCGACATGGACGACCTGGCCACGGAAGCCGAACGGCTCGCTGACGACATGCGTCTCGAAAATGTCGACGAACTCGCCCGGCTGGTCGAGATCGCTGCCGATCTGACGTAGATCGACGCGCTGGGTAGTACCAACAACAGCTCGTGCCGTCGGGACAGACCACCTGTCTCGGCGGCACAAACGCGCAGGGTGGGTCCGATGGTGCGCTCATAGACTCGCCCATCTATGCCGGCTACGGATCTTGATCAAATTGTCAGCCTCTGCAAACGACGCGGGTTCGTGTCCCAGTCAGCAGAGATCTACGGTGGTTTCCGCTCCACCTACGATTACGGGCCCCTCGGCTCGCTCCTGCTCCGCAATGTGAAAGAGGCATGGATCCGGTCGATGGTGCAGCAGCGCGACGACGTGGTGCTGATCGACGCCGCCATTCTTGGGCCGCCCCAGGTTTGGGAAGCATCCGGGCACCTCGGCAATTTCTCGGACCCGCTCGTTGACTGCACCAAGTGCAAAACGCGGCACCGTCTCGACAAGCTTGATGACCCGGATACCTGCCCCGAGTGCGGCGAGAAGAACAGCTTCACCGAGGCACGAGAGTTCAACTTGATGTTCAAGACCCAGGCCGGCCCCGTCGAAGGTGCAGGCGCTGACGCCTACCTCCGCCCGGAGACGGCCCAGGGCATGTTCACCAACTTCGCCAACGTGCTCCAGACGAGTCGGAAGAAGCCGCCGTTCGGTATCGCCCAGGTCGGCAAGAGCTTCCGCAACGAGATCACGCCGCAAAACTGGATCTTCCGCACACGTGAATTCGAACAGATGGAGATGGAGTTCTTCGTCCCGCCGGAAGACAGCGACAAGTGGTACGAGTACTGGTGCAACGAGCGCCTCAACTGGTACATCGAGCATGGCATTCCCGAAGACATGGTCATGCTGCGCCCGCACGACGAAGACGAACTGTCGCACTATTCGACCGGCACGTCTGACGTCGAGTTCAAGTTCCCGTGGGGCTTCGACGAGCTTGAGGGCATCGCGAAGCGCACCGACTTCGACCTCAAGGCACATGCTGCTGCGTCGGGCGAGAAGCTCGACTACTTCGATCCGCAGACGCAAGAGCGTTACGTGCCGTTCGTGATCGAGCCGGCTGCCGGCGCCACGCGCACGATGGCCGCATTCCTGCTCGCGGCGTACGACGAAGACGAAGTGAACGGAGAAGTACGCACCGTGCTTCGCCTCCACCCGCGTCTCGCTCCCTATAAGGTCGCCGTGCTGCCGCTGAGCAAGAAAGACACGCTGACGCCGCTGGCGCACGAGGTCCGCAAGCTGCTGGCTGACCGCTACATGGTCGACTACGACGAGACCCAGAACATCGGCAAGCGGTACCGCCGTCAAGACGAAATCGGTACGCCGTTGGCGGTCACTGTCGACTTCGACTCACTCGACGACAACGCCGTCACTGTTCGCGATCGCGACACGATGGAACAGGTTCGCGTTCCGATCGATCAGCTGCTGGCAACGGTCGGCGAGAAGCTCGGCTTCTAGGCGCAGTCGCCCAATATGGCCGCGACCTACCTCGACAAGATCCTCGATCGTCATCGCGAGATGGCTGCCGCTGATACGCGTCCGATCGATCAGCTCATCGACGAAGCAACAGCCATGCCAGCGGCGCGCGGATTCCGCTCTGCGCTGGTCGACAGCACCAAGCTCGGTGTCATCGCCGAGATCAAGCGTCGCTCGCCGTCGAAAGGCGATCTGAACATCGGCCTCGACCCAGCCGAGTGGGCGAAGGTATACGAGGCTGGCGGAGCGTCGTGTCTTTCGGTGCTGACCGACGTCGAGAGCTTCGGCGGCTCGGTTACTGACCTGCAAGCTGCCCGCAACGCCTGTGCGCTACCGGTGATTCGCAAAGACTTCACGGTCAGTGAACGTGATGTGCTCGATGCCCGGCTGATGGGTGCCGACTGTGTGCTTTTGATCGCCGCTGCGCTTGATTCGGCCGAACTCGCCGGGTTCCATGCGCTCGCCACCCAGATTGGGCTCGATGTGTTGGTTGAGATTCACGACGAAGCTGAACTCGAGCACGCCCTCGAAGCCGAGGCAACCCTCGTCGGGGTCAATCAGCGCGACCTCGTCACCTTCCAGGTCGACCACGAAAGGGCCATCCGAATGGGTGGCGTGATTCCCGATCATGCGATCAAGGTTGCCGAGTCGGGCGTGCGCGGTGGCGAAGACGCTCGGATGCTCGAAGCTGCTGGCTACGACGCAGTACTGGTCGGCGAAACGCTCATCATGAGCGCAGACCCGAAGCAGGCGCTCATCCAACTTATCGGCTGAGGCAGCAGCAAAATAGGGCGAGGGCCCCAGGCTCACTCGTCGATCTGCAGGTCGACCGTCGGGACATCGAAGTTCAAGTTGCCGTCGTCGTCGGCGTCGGACACGGCGAGAAACGTGATCGCGCCGATTGCAGCGAGGAGCCCTGCTGTCAAGAAGCCAGCGAGAAACGCCGGGACACTGCTCTTTGGTTCCTGGACCTGTGTGTGAACGTGCTTCTCGATGATGATCTGGCGGACGACGCCATCGTCAGGTCCTACTCCGAGTACGTCGGTAGCTGGTGTGTAGTTCGTGTCGATGATTTCGGCCATAACGATTACTTACCCGGTCGGCGCACCCGTTAAACCCGTTGGCAACTACGGTCGTCGGATGCTGACACGGACGCTCGACATCACCCCCGCTGAATTCCGGGACGGCACCGGGTGGGACATCAAGCCCCAAGGGGCCTGCAAAGCCGAGGTGTGCGTTCCGTTGGGATCGGCTGACTCCGGCTTTGATCTCACGTCTACCGCTGCCCGGCTCGGCATGGCCATCGTGACCGACGAGTCGAGCGGGCTCACAGCGATCGGCCCCGAGTCGATCGGCGACCGAGCCCTGGCCACTGCGCAGGCCCCTGAACTGGTGCTGAGCGACCTTGACGGGAATGAGTTCAGGCTGTCGTCGCTGCAGGGCCAGAAGGTTGTCGTCGTCTCCTGGGCGCCATATTGAGGTTGCTCATTTGATCTGCCAGGTTGGCAGGCACTCCGCAATGAACTCCACGACGACGGCCTTGAGATCGTCACGGTCTCCCTCGAACTGAGCGGCCCCGAAGCGTCGCGTCGGTACATCGAAGCAGCGTCGCCGGAACACCCTTCACTACTCGATCCGACGCACCAGATGGACGCTCTTTTCGGCGTTGTCAATATCCCCAACGTCGTGTGGATTGATGAGGCAGGAATTATCGTCCGTCCGCCCGAGCCGGGCTGGCCCGGAGGCCGACAAGAATTCCCGAAGGAGATGCGCGACGGGATGCCTGAACTTGGTCGCGCCCACGGCGCGCCCGACGCGCCCGAAGATGGCCCCGGTATGTGGGCTGTGCTCGGTTCAGGCCAGGATCGCATGTCCTACCCGGATGCAATCCGCGACTGGGTGGCTAACGGTGACGCGAGTGGGTTCGTGATGTCGCCTGACGAAGTGGTGGCCCGGTCGGAGCCGCGCGACGCCGCCATGTCCAAGGGAGCTGCGCACTTCGAGCTGGCCAATCATCTCTGGCGAGCGGGCGACCGTGATGCCGCGATTGAGCACTTCAATGCATGCCATCGCCTGCAACCCGATAACTGGACCTACAAGCGTCAGGCTTGGTCGCTGTTCGGTCAGGAACGCGTCGGTGGCGACTATGGCCGCTTCGTGCAGGGCCCCGTCATGGGCGAAGAAGATGCGTGGCCGTTCGATTCCGACTTCCGTTCAGAAGTTTCGTCGCGAGCAGTTGGCAGCTATTACCCGAAAACCTTGTAGAAGCTCGGACGTGCGCTGTCGCATGCCAAGATCAGGTGATGACCGCGTATCTGATCGCCGACACCGATGTACACGACCGGGTCGGCTACGAGCAGTACAAGGCGTTGGCCCGCCCAATCGCCGAGAAGTTCGGCGGCGAATACCTGGTGCGCGGCGGAGAGTTGCGGGTCGATGACGACGATCTCTGGTCACCGACTCGGCTGGTCATCATCTCGTTTCCCGATTTGACGTCAGCAAACGCATTTCTTGACAGCGACGAGTACGCCCCGGTCAAGGAACTGCGCCGACAGTATGCGAAGTCGACCGTGGTCATGGTCGACGGCGGAATACCCAGCTAGCTGACCGTGGCGCCCGGCGGCCACGTCGTGTTGTGGCTACTTCAGTTGGCGTCGGCCGCTGGCGACCAGCGCACGCTGATACAGCCCAGCGGGCAGACGTGATGCGATGTCGAAGAGAACGGCGTCGGGGCCAATCAATGCTCGGCGTCGGTTGCGCTCGACTGCCTTGAGGATCTGATGAGCGGCCTTCTCCGGAGTGGTCCGGGCCAGCTTGTCGAACTCTGTGGTGAAGTCGCTTGCCTCGGCACCGACGTCGTGGATGCTGTCGGTGAGTCGGGCGTTGCGGGCGATGTTGGTCTTGATGCCGCCCGGGTGGATGGTGGTCGTAGAAACGGGGGCACGCTCGATTTCCAGCTCAATACGGAGTGCATCGGTAAAGCCGCGAACAGCGAACTTCGCGGCGTTGTACGCGGACTGGCCCGGAATCGACACCAGCCCGAACACGCTGGAAATGTTGACGACATGGCCGTGTTCTGGACCCACAGCGCCGGCGGCGCGGAGATGCGGCAGGAACGCCTGGGTGCCGTGAACGACGCCCCAGAAGTTGATATTCATCAACCACTCGAAATCCTCGATTGACGACCCTTCAAACGTGGCGCCGAGCGTGACGCCAGCGTTATTCACGATCATGTTCACGCCGTCGTGCTGGTCGGCGACATCGTCAGCCCATGCGAACATTGCAGCGCGGTCGGCAACGTCGAGATGCTGCGACGTGACCTTGACGGCATGACCTTCGCAGAGGCCAACGGTCTCGGCGAGGCCGGAATCGTCGACGTCGCTGAGCGCCAGGCTTGCGCCGCGCTGAGCGAGATCGATAGCCAGCGCCCGCCCGATACCCGAGCCGGCCCCGGTGATCGCTGCGGTGGTGCCACGGAAATTCTTCATCGCGCCAGTCTCGCGCAACAAATGCAAACGTTGCGCTTGGAAGACGACATGGTGCCTGGCACCAGGTCGTCTGGTCAGGCTGATTTTTGGAGTGGTGCTGCGACTGGGCGTCGGTCGAGGTGAATGCCAGCGATCATGCAGCGCACGCTGCCGCCAGCGAGTTCGATTGTCGGTACGTCGAGGGGGAGCAAGGTGCAGCTCCTACTGATCACGTCGCGCTGTTCGTCGCGCAGGCTGTCGTAGGCCCGCTGAGAGAGTGCCAGAACACGGCCGTCTCGACCGCGGAGTTCGATGGCGTTCCCGGCGAAGTTGTTGATCTGCTCGTAGCTGAGGCCGACGACGGCTCGACCCGGCGAGGTGAGGCGTTCGATCACTTCGCGCCGACGTTGGGCGTCGGCGATCATGTCGAGGCCGACCATGACGAAATCGGTGGCGATCGCCATCATCACGTTGGTGTGATACACGGGCACGCCAGCTTCGTTCGTTGCGTCAAACGCCATTGGTTCATAGCCGAAGTTGGTGCAGAATCGTTCCAATGCGATCGGGTTTGCACGGTTGGATCGGGCTGCATAGGCCACCCGGGTGACGTGGTCGAGGACCATGGCGCCGGTGCCTTCGAGGAACACGTTGTCGTGTTCGAGCCCTGAGTAGTCGATGACGTCTTGGACTCGGAATTTCTCTTTGAGCGTGTCGATGACGTCGACACGACGCTCGGTCCGACGGCTCGGGGAGTACATGGGATATATGGCGACGTGGCCACCCGAGTGTGTTGAGAACCAGTTGTTTGGGAAGACGCTGTCTGGCCGCGAGGCCTCGTAGTCGTCGAACAGGTGCACGTCAACACCGACGGCCCGGAGCGTTTCGGCCGCCGTGGTGACTTCACGCTCTGCGTCAGCAGCGATCTCGATGGCTGATCGATGCTCGTCGAATGCTTGGAACGAATTATCGGCCGCTGTGTCGGGGTTGGGGGAGAAGTGATGGGGGCGGACCATCACCACGGCGCTTGGCGCCTGGATCATCACGCACCGCCAGACAGCACGGGGACCCGGGCGTCAGCGACGAGGCCGAAGAGGTTCTTCGGGTCGGAAGGATTGGCGATGAGATCCACGAGTGCATAGAAGTCAGTGCCGTCGACGGCGTCACGGAGGTAGCGCAGCGCGGCGAAGTCTTCGATGGCGAAGCCGACGGAGTCGAAAATCGTGACTTGGTCTGGGGAGGTGCGGCCTGCTGCTTCGTCGATGAAGACCTTCCACAATTCGGTGATCGGGAAGTCGGCCGGCATCTGCTGGATCTCGCCCTCGATCCATGTCTGCTCGGGGAACTCGACGAAGACGTCGCCCATCGTGAGAATCTCAGCATCGAGTTCGGTCTTGCCGGGGCAGTCGCCGCCGATGGCGTTGATGTGCATTCCCGGCTCGATCATGTCGGCCGTGAGGATGGTGGCGCTGGCCTTGTCGGCGGTGCACGTGGTGACGATGTCGGCGCCGCGCACTGCGTCGTGGGCGCTCGTTGCGACGTACACGTCGAAACCGAGCGGCTCGGCGTTGTCGACAAACTTCTTCATCGCTGCGGGGTCGGTGTCCCAGATCCGCAGGGAGTTGATGCCGAGCGCTGCACGCATCGCAAGCGCTTGGAACTCAGACTGGGTGCCGTTGCCGATCAGGGCGAGCGTGGCGCTGTCGGGCCGTGCGAGACGTTTTGCGACCATGGCCGACGTAGCAGCCGTGCGGAGGGCGGTCAGCACGGTCATCTCCGACCAGAAGGTCGGATAGCCGGTGGCGACATCAGCGAGCACGCCGAACGCCGTGACGGTCTGGTGGCCGCTGGCGGGGTTTGACGGGTGACCGTTCACGTACTTAAAGCCGTATTCCTGGCCGTCGCTCGTTGGCATCAATTCGATCACACCAACATCGGAGTGGCTGCCGACACGAGCGCACTTGTCGAAGACGGGCCAGCGCCGGAAGTCGGCCTCGATGTAATCGATCATGCCGAGGACGATGTTCTCAACACCTTGCTCTGATGCCCAGCGAGTGATGTTCTTTACGTCAACGAATCGAACAGCAGTGTCGGTCATAAGCCCACGGTACGACTAGGCAATGTGCAGGAGCAATGAGATAAATGTGGCAATATGGCTACTTGAGTAAGCAATATGTCCCAACTAATCTAGCATTATGTCCATGCAGGAGCTGGACGACCTCGATCAACAGTTGATTTCGGCGCTTCGCGCCGATGGGCGAGAGCCGGTAACGACGCTTGCTCGCCGGCTCGGCGTGACCCGGGCAACGATCAACAGCCGGCTCGATCGACTCCAAGAGTCAGGCACGGTGCTCGGCTTCACCGTGCGGGTCCGTGAAGACCATGACCCGCAGTCTGTTCGGGCCGTGTCGCTGATCGAGGTCGAAGGCCGCACGACCGAAGACGTCATCAAGCGACTTCGTGGCATCCCGGAGTTGCAGACGTTGCACACGACGAACGGCGGCTGGGACCTTGTTGCTGAGATCCGCACCAACTCGTTGGCGAGCTTTGACCGCGTCCTCGTCCAGATTCGATCGGTCGAAGGCGTCGTCAACAGCGAGACCAGCCTGCTCCTGACCAGCGTCCTTCGGTAAGCGCCGAGCCCAACACCGCGCCCTCTGGCTTGTCACGCTCCGGTCAGACCAAAGTGTGACAGCGGTGTGGCAGCGTTACTGGGAGTTCCAGAGTTCGAGGCCGTGCTCGATGCGCTTGATCGTTGTTTCGAGCACGGCGATGCGGGCCCACTTCTTTTGGTCGCCTGCAACCAGATGCCACGGGGCGGCGGCGTGGTCGGTGCGCTCGAACATGTCCTCGGCGGCCTCGTCGTAGAGATCGCGCTTCTCGCGATTCCGCCAGTCTTCGTCCGTGAGCTTCCACTTCCGGAGGGGGTCCTCTTTGCGGCTGTTGAACCGCTCGAGTTGTTCGTCGGGGCTGACATGCATCCAGAACTTGACAATGATGGTTCCCTCGACAGCAAGGCCGCGCTCAAAGTTGACAATCTCGTCATACGCCCGGTTCCACTCCTGAACGGTCGCAAACTCTTCGACCCGTTCGACGAGCACTCGGCCGTACCAGCTGCGGTCGAACACACACATGCCACCACGGCCTGGGACCTTGCTCCAGAACCGCCAAAGAAAGTGGTGGCGGAGCTCGCGTGAACTCGGTGCGGCATAGCTATATACGCTGTAATGCCGGGGATCGAGCGGTTGAACAAGTCGTTTGATCGCTCCGCCCTTGCCGCCAGCGTCGGAACCCTCGAGGACAACGAGGAGGCCGGGGCCCACGTTCCCGCCGTTGGTTTGCCCGCCGAGGTGCAGCCGGAGTTCTTCGAAGCGCCGCTGGCCAGCAGCCAGCCGTTCCTCGTACTCATCTTTCTGGAGTGATGCAGAAAGGTCGACCTGGTCCAGGCGTGTCATAAGTTGAGACTGCCACGAAACAGATACCGACGCACGGGTGCTGGTGCAAGTACCGTTCGAGATCTCATGTTCGTGAAGATCTGCGGTATTACCAACGAAGACGACGCGCTGCTGTCGGTAGCAATGGGCGCTGACGCGGTCGGCTTCATTTTTGCGCCGTCGACCCGACAGGTTGCGCCGCAGAAGGTTTACGACATCACCCGCCGGCTGCCGCCTGAAATCTTGACCGTCGGCGTGTTTCGTAACGAGCACCCGTCGCGCGTTATCGAGATCGCCCACAAGGCCGGCCTGAAGGCGATCCAACTGCACGGCCGTGAGACTCCAGCCCAAACCAAAGAGATCGCAGGCCATTTCCGCTGGGTGATCAAGGCATTCGCGTCTGACGACGAGAACCTTCCGAATGCCGATCGCTACGGCACCGACATGCTGCTGCTCGACGCGCCGAGCCCAGGCAGCGGCACGGTGTTCGACTGGTCGATCGCTGGCGACGCGCCCGACTCGATGAAGCTGATTCTTGCCGGGGGCCTCACCCCCGAGAACGTCGGGAACGCCGTCGAGGAAGTGCGGCCGTGGGGGGTCGACGTCGCGAGTGGCGTCGAGAAAGAGCCGGGCAGAAAAGACCCAATGAAGGTCAAGCGGTTCATTGAGAACGCCAAGGCACATGCCGCCGAGCAGTACCGCGGCGACGACAACATCCCGTACGACTGGGACTTCGAGTAGGCAGTTCGGCCTAACCGCTCCCTGGCCAACCGCTCTCTAGCCCTACGGGCTGATCACGCGGGTGCCCATGATCAGGTCATGAGCGGCGCGACGTTCTCGGTTGGTGATCGCCACGAGCATCCCGACGAAGAAGAACAGGAAGCTCACCGCTGACAGCAGCGTGCGGAGCACCGCGCGGCGGAATGAGATCGTCTCGCCGGTTTTTGCATCGATCACCATGATCTCGGTCGACCGTTTACCGACGGACGCGCCCTGTGAGATCGACCGGCTGTACCAGAGGACCCACAGCGCGGAGAGCGCGTAGAACGCGATACGGGTGAAACGTAACGCCTCGGCGGAGATGATGCATTCGCGATCAAGGTTCGTGGTGGTGAGGTCACAACCGGTCATGCCGCCGGGGCCAAACCCCCACGAGGTGATCCACGCAGGAACGAGGACGAGCACACAGAACAACATGCCGTCGACCATGATTGCCCCGATCCGCTGTGGGAGCGACGCGCGGACGTAGCGGCTCACCAAATGGGCGGTCGACGGTGCTGTGGACTGCTGGGTCACGCTGTCATTCTGCCACTTCTGCCACTTCTGCGGCCGGGCTACGTCGTGTCAGTTGGCGGGCGTGTGCAGCGGAGCGCCGTCGAACCCGTCGATTGTCGCGAACGATTCGACTGGCTCACGGTTGAGTCGCGTGGGCTGCTTGACGGGGCGACCGAGGAAGATCGTCGCAACGAGCGCATGGTCTTTCGGGAGGCCGAGGAGGCTGGCGGCTTCAGGTTCGCGACGACTGAGGAAGGTGGTCATCACGCCGCCGAGGCCGTGATGTCGCGCCGACAGCATGAGGTTCCAACAGAACGGGTAGATCGACCCACCACCGGTCATCGGTGGACGCTCGAGGTTGGCGTCCATCATCGCGATTTTGCCGAGATCGGCTGCAATGGCCAGCACAACCGGCACCGAGTCGATGTTGTTCAGGAGTTCGTTGGGCTTGTCAGGTGTGATCTTGTCTGGCGTCTCGTATCCCACAACTGTGTACGGCTGGCCGCCTGCCATCCGGATCTCGAGGTACTCGTCCCACACCGGCTGCATCAGGTCGGCGAGGCCCCGTCGTAATGGTCGATCCTCGATGACAGCGACGCGCCAGGGCTGGCCGTTGCCACCTGACGGAGCGAACCGGGCATCATCGAGGATCGCCGCGACGGTGTCGAGCCCGACCGGCTCGTCCTTGAACGAGCGAACGGTGCCGTTGGTGCGAAGTGCGTACTGCAGATCCATGTGCGTGAACCTATGGCGTGTGGACGACGTCAGGTGAAAATCGGGTTCGAGTACGCGTTCGGGACGGTGGGCAGCCGCCCGGCTGGCACACTGGAAGTGTGTATGACTACATCATCGTCGGCGGCGGCTCTGCAGGTTGTGCGCTTGCCAACCGTTTAAGTGCCGACCCGTCCAACGAAGTCCTTGTGATCGAAGCAGGTCGTCGCGACTGGAAATGGGATGTATTCATCCACATGCCCGCGGCGCTGGCCTTCCCCATTGGGAGTCGCTTCTACGACTGGAAGTACGAGTCCGAGCCTGAGCCATTCATGGACGGTCGACGGGTGTACCACGCTCGCGGCAAGGTGTTAGGTGGCTCGTCGAGCATCAACGGCATGATCTTCCAGCGGGGCAACCCGATGGACTACGACAAGTGGGGCGAACTGCCCGGCTTGGAGAATTGGGATTGGGCGCACTGCCTGCCGTACTTCAAGCGAATGGAGAACTGCTTGGCCGGCGAGGAGCCGGAACATCCGGGCCTGCGCGGCGACGGCGGACCGCTCAAATTGGAGCGCGGCCCGGCCAACAACGCACTGTTCGATGCGTGGCTCAAGGCGGGTGTTGAAGCTGGCTTCAACCGCACCGACGATGTCAACGGCTATCGCCAGGAGGGGTTTGCACCGTTCGATAAGAACGTGTCGCGTGGACGTCGCCTCAGTGCTGCCCGCGCGTATCTGCATCCCGTCCTCGACCGTCCGAACCTGACGCTGATGACGCGGGCGCAGGTCAGCAAGGTCAACTTCGACGGCAATCGGGCCACGGGTGTAGACGTCGAAGTCGGCTTCCGCAAGAAGAAGCAGACGATCGATGGCAAGGAAGTCATCCTGTGTGGTGGCGCCTTCAACAGCCCACAGCTCCTGCAGCTTTCGGGCGTTGGTGATCGTGAGCATCTCGAATCACTCGGCATTCCCGTCGTGGCACACGTGCCTGGCGTGGGGGAGAATCTGCAGGATCATCTCGAGGTGTACATCCAGTACGAGTCGAAGCTGCCGGTGTCGATCCAGCCGCACCTCGCGCACTGGAAGAAGCCGTGGATCGGCCTGCAGTGGCTGTTCCGTCGGGGGCCGGGTTCGTCGAATCATTTCGAGGCCGGCGCTTTCGTCAAGAGCAACCCGACCGAGTCGTATCCGAACCTGATGTTCCACTTCCTGCCGATCGCGATCCGTTACGACGGGTCGTCGCCCAGTAGGCCTGACGGCAGCGACGCCAAGATCGAGCATGGTTATCAGGTGCATGTGGGCCCGATGTATTCCGACGCTCGCGGCACGGTGAAGATTACGACGCGTGATCCGCGCCAGCATCCGGCTGTGCAGTTCAACTACCTCAGCACTGAGCAAGATCGGCGTGAATGGATCGAAGCGGTTCGCACCGCGCGCAAGATTTTGACCCAGCCCGCATTCGAGCCGATGAACGCCGGTGAGATCTCACCCGGGCCCTCCGTCGAGACGGATCAAGAGATCATGGACTGGGTCGCCAAAGACTCCGAGACAGCGTTGCACCCATCGTGCACGACCAAGATCGGCGGCGCCGACGACCCAATGGCGGTGCTCGATCCGAACTCGATGAAGGTCTACGGCACCGAGGGCCTGCGGGTTGTCGACGCGGGTTGTATGCCCAACGTCAGTAACGGCAATACCTACGCACCGACGATGATGATCGCCGAGAAGGCTGCCGACCTGATTCTTGGCAACGACCCGCTGCCGCCGGACCACACCGAGGTGTACCGCGGTACAGCCCTCGAAGGTGGGCGTCGATGACAGAATCTGCGGCTGCTTCGATGGGAGGGCAGCCAAACATTCTGCTGATCATGGCCGATCAGTTGTCGGCTCCGTTCCTGTCGATCCACGGTGGCCCGGCGATCACGCCGAACATCGATCGGCTTGCCGCTACAGGCACGACCTTCACCAGTGCGTACAGCAACAGTCCGCTGTGTGCGCCTGCTCGCTTCGCGATGATGAGCGGCCAGCTCAACAGCAAGATCGGTGCGTACGACAACGCATCGGAGTTCACGTCGAGCATTCCGACCTTCGCTCACTACTTGCGATCCGCGGGCTACCAGACCTCGCTCGTCGGCAAGATGCACTTCGTTGGTGCCGACCAGTTGCACGGCTACGAAGAGCGGCTGACGACCGACATCTACCCGGCCGACTTCGGATGGACGCCCAACTGGGGCGACGCTGACGGCCGGTTCGACTGGTGGTTCCACAACATGGATTCGGTGGTGCACGCTGGCATCGCTGACGTGTCGAACCAGCTCGACTACGACGATGACGTTGCGCATCACAGCATCCGCAAGTTGCGCGACCTAGCACGGACTGCCGACACGCGTCCGTGGATGATGACGGCATCGTTCACGCATCCGCACGATCCGTACATCGCGCGCCAGCAGTTCTGGGATCTCTACGATCACGATTCCATTCCGATGCCGTCGGTCGCCCCGATCGCGGACGACGAGAACGACCCGCACAGCCGGCGCCTCCGCCATGTGATTGCGGCTGACGCCACCGAGATCAGCGACGAGCAGATCCGCAACGCCCGCCACGCGTACTTGGCCAACATCAGCTTTGTCGATCACCACATTGGTGAGATGCTCGACACGCTCGACCGGCACGGCATGGCCGACAACACCGTGGTGATCTTCACGGGTGACCACGGCGACATGCTCGGCGAGCGTGGCCTCTGGTACAAGATGAGCTTCTTCGAGCACAGCGCGCGGATCCCGCTGATTGTCCGCCAGCCCGGCGTCCCTGGCGGTGAGCGGATCGACGAGCACGTCGGCCTGCTCGACATCGCCCCAACCATGCTCGACCTCGCAGGTGTCGATGTGCCGGCAACGATGGATGGCCGCAGCGTGCTCGACGGTGGCGTCGACAAGACTGTCGTGGGGGAGTATCTCGGCGAGGGTGCTGTGGCCCCAATCTTCATGATCCGCCGAGGCGATTGGAAGTACGTGTCGTCGCTCGCCGACCCGCCGCAACTCTTTAACGTGGCCGTCGATCCGTCAGAGCTGAGCAATCTGGCAGCCGACCCCGAACATGCCGATGTTGCTGCTGCGTTCGCAGCGGAGGTGGCTGATCGTTGGGATGCACCAGCGATTGACGCCGCAGTCCGTTCGAACCAGGAGGCCCGGGCGACGGTTGACCGAGCGTTACGTCAGGGCCGGTTCGAGGCCTGGGACTACGTGCCTCAGAGCAATGCACTCAACCAGTACATGCGCAATCACCTCGACCTCAACGACGTCGAATCCAGCCGCCGCGCCTGACCGGTTGGGCGAACGCCAGCGGTCGGTGATCGAGGCGGGGCGATCGTGGACCGCAGGCCGGCCTCGTGCTGGACGCAGCGAGTCGCGCCCACTTTGGGTCGTGCGCCGCATCAATGTCGTGGCCGATCTCAATCGTCTTGATGGTCGCGGCCCTCGGTGATGCGACCCCTCGTGTCAGGCGAAACGAGGCTGGGTCATCATGATTTCGCTCTCTTGGCGATGTAGAGCTTCGTCGTAACCGATCTGGCGGAACATGTCGGCCAGGCTGTCGTAGGCACCGAACTCGCCTTGGAACTGACTCTCGAATGGGGTCGTCTCCCACTCGGGGTGTTCCTGGATCAGAAGAGCGTACTCGTGGGCGGCATGGTCTTCGAAGTCAGCGTTCAGCTGGTAACTCCGCTTCGGCCGGACCACAAACAGGATCCACGACAGCTGGTAGTACGACAGTGCCAGGATCTGAGGAATGATGCGGCCTTTGAGCCACGGACGGCGTTGGTCACGCGTGAGCTCCTCGAGGATCAGTAGATGCCATTGCTCGTTGTCTTGTTCGGCGCGGGCGATGCGCGCTCGGTCATAGACGCGTCGCGCAAAGTCAGGGTTCTTCGAGGTGTGCGTCATGGCGACATAGGCCACGCTCTCCCAGGACTGATACGGAACGCGCGCAACGACTTCAAGCACCCGGAACTTCTCTAGCGTGCGCTCTTTGCCGTACACCAGGTCCATCACCGCAAACAGCGCCCGAGAACTCGCTGTGGAGGACCGGCGAGCGGCAGCGAGCTCCGATTGCTGATTGGCCAACAGCGCATCGTGGTCAAGACGCTCTATCGGTCCGAGTGGTGGACGGTCCTTCAAGGCCCGAGTCACCGGCGTCTCGAGCGCCGCAGATCGGTGAGTCTCTGGCGGCGTCAGATCCGCTTCTTGCGAGGCGGCCACGTCGGAATTCTCTACAGGGTGTGTCCGCTGGTCCTCGGGAGTCATGTTCGACCGTCCTTGAGCTCTGGTAATCAATCGTGGCAACTCAGCGAGCGTTTCGGGTCGCCCTCGTTGTGGCGTTGAACACATCGACGAGTTGCTGGTGTCGTGGACTCCTGTCTCGTGGCTTCACTTTTCCGCACGACGTCTGTTGTCACCTAGCGGTCAGCTTCGCAACTAGGGTCCGAAAATGCTCGTGGAACTCTTGGGACCGCCCACAATCACCGATCAACAGGGGGAAAAAATCCACGTTCGGGGCAAGAAGACCTGGGGACTGATTGCTCGAATTTTGCTCACTGACGCTCCTGTGTCCCGCCGGCGCTTGGCTGAGGAACTCTACGCAACCGCCAATGATCCCATGGGGGCTTTGCGGTGGGCGCTGGCCCAAATTCGGCGCTCAATAGGCGACCCCAATTCGTTCCGCAACGACCCTGTTGAGGCGAACCTTGGCCCGTCGCTCCAGGTGGATGTTTTGCACTTGGACCAGCTCGTGGTGAATCTCCTCGAAATCCCCGGACAACTACTCGAAGGCGTTGACGTCGCGTGGAGCGCCGAGTTCGACGTTTGGCTGTCTGTAGAACGGTGGCGGGCGGCCAGCCAGGTTGAAGCTGCCCTCCACACCGCAACCATGCAGGCGCTCACGGAAGACGATGGAACTCTCGCTGCCTCGTACGCTCGCGAGTTGGTGGCGCGAGCGCCGCTCGAAGAAAGTGGCCACATCTTGTTGGTCAAGTCGCTGGTGGTATCTGGCGACGGCAAAGGCGCACGAGACCGCGTCGCAGCATGCGAACATCTTTTTGAGGTGGAACTCGGAATAAGACCAAGCCTGGCAGTCGCCCTGGCACTTCGAACAAAAGTCGTCGACCGTCCACCTGGCGTGTCTCATAAGTCCTCTGCCCTCACGCTGCTCGAAGCTGGCACCACAGCCGTCGACGCTGGTGCCATCGACGCTGGCATCGAATGTCTTCGTCAGGCAGTGGCCGAAGCTGAAGCGAGCAAGGACGAGCAACTCTATGGAAAGTGTCAGGGTGTTCTGGGCTCAGCGTTGATCCACGGCATTCGGGGGTTCGATGACGAAGGGTCTTTGGCGCTGCACAGTGCGGTGGAATCAGCCGTCGCAGCATCAGACCCGGCTACTGCGGCCATGGCACTCATGGAACTGGGTTACGTCGAGCTTCTCGCCGGGCGTCGCAATGCAGCGGCAGGCTTTCTTGAACGCGCTGGCGATGCAGCAGCCGAGTTGCCCGAATTGCAGAGCAGTATTTCGTCGTTCAAAGGCACCAACCTCGCCGATTGGGGCCGCTTTGGAGATGCTCTCGTGCTTGGTGACGAGTCAATCGAATCTGCCGAGCGCTCTGATTCGCAACGCGACCGCGCCTGGGCCATGACGTTCAAGGCCCGCACCTTGATGGGTCTGCATCGATACGACGAGGCTCGCTTGTTGCTCGTGCGGTCGCTTCCGATCGCCATTGAAGAAAAATGGTTGGCGTTTCGGCCGCTCATCGAGATTCTTTTGCTCGAACTCGACCGGCTCCAAGGGCGCGACCATCTACAGATTCGCGCCGACCTTGAACTGGTCTTTGCTGGTTGTTGCCAGCTTGCTGATCCGTGTTGGGAAGGTCTTGCCGCACGAGGCATCGGGTTGACATACCAGTGCGAGGTCGATTCCGTAACTGCCTATGGATGGCTGAACGATGCCGTGGATCGCTGCACTCGCGTGACCGACACCTGGATGTGGGTTGAGGCTTGGGTGCTGGAATCTGAGGTCGAGTTGGCGATTGGCCATGGCCACCTGGACCATGCACGGTTGAAGGGCCAGCAGTTGCTGCACCATTCCGCCACAAAGCAACTCGATTATCACGCTGATCTTGCTCGAGATCTCTTGTCGGGCATGGCAGTCCGGGACCGTAGGGCCCCCACCCCAAAATAAGTTTCGGGGAGCACACGCCGCGTCACACGGCGACTGTCGAGTCTCTGGTCTATGACCAACCAGCTCGTAGAACTGACGGCCCAGACCGACCAAGAAATCCTCGCCGGACGAATTCGGATCGAGGGAATCGTCGCCCGGAAACCTGACGTCGGTACCGACCCTGACATCTCGGTGACCACGCTTACCGAGGGCGTCAGATGCGAGACGGTCGAGGGCGATTGGGTGACGGTGTCCGACCTGCCAGCAGTTCTCGGCGGCGCCGGGTCGGCTTGTAGCCCCGGCGCACTCATGCGGGCCTCCCTCGGAACCTGCTTGGCAATGGGCTACAAGATCCGGGCGTGTCGCCTCGGTGTGGCCGTTGACTCGGTGACGGTGACAGTCACGTGCCAGGCCGCTCTCGTCGGTCATTTGGATCTTGACTCGGAGCAACGCCCCGGCTACGACGAGATCCACTACCACGTTGAACTGCACAGCGATGCTGCTGAGGCCGATCTTGCTCGGGTCACAATGGAGGCCGACAATCTCAGCCCGGTCCTCGACGCGATCTCCAACTTCAACAGCATGCGCAAGACCGTTGCGATTCACCGTTCTGCATCTGCGTCTGGGGTGGACGCCACCGGCAGCGGGCGTTAGTCGCACATGGATGCCAAGCTCCAACTCTTGGTCCAACGCCGCGGCTGGGATATCGCGGCGGCGGACTACGAGGAATCCTGGTTCCGCCAGTTGCAACCCGCCACCAACAACCTGCTGGCCTGTGCCGATGTGCAACCCGGCGAGTCGGTCATCGAAGCGGCGAGCGGCACAGGTTTGATCACGCTCGCTGTCGCCGAACGGGCCCGCAATGGCCGAGTATTTGCGACCGACATCAGCAAGAAGATGTTGGCCCAATTGAACATTGCGGCTGACGCAGCAGGTCTCACGAACATCGAAACTGTTGCTTGTAACGCCGAGGCCTTGGCCACCGAGGAACAATTTGATGTGGCGGTGTGCGCTCTCGGGTTGATGTACGTCCCCGATCCTGTTCAAGCCATCGCCCAGCTCTATCAGAGGCTGCGTCCCGGCGGCAGAGTTGCGCTCAGCGTGTGGGGCGAACGGCGCAACTGCGGATGGGCCAGCCTGTTCGGAATCGTCGACGCCCGGGTGGCATCAGATGTCTGCCCGATGTTCTTCGCAATGGGCGCACCGAACGTTCTGACCGGAACCATGTCTGATCAGGGATTCGTCGACGTCGTCGAAGAACGTATTTGCGTCACCCTCGATTTTGCCACCGACGAAGCAGCCCTCAGTGCAGCTTTCGCCGGCGGGCCGGTGGCATTGGCGTACGCCCGCTTCGATGATGAAACCAAAGCCTCAGCTCACTCCGAGTATCTCGACTCGATTGCTCAGTACCGACGCAGCGACGGCTACCGGGTGCCCGGTGAATTCGCGATCGCCACGGGGCGAAAACCCTGAGGTCGGGATCAAGCGATAACCGCTCTCGGAAGCTCTGCAGGTCGCCGAAGCCAAGTTCAACCAACACAACACAACAGAAAAGGGAATTGAAATGACGATCACCGAAAACCCGGTTAACAATGGAGTCAACACGGAGGCGCTGCTTGGAGCACGTGAGGCGTTGAGCCAGGCCCCCGAAGCTGCCGAATTTGTCTGGCGTGCAGAATGCAAGTGGATCGATGGCACATATAGCGAGACGACCGTGGACGGATTCTCTGGCCTCGGTCAGGACCACAACCATCCGACCCCCTACACATTCGGCACGGATCACCCTGAGTGTTTCGCTTCTCAGGATCGTGGCGCGACGCCACCCGAGGTGCTGCTGGCTGCCCTCGCCAGTTGCCTCACCGCCGGTGTGGCATCCGTTGCTCAGCACCGTGGGATCCAACTCCGGAGTGTGACAGCAAACATCGAGGGAAAGATGAACGTTCTTGGGATTCTCGGCGCCGATCCGGATATCCGCAATGGGTTCACCGACGTCGCGGTCTCATTCGACATTGATGCTGATGCAACACCAGAGGAGCTTCAAGCCCTGGTGGCTCAATCGCAGAAGCGCTCCGCTGTCTACGACATGGTCACGAATCCGACCAATGTCACCGTCGGGGTCGCCTAAAACTGTGCATGCTCGCGTGACCCTCTTGCCTGAATCCGTCCGCCGCATTCCGGTGGTCATCATTGGCGCTGGGCATGCGGGCCTCTCCGTGAGCCGCCGCCTCACTGAACGTTCGATCGAACACATCCTGCTCGAACGAGGTGAGGTGGCGAACTCGTGGCGCACGGAACGTTGGGACTCGCTGCGACTCCTGACTCCAAATTGGCAGAGCCAGCTCCCAGGTATGGGCTACGACGGCGACAAACCTGACAGCTTCATGACGATGCCCGAAGTCGTCGATTTCATCAGCACGTACGCCGAAAAGATCTCAGCACCGGTGCATTCTTTGACGACCGTCACTCGCGTTGGAGCCGTGCAGGGTGGCTACGGAGTGGAGACCGACAAAGGGTCCTGGAGGTGTAAAGCGGTGGTGATCGCTTCTGGGGGATCGAACATCGCCAATGTGCCCAGCATTGCCTCTGAGGTGCCGGAATCGATAGAGACAGTTACACCCATGACTTATCGGTCACCGGAACTCCTGAACGACCGTGGCGTTCTCGTCGTCGGAGCATCGGCGACCGGTGTCCAATTGGCAGACGAAATCCGCCGATCTGGCCGGGACGTCACGATCTCGGTAGGCGAACACGTACGAATGCCGAGGGTGTATCGAGGCCGCGATGTTTTCTGGTGGATGGACGCGGCCGGTATCTCGGACGAGCGCCACAGCGACGTCGACGATCTCGTTCGAGCGCGGAACCTGCCGTCGCCTCAGCTCATCGGAACGCCGGATCGCCGCTCTATCGACCTCAACTCCCTTACCGATTGTGGCGTCAAGATGGTCGGGCGACTCGGGCGAATCAGCAATGGCCGCGCCCAGTTCGCCGGGTCGCTGGCCAATGTCTGTCTGATGGGCGACCTCAAAATGAATCGATTGCTGCAGAGCTTCGATGATTGGGCAACAGCGACTGGCTTCGACATCAGCGATCCGCCAGAGCGATTCGACCCGACCAGACTTCCGTTGACGCCGTGTCTTGAACTCGATCTGGTCGCAAGTGGGATCGGCACCATTGTGTGGGCTACCGGTTATCGCCCCGACTATTCATGGCTTGACGTGCCCGTGATCGACCGGAAAGGTCGAGTCCGCCACGATGGAGGAATCGTCGAAGAATCACCTGGCCTCTACGTCACTGGCCTCAACGTCCTCCGGCGAAGACGCTCCAGCTTCATCAACGGAGCAGCACAAGACTCCGAAGAGATCAGCGACCATCTCGAACGTCACCTCGAACAGCACGCGCCCGGATTGGAAGCGTATGGCAGACACCGAGAGCAACCCCAACAGGCCACATGACTGGCAGGACAACTGCTTCAACACGGTCATCTCCATCAACCATCGGCGAGGACTCAGATGCTTCAGCGCATGCTCACGGAGGTTTTTCGGCGTCCATCTGATCAGACCCGACGGCACGCCGTCCTGCCTGTCGGCGCCCGTGAATCCAGCTGGGCCGAACAGCCACCGAACGTTGACGTCCTGTGGGACCAGGTCGGCGAAACGATCGACTTTGGCGAAGCAGGTACGAAGATCCCGTCGGGACCCGCCGCCCGACACCGATACTGCTACTGGTTCGACGGACACAACCTTCACCGAACAAGCTGAACAGCCGGGGTGTATGCCGGTGGCACCAGCCTCGTACGTGGTGCGTTCCGTCAACTCCCGTTTAAGATCTGACACACTGGTGCCGACAAATAGGTATGCGCCAGCGCCGAGATCGATCAGTGGATGCAACAGCTACGTGGTCGTGGCCTGGCCCGCACTCTCTGGCTATCGCGGTCGTGTGATGGCTACCGCAACCATGTTTCCGCTCGGCATTGCGTCGGGGACCGGATCGCGCACCACAGCCTCGACGGGACGCCGACGCGCCGACGTACTCCCTCCCGGGTGTCGCATACAGCTCCCAGGTCGCGGCGCCACCTTCATGCATGAGTCGAGTGGTCCGGCGGGTGCACCGGTCGTGATGCTGCTCCACGGGTGGGCGTCGACTGCGGACCTCACGTGGAACCGTAGCTAATGAGCGCTGGCCCGTCGATACCGCGTCGTTGCCCTCGACCATCGCGGCCACGGACAGGGTTTGCAAGCAACCGAGCGTTTTCGCCTCGAAGACTGCGCTGATGACGCCGTGGCGCTCGCCGATGCGCTTGATATCGAACGCTTCATCCCTGTCGGCTACTCGATGGGCGGACCCATCGCGTCGTTGATCTGGCGCCGCCACCGTGCGCGAGTTAGCGGCCTCGTACTCTGTGCGACAAGTCGCAGGTTCAATCACACGAGCTCGCGTCGAGCGGCGTTTGCGGTACTCAAGGGCACGTCGTCGCTGGCGTCGGTGGGTCCATTCCGGTCCCTCGGAAGGTTGCCACAGGCAGCATGGTCGCGACTTCTCGAACGGCGCGGTGATGGGGCATGGGCAATCGAACAGATCGTTCGACATGATTGGCCCCAGGTGTTGGCCGCTGGGCGCGAGATCGGCCGTTTCGACTCGACCGATTGGATTGGCGAGGTCGACGTGCCCACAGCGGTCGTCGGAACCCGCCGCGACGAGGTCGTTCCAACGCCGCATCAGATCGCACTCGCAGACTCGATCGACGACGCGTCGATGCACATGATCGAGGGCGGCCACGCGGCATGCCATATCGCAAGGGGGCCATTCACTGCGGCGGTGGTTGCAGCGTGTGAATCGGTGGTGTGCCGGGCCCAGAGATCGTCGGCACCCGGCCTGGTCAGCGCTTAAAAAAGCGGCGCAGTGCGCTCTGGTAGTACGCGGTGAGCCAGGCGAGCGATCCGCCGAGGAAGAACAGTGCCATGATCCATCGGAACACCATCTCGCTACTGAAGTTGCTGAACACCTGAACGGCGCCGGCGATCATCGACGCGACGAACATGATGACGCCGATCGACCAGATCACCCCGACTGCTCGGTCGTATCCGGTCATCGACGCCATCAAGAACTGCTTGGCCAAGAACTGCTTGGCAGGATCGGCAGAATCAGCCCTGCGACTTCTGGCGGATGATGTTGAGTGCCGAACCGGCCTTGAACCACTCGACCTGCTCGGGGCTGAACGTATGGTCGCAGTCGAATGGCACGATCGAGCCGTCAGGCTTGACGATTTCGCACTGCACCTTCTCGCCAGGAACTGGCGGGAGCGTGATCACGTTGATGCGATCGTCTTCGCCGATCTTGTCGTAGTCGGCTGGATTGGTGAACGTCAGCGGGACCATGCCCTGCTTCTTCAAGTTGGTCTCGTGGATGCGAGCGAAGCTGCGCGCAATGGCAACGAGGCCCATGCGGAAGCGGGGCTCCATAGCTGCATGTTCTCGGCTGGAGCCTTCGCCCATGTTCTCGTCACCAATGACGATCCATGCCTGATTGGCCTCGTGGTACTGCTTGGCGATCTCGGGGAAGCGCTGCGTCTCGCCGGTGAGCTGGTTCTTGCCGAACCCGACCTCGTAACCCTCGTATGCGCTGACCGCACCGAGGTAGAGGTTGCCTGAGATGTTCTCGAGGTGGCCTCGGTACTTGAGCCACGGGCCGGCCATCGAGATGTGGTCGGTCGTGAACTTGCCCTTGGCCTTGACGAGTACCGGGAGGCCGTTGTAGCGATCGAGCGAAACAGGTTCGAACGGCTCGAGCAGTTGCAGGCGGTCGGATGTGGGGCTCACGGCGATCGGGACGTCGTGGCCGTCTTCCGGGGGAGCGGTGAACGTGTCTTCGCCTGGGTCGTAACCGGCGTCGGGTAGGACCTGGCCGACCGGAGCGTTGAGTGAAACCTCGGTGCCGTCGGGTGCAGTGATCGTGTCGGTGGTCGGATCGAAGTCGAGGCGACCGGCCAGTGCAATGGCCATCACCGTGTCGGGCGAAGTGACGAAGGCCAGCGTGTTCGCAGAGCCGTCGTTGCGCTTCGGGAAGTTGCGGTTGTACGAGGTGACAATCGTGTTCGACTGGTTGAGAATCGCCTCGGGGCGGCTCCACTGGCCGATGCACGGGCCGCACGCGTTGGCCAGGACGGTGGCACCGATGGCTTCGAGGTCAGCCAGGAGGCCGTCACGCTCGATCGTGGCCCGCGTCTGCTCGGATCCCGGTGTGATCATCAAGTCGATTTTGGTGGTGAGTCCCCGTGCTGCGGCCTGGCGAGCGATCGATGCTGCACGCGTGATGTCTTCGTACGACGAGTTGGTGCATGAACCAATCAGTGCTGCTGATGGCACGAGCGGCCAATCGTTGGCACGGGCTGCTTCGCCGACGCCGGCGCCGACCTTGTGTGCGAGGTCAGGGGTGTGCGGGCCGTTGATCAGAGGCCTGAGATCGTCGAGGTTGATCTCGATGATCTGGTCGTAGAGGGCACCGTCGTCGGGACGGAGGTGGTCGATGACCTTGTCGGCGGCATCGGCAATGGCTTCGCGGCCAGTGGCCTTGAGGTACTGCCCCATGTTGGCGTCGTAGCCGAACAGGGAGGTGGTGGCGCCGATCTCGGCACCCATGTTGCAGATGGTGCCCTTGCCGGTGGCCGAGATCGAGTCGGCGCCGGGGCCGAAGTACTCGACGATGGCACCGGTGCCACCCTTGACGGTGAGCTGGCGAGCCACTTCGAGGATGACGTCCTTCGGGCTGCTCCAGTCGGAGAGCGTGCCCGTGAGCTTGACGCCGATGACCTTGGGCCATTTGACGTTCCACGCAAAGCCAGTCATGACATCGACAGCGTCGGCGCCGCCCACACCGATGGCGACCATGCCGAGGCCGCCGGCGTTCGGGGTGTGGCTGTCAGTGCCGATCATCATGCCGCCCGGGAACGCGTAGTTCTCGAGGACGACCTGGTGGATGATGCCTGAGCCCGGGCCCCAGAAACCGATGCCGTAGTTAGCGCTCACCGACTTGAGGAAGTCGTACACCTCGGCGTTGGTGTCGACGGCGACACCGAGGTCGATCTTGGCGCCAACCTTGGCCTGGATCAGGTGGTCGCAATGGACGGTCGACGGCACGGCGACTTCGGGAAGACCTGCGGTCATGAACTGCAGGAGTGCCATCTGGGCCGTTGCATCTTGCATGGCGACTCGGTCGGGATGGAAGTCGGCGTAGCTGTCGCCGCGCTCGAGTTCTTGGTTCGCCGGATCGGCCAGGTGGTTGATGAGAATCTTCTCGGTCAGTGTCAGCGGCCGATTCAGACGGTCGCGACCGATCTGGACGTTGCCCGGCAGGGCGGCGTAGACACGCTCGACGAGTTCGATAGGGGTGGTTGCACTCACGGAAGCCATGAGTTTGACCTTAGCAGACAAGTTGTAGACAAGTCAGTGTCGATCGTCATAGGGTGCAGTTATGAGTGACAACTCGATGGTGCAGCCCGTCTGGGTAGGTATCGATCACGTGCAGTTGGCGACGCCGGTCGGTGCCGAAGACGAGGCGCGTGGTTTCTATGTCGATGTCCTCGGGCTTGTCGAGGTTCCGAAGCCGGCCGAGTTGGCCAAGCGCGGCGGAGCGTGGTTCGAGGCAGGCGAGGTGCGTCTCCACATCGGTGGTGAGTTTGCGTTCGTGCCTGCCCGCAAGGCTCATCCAGCGCTCACGATGAACAATCTGGTCGAGTTCGTCGAGGCGCGTAAACTGGACGTGGCCTGGAACACGGAGATCGAGGGGCTGATTCGTTGCCATGTTGACGACCCGTTCGGGAATCGAATCGAACTGGTCCAGGTCGACGGCGACGGGATGCGCTGATGGCGCGTCGGATTCGCTACCAGGAGATTGCTGAGGAACTCCGTAGCCGGGCCATGGTTGCAGCACCCGGCTCGATGCTCCCGTCTGAAGCCGAGATGTCGAAAGAGTTCGAAGCTTCACGTGTCACGGTGCGTCGCGCATTGGAACTGGTTCGAGAGGACGGCCTGATCGCGGCCCGACAGGGATTTGGTTGGTTCGTGGCCGTCGAGCCAGTCCGCCAGCGCCTCGAGTCACTTGGAACCATCGAGTCGCAGGTCGAGGGCGTCGGCAAGATCAGCGAACGCAAGGTGAGCGAGTTTGCATTCGAGCAAGCACCGGCGCGAGTCCGCAAGTTCCTCAAGACCGACCAGGTGCTACGCGTCAAGCGCGTCAATCTGGCCGACGGTGAGCCGTTTGCCGTCGTCACGGTGTGGTGCCCAGCCGATCTCGGTGCAAATCTGTCGCGCCAAGATGTGGAGCAGCGGCCGTTTTATGAACTCCTCGACATCGAACTCCGTGGTGCCACCCAGACCATCGGTGCCGACTCGGCCGAGCCGGCCGATGCCAAGCTGCTCGGTATCCCGGTCGGATCACCACTGCTGCGGTGTCAGCGTGTCACGACAAACCGCCAGGGCGAGCCGATCCTCGTCAGCGAGCACCTTTTCCCCGCGCATCGCACCGAGTTTGTTGTCGATTTGCCGCAGGCCGCGCCAAGCATGACTCCGTCAGGCTTGCGCCTGGTCGACTGACGTTGACGGCGACCTGACCCGGCTGACGGCAGTGGAACGCAGACCGACTCGTCGATGGGTAGTGTCAAACAATGGACATTCAGACTCGCCACAATCCGTCATTCAGCGTTGCCCGAGCACTCCTCGGCCCCAACGAGGCGCTTCGTCTTGAGAGCGGCGCAATGATGGCGATGGCCGCAGACATCGACCTCGACGCAAAGGTCGAAGGCGGTCTCATGAAGGGCCTGAAGCGCAGCGTGCTGGGCGGCGAGTCGCTTTTCATCACCACAGCGACTGCTGGCCCGAGCGGCGGTTGGATCGACGTTGCGGCGTCACTTCCTGGCGATGTCGCCGTGGTCGACCTCGTCGAGGGCTCACCGATGTTGATTCAGAAGGGCTCGTTCCTGTGCGCCGAGCAGGGCGTTGACATCGACACCAAGTTCGGTGGCATGAAGTCGATGCTCGGTGGCGAAGGAGCGTTCCTCCTGCGGGCGAGCGGGCAGGGCAAGCTCGTGCTGTCGACCTATGGCGCGCTCGATCGGTTCACTCTCGAGGCGGGCCAGACCGTGATCGTCGACACCAACCACATGGTTGCGTTCGCGGAAAGCGTCACGATGGAACTGAAGAAGGCCAGCGAGTCGAAGATGAAGTCGCTCAAGAGCGGCGAGGGTCTCGTGTTCAACTTCACAGGGCCCGGCGAGCTGATGATGCAGTCACGAAACCCAGATGACTTGATCCGCTACCTCACTGCGAACATGCCAGGCAACCGCGCCTGAGTTCGCGGATCGTCTTGCGCCTACGATCCCAGCCATGGGAATGATCAAGACGTTCCGGTCAGTCGTCCAGTTCGATTCGATCACGCTCGACCCGGTCGAACGCCGTTTGAAGAAGGCGGCATGTATCGAGGATTATCGCAAGATCGCCAAGCGGCGGCTGCCGTTCGGGGTCTTCGATTACATCGACGGCGGGGCCGAGGATGAGCGCACGCTCGCGAGCAACTCGGCCACGTTCGGTGACATCGAGTTCAAGCCGCGAGTCCTTCGCGACGTCAGCAACATCGACACATCGACGACCATCTTCGGCCGGCCATCGTCGATGCCGCTCATCCTCGCGCCAACAGGATTTACGCGCATCGCGCACTCCCAAGGCGAACTCGCCGTGGCTCGCGCCGCGGCCGGTGCGGGTATTCCGTGGTCGCTCTCGACCATGGGGACGCGCTCGATCGAAGAGGTCGCTGCGGTCAGCGACGGCGAGAAGTGGTTCCAGGTATACACGTGGAAGGACCGCGGCCTCGTCAAGGATCTGCTCGGCCGGGCAAAGGAGTCTGGCTTCACGGCGATCTGGTTGACCGTCGACACGGCCGTGCTCGGCCGGCGTGAACGAGACGTGCGCCGCGGCATGACCTTGCCGCCCAAGATTGGGCTCGGCACGTTGATCGATGGAGCAATCCATCCGTCGTGGACGCTCGACTTCCTCCGCAACGAACCGATCACGTTCGCCAATATCGTCGGCAAGAACGACGAAGACGGCAGCACTGCGGTGTCGCTTGCTGAACATGTCGGCCGACAGTTTGATCAAGCATTGTCGTGGGATGACATCGAGTGGCTGCGTTCTGTGTGGGATGGCCCGATCGTGCTGAAGGGCATCCAAACAGTCGCCGACGCGCAGTTGGCGGTCGCAGCAGGCGTCGAAGGAATCGGGCTGTCGAACCACGGTGGCCGTCAACTCGATGATGCGCCAACGCCGATCTCGCTTGTTGAGCCGGTTCGCCAAGCGATCGGTGACGCCGCGACCATCATTTGTGACGGTGGTGTTCGCCGCGGGAGTGACATCGTGAAGGCCCTCGCACTCGGTGCTGATGCCGTCTCGATCGGTCGACCGTACTTCTATGCCCTCGCGTCCGGCGGCCAACGCGGCGTCGAGCACATGCTCGACTTCTTACGGTCCGGGATGGAGCGCACAATGGCGCTCAGCGGTGTCCGGTCGCTTGCTGAGATTGATCGAGACCTCGTTCGCTGGAAGCGCTAGATCAGCCCGCCGGCGGAGCCAAAATGGTCCGGGGCGAATCTGATGCATCGACAAGGAAGTAGGTCGACGTGCCCCCGGCGATGGGCGCCGAAACGGCGAGCCGCGTTCCGATCCCGTCGGGACTTCCCACGATGCTGACGAGGATCTGACCGGCACCCGCCGCTCCAGGCATTTCGTCGGCAAAACCGACAGTCGCCGACGGTGCAATCGACGCATCGATTCCCCAAGCAGTCAGCCAGGCCGTGCGAGCTTCAGGATTCTGTTCGAAGAGGGCAACGTCGTCGATGAGGAACTGTCCTGTGGCCGTGTCGTCGCTCTCAGACAGGATGACAAAGTCGCGGATCGCGATGGGGAGCGCGGTCTCGAAGGTTGGTAGTGAGTTGGCGAAGCCCGCCACGGTCAACTGATCCGGACCGGGATCGACCGCGTTCCATGTCGCGCCATCGTCGAGCGACTCGAAGAATTTACCGCTGACGAAGCGAAGGTCGCTGCGCGAGACAAAGTTGGCATCGAAGTCGCCGGTGCTGCGGTCTACCGCCATGGTCAGGGCGTCTTTGGGGAATACCCAGCGGTAGGTCCAGCTCTGTGCCGCGGCTGCGGAGACGAAGCCGTCGCCGATGATGTCGCCCTGTGTGACGACGGCGTCGGGATTTGGTTCGAAGGGTCCGCTGGCCGCCGGAATGAGTTCGCCAATCAGTTCGTCCTCGCCAGCGTTGTCGTTGATCGCGTCAACCGTGTCCTGCGCTGCATCGATGATGGCCACCGGACCGCTGGCTGGTGCGTCGGCAACCACCTCAGGTGCTGCTTCTGCGACGGCTGCCGCATCCGGTGTCGTGACGTCTGTGTCGTCTTTCAATTTGAGCTGTGTCTGGTACACAAACCAGCCGCCGGCGCCGAGCGCGCCGAGCACCGCGAGCTGCATCAACCGCTTCGAAAGTTTGCGGCCCTTCGAGTTCTGTCGTCGCTTCCATTCCGGGATCTCCCTGGGGCCATTGGAAGCAGTGCCTTCGGGAAGCCCGAGGTTGTTCAAGGGAGGTTCTGAGTGTTCCGTGGGCGGTGTCGGCATGCCGGCGGGCGGGAGCGTGGGCGTGCCAATCGGCGCTGTCGGGGTTACTGAAGAGATTGTCGGAGAAATGGGTGCTGGCGCGGCAGTTTCCGTCTGGAGCGCCGGGGTGGCAGGGGCCATCGATGGTGCCGGAGGTGTCCCTGGAAGCGTGGGAATGAGTGGCGGCTGCGGCTCGGCTGGCAGGACGGTCGATGATGCGGTAGGCAGAAAGATCGATGGTGCAGAATCGGCCGCAGAGGCAATGGCCGACGACGGCGCGACGGTCGGAAATGCGAGCGGAGCGGCGGACGATAGTGCCGGTGATCCGGGGGGCGAAAGGGACGGCAGGCTTGGTGCGACCAGCGGAGCAGCGGCCGGTGGCGGTGGGATGTCAGTCGGCGCACCGTTGGGGACCGTGGGGGTAGCGAATCCGCTGTAGGGGTTCGTTGGCTGCTCGCTCATGGTCTGGTCATCGGCACAACCTGACGGAACCTTGATCTCCGTCGGGCTTCGTTTTTGACGATGCCACAGCGCGACAATGCAGGAATGTCAGATCGCGTCTCCATCACCATCGACAACGGCATTGCTGATGTGCGTCTCACCCGTGCCGACAAGCGCAATGCGCTCGACAGCGAAATGTTTCGGGCGATCGCTGAAGCGGGCGAACGATTGAAGACCGAACCGGGCGTTCGGTGCGTCGTGCTCTCCGGCGAGGGCAAGTCGTTCTGCGCTGGCCTCGACATGGGCTCGATGCAGCAGTTGGCTGGCGCACCGCCAGCCGACGGCGAAGAGCAGACCAACGCCGGCGATATCGACAACGACCAAATCACTCACCTGGCTCAACAGATTTGCTGGGTCTGGCAGGAGCTGCCGATGCCCGTTATTTCGGCTGTCCACGGCCACGCGCTCGGCGGAGGCATCCAGTTGGCACTCGGCACGGACATCCGTTTCGTCCATCCCGAGACCAAGATGTCGGTTCGCGAGACGTATTGGGGGATTGTGCCCGACATGACCGGCACGTTCATGCTCAGCAAACTCGTTCGGCCTGACATCGCCAAGGAACTCACGTTCACGGCGCGGATCTTCTCCGGCACCGAAGCGCACGCAATGGGCCTGGCGACCCATTTGACGGAGACGCCGTACGACGACGCCATGGCGCTCGCCGCCGAGATTGCTGGTATCAGCCCGAGTGCGGTGCGCGCCTCGAAGGAACTGATCAACAACATGGCAGTCGACGGGGCGGCCGAGCAGTTCGCCGAAGAGCGCCGGTTGATCAAGACGCAGATCGGAACGCCGAACCAAATCGAATCGGTGATGGCGAGCTTCGAGAATCGCTCACCAAAGTTCGTTGACGTCTGATCAATTTCGAAACGGCGTCGCGAGCAGGCCCGGCCTGGCATCCTGTCGGCCGTGATGCTTCGTTTTCGACAGCTGTTGGTCCTGGCGCTGTATGCCGGTGTACTCAGCGCGTTCTACGTGGCGATCATTTGGGGCAGGGACTTGCAACGCACAGCGCCCGAAGTGTTCCTCGGCGCGGCTCCGCTGGTCGGTCGGAACTTCCGTGATGGCTGGGACTGGCGGTTCGGTTGGAGCCTGATTGGCGCCGCTGTGCTCGCAGGAACCGTGATGGCCTTTGTCGCACGTGGTTGGTACGAACAGGCGCGGCTGCGCGTGATCATCCGCTCGACAGCTCTGGGCGCCGGGCTGTTCGGGTTGCTGCTCGCGCTGACCGATGGCCGCGACGGCGTGTTCTACGGAGCCGAGGAGAAGACCGAGTACCTCGCGAACCTGCCGATCACGCCGCCAGCCGGTGACTTCGTCCGCAACTTCGTCGTCGACATCAACGACTACTCGGTGCACGTGCGCGGGCACCCTCCGGGCTTCATCGTGCTGCTCAAGTTCCTCGATGCCATTGGCCTCGGTGGATCCTGGCCGATCGTCGGGATCTCACTGATTTCGTCGATCCTCCTGCCCGTCGGCGTACTCATTGCTGTGTGGGCGATCGCCGGCGACACGTGGGTTCGACGCTCCGCTCCGTTCCTGATCGTCGCTCCGTACGCGATCTGGATGATGACCTCAGCCGATGCCTTTTATGCAGCCCTCGCTGCCTGGGGAGCGGCCTTCATCGCCCTCGGTGTGAGGCGCGACGGCCGCGGTGCGGTGTGGCTCGGCGCCGTGGGCGGGCTGTTGCTGACGACGCTGCTGTTCATGACCTACGGCGGTGCGATCTTCATGATGATCCCGCTCGTCATCGTGCTCGCGGGTTGGGTGCTGCGTCGGTCAGGGTCATTCGGAAAGGGCACGACGTCGACCGTCGTCGGGGCCGTCACCATGGCGCTGATGGTCACATTCATTTGGTTTGCTGCAGGGTTTTGGTGGTTTGACGGCGCCGAGGCGACGCGGTCCGAATACTGGGAGGGCACGGCCCAGTTCCGTATTTGGAATTACTTCGTCTTTGCCAACCTTGTGGTCGCGCTCTTCGCCGTCGGCCCCGCCACGTTCGTTGGCCTCACGAAGTTGCGCGACAAGCGGCTCTGGATCCTCGTTGGCGGTTCGCTCGCTGCGGTGATCGCCGCCGACCTGTCGCAGCTCTCCAAAGCCGAGACCGAACGGATCTGGCTGCTGTTCTACCCGTGGCTGGTGATCGCTGGCGCAGCGCTGGTGCAGCGCTGTGAGTTCAAACGATTCGCTATCTCAAAGAACACGATGTTCGCCGGATGGATCGGTGTCCAGGCACTCAGTGCGATCGTCCTGCAGGCGGCACTCGTTTCGAAATGGTGAGTGGTTCGCCTTCGGCGAACGGCGACTGCGTCGCCTCACGGACTGCGTCCGTGCACTCATTTTCTTCGGGCTCTGCCCGAACTCGCTGTCGCTCGGGCGCTCGACCTTTCTGCGACTTTCTTTCTTAGCTCTGCTGTTTGGAATTCTCGCATTCCCTCTTCGAAACTGATCTTTGCTTCGAAGCCCAGGTCGGTCTTTGCTCGGTCGGGGCTGGCGAAGACGTGGCGGATGTCGCCGAGGCGGTAACCGCCGACGACTTCCGGGTGTTGCTCGCCATCTGGACGGAGGGCAACTGCCATGTCGAGAACGGTCTTTGGGTTGCCGGTGCAGACGTTGAAGGCGCCGTGGCTTGGCTCGGTGTTGGTCAGGGCGAGCACGTTGCAGTGGGCGATGTCGCGGACGTGGATGAAGTCGCGTGCCTGGCCGCCGTCTTCTAAGACCTGGGGGGTGCGCCCGGCCTCGTAGGCACTACGGAAGATGCTGGCGACGCCTGCATACGGCGTGTCACGCGGCATGCGCGGGCCGTAGACGTTGTGGTAGCGCAGCGCCGCGCATGATGAGCCGACATGCTCGCGAACGTATGCGTTGCACAGGTGCTCCTGAGCGAGCTTGGTGGTGGCGTACACGTTGCGCGGGTCGAGCCAGTGGTCTTCGGGGACCGGCTCGCCGACCAGCGTTCCGCCACAGATGGGGCACGGCGGTTCGTAGTTGCCAGCGTCGAGATCGCTGAGTTCGCGGGGGCCGGGTCGGACCACGCCATGATCACCGCAGCGGTAGCGGCCTTCTCCGTACACGACCATCGACGAGGCCAGCACGATGCGGCCGCGAAAGTTGCGGTCGTGCAATGCTCGCAGCAAGACGGCAGTACCGCCTTCGTTGCGCGTGACGTACTCCTCGACGTCGGCGAAATCGACACCGAGCCCGACTTTTGCTGCTTGATGACAGACGGCGTCGATGTCGTCGAGCACGCCGGGAATTTCGAATGTCGATCGGTCACGCACATCAGCCCAGTGATACGTCGCTGCGTTGTTGAGGCCGGCGGGGATGCCGTCGTGCGCCGCCGGATCGAGGTCGTCGACGACAACAACGTCATGGCCGAGGTCGATCAGCTCGTCAACGATGTGGGAGCCGATGAACCCGGCGCCGCCGGTGACGAGGATTTTCATGCGCGGCAACCTACTGGCGCTTCAGATATTCGACCAGAAACGCTCCACCGTGTCCACGAAACGTTGAGGTTCGACCAGGTGCGGATAGTGGCCGTGGTCGGTCCAGACATCGATGAGTGCCCCTTCGATGCGGTCGCCGAGCCAGGCGCCGTAGTCGTCACCCGGATCGATGCCGAACAGTGCGAGGTAGGGCGTGTGCCGCTTCGAATAGCCGGCCAGCGCCATCTCGACGGTCAGGCTGATTTCGTCGACCGGCTGCGTGAGGATCACATCCCAGACGCCGAGGATCACGTCTTGGTCGACGCGGCGTCCTGCATTGATCCGCTCCCGCTCAGCGGCCGGCAACAGATCGCCCTGCATCGCATGCAACATGGTGTCGACCACCTGTCGGTACTGGTCGGGGTCACGCAGCATCGGTTCGGCTGGCGACAACATCTCCTTGAATCCGTGGAGCTGGAGTGACTGGTCGATGTCGACGACGCTGGCGACATCGGCCACGCCTCCGACTGCTGACACCACGGCCCCGCCGAGCGAATGACCAATCAGGTGCGGCGCCTCGAGGCCTGCGGCTGCAATGACCGCAATGACGTCACCGGCCAGTACTTCCAGGTCGTAGCGCTTGGCCGTAGCTGACTCCCCGTGACCGCGCAGATCCATCGTGATCACATCATGGGACTCGCTGAGCAGTGCCGTGACCGGGTCGAACGACCCGGCTGACTCGGTGATGCCGTGGACGAGAACGACCGAGCTGATGCCAGCGCCCGTCGGCCCGCTGCGGCTCCAGGCGATCGAAGTTCCATCGGCTGCTGTGGCTCTCAGATCGTGGCGCATCGCGTCAGTCTCGCGAACCCGTACCCTCGATGCGATGCCAGACGTGATCCTGCCAGCGCTCAACGAGGCCGCGGCGATTCCCTGGGTGCTCGCTCGGATGCCCGATGGATACCGAGCGATCGTCGTCGACAACGGTTCGACCGACCGCACTGCCGAGCTGGCAGCCGAGCACGGCGCACTGGTTGTCAGCGAGGAACAGAAGGGGTTCGGCGCTGCGTGCTGGGCTGGCCTGCAGGCGTCCACCTCCGACATCGTGTGTTTTATGGACTGTGATGCATCGCTCGATCCGCTCGCGCTGCCGGTAGTTACGGCATATGTCGAGCACGGTGATGCCGACCTTGTGATCGGCAGCCGAATTGCGAGTAGAGGTGCATGGCCCCCTCACGCGCGACTCGCCAACAAAGTATTGGCGCTCGAAGTGCGGCGGCGGACGAAGCTCCGTCTCGACGACCTGGGCCCGATGCGGGCGATCAAGCGTGAGGCACTACTCGACCTCGGCATGACCGACCGTCGTTCGGGCTGGCCTCTCGAGATGGTGCTCCGTGCTGTCAATGCCGGGCTGAAGGTTCGCAACATCCCAGTCGAATACACCGAACGTTCGGGCCGCTCGAAGGTCACCGGCACGATTGGCGGAACGGCCCGCGCCGTCAAGGACATGGGTCGAATTCTGCGCGAGATCCGATGACCGTGCCGTTCCACATCACAGTCATCGCCAAGGAGCCGATTGTCGGCAAGGTGAAGACCCGCCTGGTTCCACCGCTGAGCCACGAGCAGGCTGCGCAGATTGCCGCGGCGTGCCTACACGACACGTTTGCAGCAGTTTCTGCGGTCTGTGCAACCCATGATGACGTTCGTGCTGTTGCGCTGATCGACGGAGATGCCGGCTCTTGGATTCCTCCTGGGTACGACGTGTACCACCAACGCGGCGACGGCCTGGGGGAGCGGCTCGCCCACGGCTTTGCCGACCTCGGCCCCGGCCTGGTGATCGGCATGGATACACCGTCGTCGAGCAAGCACTTTGAGGCAGCACTTGATGCGCTCCGCAGCGGCAAAGACGCAATAGGGATGACGCACGACGGCGGGTACTGGGGGATTGCCTTGGCGTCGCCGGAGCCAGCGATCTTTGACAACGTGCCGATGAGTACCGATCACACCGGGCAGGCCCAGCTCGATCAACTCCACCGTCTTGGACGACAGGTGACGTTGCTGCCGACGGTGCATGACCTTGATCACTTTGAAGACATTGCACCGATCGTCGCCGACCTTCCCGGCTCACACCTTGCATCGGTTGCAGTGTCGCTGTTTAACCGTCGCTGGGGTTGACAGCACCAGGATCACGATCGAACGATCCGGGTGAGCGGGGAAATGACCCTCTACACTGGTCTTCCCCCCGCTTGAGCCAGCGTTGTCTCGAGCATCTCGTAGCCGAACACTCGACCTCGCGGATGTGACAATGCAGAAGCCCCCTGGCCCCATTGGCCTGTACGACCCCCGGCAGGAACACGATTCCTGTGGGGTGTCTTTCGTTGCCAACTTGAAAGGCGTCCGCTCGAATGAGCTCGTCGTCACCGGCCTGAAGGCACTGACCAACCTCGAACACCGAGGTGCGACCGGCGCAGAGCCGAATTCCGGCGACGGCGCAGGCATTCTTTTGCAGATCCCGGATCGTTTCTTCCAGGAGGTAACTGACTTCGACCTGCCGGAAGCTGGCGCCTACGCAGCCGGCGTGGCCTTCCTGCCGGCCGACGCCGCCAACGCTGCTCGGGCAATGACAGCGATCGAGGCGAGTGTCGTCGACGCTGGCCTGCAGGTCCTCGGTTGGCGCGACCTGCCGACCAGCCCGGACTGCCTTGGCAAAACCGCGCGAGCTGCGATGCCGACCTTCAAGCAGTTGTTCGTCTCCGATCCGGAGGGCAGCACGGGCATTGACCTCGACCGCAAGGCATTCGTCGCACGAAAAACTTCACGCCGTGAACTCGTCGGCGACCTCGACAGCTACTTCTCGTCGCTGTCGAGCCGCACCATCGTGTACAAGGGCATGCTCACCACACCGCAGCTGAGCGAGTTTTTCCCCGATCTCGGCGACCCTCGAATCGAGTCGGCATTGCTGCTCGTCCACAGCCGGTTCTCCACCAACACGTTCCCGTCGTGGCCGCTTGCGCACCCCTACCGATTCGTTGCGCACAACGGTGAAATCAACACTGTGCAGGGCAACCAGAACTGGATGCGGGCTCGCGAAGCCATGCTCGAGAGCCCGCTACTGCCGGCCCTCGACCGAGCCTTCCCGATCTGTACACCCGGCTCGTCTGACACGGCTCGCTTTGACGAGGTGCTCGAACTCCTGCACCTCGGTGGCTACCCGATCCATCATGCGGTCCTGATGATGATCCCCGAAGCGTGGGAGAAGAACGAGACGATGTCGCAGGAGCAGCGCGACTTCTATCGATTCCACGCAGCGATGATGGAACCGTGGGACGGGCCTGCTTCGGTCACGTTCACCGATGGCGAGATGATCGGCGCCGTACTCGACCGCAACGGTCTTCGCCCGAGCCGGTACTGGGTCACCGATGATGACCTCGTCGTGATGGCGTCCGAAGTTGGCGTCATCGACATAGCGCCGGAACGCATTGTTGCCAAGGGCCGTTTGCAGCCGGGCAAGATGTTCCTGATCGACACGAAGCAAGGTCGGATCGTCGGCGACGAAGAGATCAAGACCGACCTTGCCGCTCAGCATCCCTATGGCGAGTGGCTCGCCGCGGGCATGACGAGCCTGTCCGACCTCCCCAGTCGTGAGCACGTCGTATTCAGCCACGACAGTGTGTTGCGCCGTCAACAGATGTTCGGCTACACGCACGAAGAGCTGAAAATCCTGATCACTCCGATGGCGGCCAATGCCTACGAGGCGCTTGGCTCGATGGGTACCGACACCCCGCTCGCCGTGCTGTCAGAACGACCACGGTTGTTGTTCGACTACTTCAAGCAATTGTTTGCCCAGGTCACTAACCCGCCCCTCGACGCCATTCGCGAAGAAGTCGTTACTGCGGTGTCGTCATCGGTCGGCCCCGAGGCAAACCTGCTCGCACCAGGTCCCGACAGCTGCAGGCAACTATCGCTCCCGAACCCGATTATCGACAACGACGAGTTGGCGAAGATCATTCACATCAACGACGACGGCAACCACGATGCGTTGCAAGCGAGGGTGCTGAGCGGCCTCTACCGAGTCGCCGATGGTGGGCCGGGCCTCGCTTCGGCCCTTGAGCGTCTTTGCGTCGAAGCATCGGATGCCATCAACTCCGGCGCACGCGTGATCGTGCTGTCGGACCGTAATGCCGACACCATTGACGCTCCGATTCCGTCGCTCCTCTTCACCGCTGCAGTGCACCATCACTTGGTGCGCACCAAGCAACGCACGATGGTCGGCCTGATCGTCGAAGCCGGTGACGCCCGCGAAGTGCATCACATGGCGCTCCTGATTGGGTACGGCGCCGGAGCGATCAACCCGTATCTCGCGTTCGAATCGGTCGAAGACCTGATTGCCGGGGGCATGCATGGCCTCGGTGGTCTCGATCCGCACCAGGCCATCAGCAACTACATCCTCGCCTGCAATAAGGGCGTGCTCAAGATCATGTCCAAGATGGGTGTGTCGACGGTTGCGTCGTATACCGGCGCGCAAATCTTTGAGGCGATTGGGCTCGGCCAGGACCTGATTGACGCCTACTTCACCAACACGATCAGCCAACTCGGTGGCATCGGCATCGACGAAGTCGCAGCTGAGGTGGCAGCTCGTCACAAGATGGCGAACCCTGCCCGCCCGGAAGACCGCGCGCACCGCAAGCTCGAACTCGGTGGCGAATACCAGTGGCGCCGCGAAGGCGAGCAGCACCTGTTCAACCCGGAAACGGTCTTCAAGTTGCAGCACGCCACGCGTGCAA
>JBNMOS010000017.1:0-37493 GCA_051275435.1 Ilumatobacter sp.
GCACTGCGGGCAGGTGATGTCAGCCATCGGTCGGCTCCTGTTGGTGGTGGGTCGCTGACCCTGGTTGGCCGGTCGATTGCAGCTCGGTCTCAGATGGTTGCCGCTGCGGGAGCTGGGCGGTTGCGCCGCGGGCCCCTGCGGGGCGCGGCCAGACCTTTTCGTTGGCAATTCTCATATCAAACGTGACCGACGCAGGGAGTTCGGCGCGCACAATCCGGATCAGATCGTCGACGCGGTTCCAGCCAGCCGATTGCATATCGAGCCTGACGTGCATCGGCCCACCCGGTGATTCGCCCTCTGCGAAGACTCCGCCGCTGTCACGCACCATTGCTTCGGCGCCACTCAGAAGTCGCAGCAGTTGCTCGAGGCCGCGTCGGGTGCCGCGCCATGCGAGCAGATCGGAATACTGGCGGAGGATCTCGCGTTGGAGTCGGTCGTCGAGCGACGAGTCGACCCAGTCGACACCGATCCACTCGGCCATCGCCCGAACCACGTTCGGCGGCGCCACGGCCGAATCGAACATGTATGGGAGTGCGTCGATCTGCGTCAACACGCTGTCCGAAATGCGTTGAAAGATCGTGAGGAAGCGCATCAGGAAGTCATCGTCGGTCATCCCGACGGGTAACTGATGGGTGAGCCAGTCGTCGCGTCTCATTGCACGACCACCTGATGGTTCGACGACAGGAAGAGCGAATCAGGTCCGAGCTTCACCAGCTCCTTGCCGAAGCCGAGGCGTTCCTGGTTACGCAGGTCGTATTCGAAGAACAGAACCTCATCGACCCGCTCGACACCTTCCACTGCGTCGAGGAGTTGGAACACGAGTGCCGAGTTGAGGTCGGCGTCGAACGGCCAGCCGTGGCCGTCCGGGCCGCCGGTCAGTGGGTTGATGTAGTCGTACAGGGCCCGCATCGCACGTTCGAGCACGACGCCCGGAGGACGGCCGGGTCGAGCGGTCAGGAGCGCTGCGACCGTGACACCTTGGTAGTAGGGCGTGCCGATCTCAATTTTGGAACCGAGCACGCGACGTTCGTCGAGGTATTCGCTGACCGTGGCAATCATGTCGTCAGGGAGTGCGAAGTCGTCGAGTCGCAGCGTCTCTGGCAGCTCTTTGATCGCCGGCACGATGAGCAACCGGACCGGCTCGCCGGGTTCCACTGGTGCAAGGCAACGGGTGCGTCCAATGCGGCTGTCGGATTCAGCAGTCAGGCGTTCGAAGTCGGACACCGTGACGGCGCGTTTGCCTGCGCGTAATGATTGCGGTCCGCGCTGCTTGGCATTCTCGACGGTTTCAGCATCGACGCCACCCGTAGCGCCCGTGAGGTTCTCGACGCCGGTAACGAACGGGATGGCAACACGCAGACCGTTGAGCTTGCCGACACCAACGTTGCCTGCTGCGCCGCCCCCGGTGCGATACGCCGTGAGCCGCACTTGGGCGTTCTCGGGCGGGATCGCACCGTGCTGGCGACGAGTGCCGTCTGCATACCGAATCATCGGACCGAACCGGATTTCCCCGGTGAACGAATCCCAAGAAAAGTGCATGTCATTGGGCGCAGAGTCGACGAAGTCGGCGACCTCGGTCCAACGCTGGACCTCATTATCGAGGACAACTTCCAACGTCTCTTCGGAGTTGCGCGGCAGAATCGGGGTGCGGCTGGTGGTAAATGCCTGGCCGGGCTTGCCGGTGCCCACGCCGACCACTTCACCGTGCACGAAGTCGGAGTGCTCAGCACGCACGGTGCCGCCCTTGCCGAGCGCCGACACTCGGCGAACCTGTGGCGACGCACGGTAGGCGGGTTGGTCAGCTCCGGGCGGAGTCAGCCGGGCACGCAGCCAGAACGCTCGGGTTCCGCCCAAAATCAGCGGCTCGTGGGCGTTGGGCACCAACATTAGAATGTGGCCGTTGCGGTTCAGGCCGCCGGTGGTATCGGCGGGCTCATCGGTTCCAACCAACTTCGGGATCGTGGCCGGGATCCACCCCTCGCCTTGCCAGACCTCCCACACGAGCGGCGCCCGGTCGGGGATTACGCCGATGCCCTGCACCGTGGCATCAAACGCCAGCTCAAGGGCACTGCCAGCGAGTGAGTGTTCGAAGCCGAGATAGAAGCAATCGCCCGGCGTCACCGGATTCCGTGGGAAACAGGTGATGTTGCTCAAGCCGAGCTTGAGGTCGTCCCAGACGTCGACGTAGGTGTCGTCGCCTTCCGACGTCATTGCTGCCATCAACTCGGGCCGCTTAATGACGTGATCCTCAAGTGTCGTGAAGACCTTCGATTCACCGAACTCGCCGACCGTCGTGACTTGCGTGCCAGCGCTGATGTTGACCTGGCTCTGTTGTTGCCCACTGAGCCAGAACGTCAGGTCGGCCTGCGCTGCCGACGCTGGAAACTGCTCGAAACCCATCAGGTTGAGCATGTGCGTATAGAAGTTGTCGGGAACCTGATTGAGACGGAACACCGCCATTTCGGTCATCCATGCGAACAACTCGATGAGCGCGACGCCAGGATCGGAGAGGTTGTGGTTGGTCCATTCCGGGCAGAGCTGCGGGATCATCCGCTTGGCTTCGTCGACCAGATCTTGGAACTTGCGGTCGTCGAGGTTTGTGACGGGCAAACTCATGCTTCGTCCTCTCGTGGAATGACGTAGAAGGGATAGACCAGGTTGCGGCGGTCGTTGGTGGTCTGGACGGTGTAGTCGATTTCGATCAACACCTGTCCGGCGTTGTGGGCAGACGGGTCGAGACGGACATCGTCGAGTACGACCCGTGGCTCCCACCGGCCGACAGCTTCGCGTACGGCTTCGCCCATGAGGCCCAGTGTGTTGGCGTTGATTGGCTCGAAGAGCAATTCCCAGATGCGGCAGCCGAAAAGTGGACGCATGAGCCGTTCGCCTGGGGCGGTGCTCAAAATCATGCGCAGCGAGGAGTCGAGGTCTTCTGTCCCGGAACTGGTTGCGATCGAACCCGACTGGTCGACGCGGAACGGGAATGAGATCCCCCTACCGATGAAATCTGATGGGTCTGACATCAGTTGATCTTCACCATTCCGCCTTTGACCTCGGTCATCGGCCCGCCATCGATCCCGACCTTGGTTCCCTTGATGTCGAGCGGCGCGCTGGATTCGATTTTCATCGTGGCTCCTGACTTGATCTCGACGCCGGTCTTCCCTTCGATGGTGACCTTCTGCTTCGCCTTGAGGTTGATGTTGTTGGCTGCGATGTCGACGTTGCCGTCTTTGAGCGTGATGGTGGCGTCTTTGGTCTTCACCTCGATGGGCGTGTCGTTCGCGTGGAGTTCGATCTTCTCTTTGTCGAGCAGCAACTTCGTCTTGCCATCTTTGTGTTGCAGCAGAATCTGCAGTTCGTCCGCGTTGTCAGAAAAAATGAGTTCGTGGCCGTCGCGAGACGTGAACGAGCGCCGATCGTTCTTGCCGGACTTGTCGAAGCTCTCGGGCGGCTTGTCCTTCTTGTTCCAGATTCCGCCGATGATGAGCGGCCGGTTGATATCGCCGTGCTCGAACAGCACGACCACGGAGTCGTCGATTTCGGGCATCACCATCAGGCCGCGTTTGTCACCTGCACCCAACTGCACCACAGTCGCCCAGCCGGTGACCGCCTCGTCGCTGATGTGTGGCAAGTTGACCTTGACGCGGCCGAGGCCGAGGTCGTCTTTGATATCGCTGACGATGCCAATGACGGCACCCGCAATTCGGCCGGGGTGCGCCGACCCACCGTCGCCACCGAGCACGTCGACGAGCGCTGATGATTCCAGCGGTCCGATAGTGAATCGTGTGGTGAACGATTGGCCACGGCCGAAGACGTGTTCCACACCGGTGGTGTAGTACTTGCCGTTCCAGTCGGGTGAGACTTCTTCGATTTCCAGCACGGCACCCGGAACGATGGCCGGGTTGACCAGTACTTCGCCGCGTCCGGTGATGAGCGACGACTCCATTCGTTCGAGAATGCCTTCCGCCTGTGTTTCAGCTTCCTTGACCGTCAGCACCACCGAGTCGACTGATACGGCGCTCGGTGTACCGAGCTTCGACCAGTTGTCTTTCACGATGGGAACGTTCTTCTTGGCGTCGGTGACGGGGCCCTTCTTGCTGCCGACGAGCTTCGTTTTCTCGACACTGTCCCATCCTCGTACCTCGACAGAATCAGCAAACTCAGATGAGCTGAAACGCAAGCGGAGTTCTTGGATCGTGTTGGCGTCAAGCTTGACGGTTGCACCGCTCTTGCGGGGCCGGACGACCAACTTGGCGTCATCGACGAACCACTCGCATCCGGTTTCGTGTGCGATCCGCGAGAGCACCTGATGTGGGGTGCCGGTCAACTGGCGGGTGGCAAACGCTGCAGCGAGCCGTGCGTCGCATTGTGGCGACAACTTCGCCTCGCCAGCGATGTCACCAACGATGTCGGTGTAACTCTTGTTGACCGTTGATTGAAGCAGCATCGATTGGCCCAGCGCAAACGATGCATCGACCGCTTCGATCACGCAGTCGCGCCGTGACATGTCGAAGTCGACACCAACGCTGACGACGGTGCCGGTGAAGACCTTTACTGCTGCGTCGGTCGACATCGGCGGCACCGACACCTCGATCTTCGCAGCGATGGGAAACTTGGAACCCGCAAGTTCGACATCGTCGAAACGCATCTGCACCATGGCCGGCGTACCTGCTGCACGGTCGACGCGCAGGTACACCAGGCTATCCATCATTGCTTCACTGAACGGCTGGCCATCGATGTCGATGAGCGGCACCTTGGTGGTGTAGTCCTCGCTTGCCATCAATTCCCCCGTTCAGGAATCGAGAGAAGACGACCCGGCTGAAGATCAAGCGGATCTTGGATGCCGTTCAGGGTGGCGATATCGCGCCATTTGGTGGAATCGCCGAAGTAGCGAGCAGCGATCCGGTCGAGGGTTTCGCCAACCTGCACTTGATGCGAACGCTTCGGCTTCGGCGTCCCTGACGTTGGGTTTTGAGGGCCCCATTTGGCGTCAGCTTCGTACTGTTCGAGCGAGAGATCGATATTTGCGCGCAACGGCAGACCCTCGCTGGAGAAGTACGTGAAGGTGACGTTTGCCGATGTGATCACCGCTTTGAACGAGTGCAGGTGTGTGCCCCAATGGAACTTCACCCAGGGCGGGCGCCCGTTGTTTTTCGCCGCGTCGTAGCCGGCAAGTTTCTCGTCGACATCCATCAATTTGAGCAGCTTGTTCGTGTGCGCCGTGACTGCCTTGCCTGTCCCAGTGGTGTCGAACACCAGGTTGAGGCTGAACGAGCCACCGCCACCTCCGGTATAGCGCATCGATGGCGTATCTTTGCCGGGCACCTGGTCGGACTGCCAGCTGTTCGATGTGGAGAACGAGAAGGTAGTCGGGTTGAACATGCAGTCAACGCGGCCACCAGACTCGGTTTCGAGATATGCCTTCTGCAGTTGGTTCGCCATCTCAGAGTCCTCTCCAGTTGCGACGGCCGCGGCGTTCGAGGTCGACGATCATGCGGTCTTCGATTTCTCGTAACAGCCAGTCGAAGTTACGCCCAAGTTGGTCGCGAAACCACATCTTGCCGTCGGGGGTGTTCATCGCGGCCGCGACCTGGGCAAAGGCGACGTTGAGATCGGCGGCGCCGGCTGCGGGCTGCGCGGTGGCCGTGGTTGCACTGGCGCCGCTGCCCGCTTCAATCTGGGCAACCTTGCGCTGCACCACCGGTGCAGCGGTTCCGGTGATTTGTGCTGCGAGTTCGGCAGCGCCGACTGAGCCGCTGCTCGGCCTGGCGGGCGCCGCTGCACTCGTCGTTGCGGTTCGTTGAGCGACCGAGTTCGACGAAGAGAATCTTGATACGGCTGGCGTGCGGCGAAGCACATTGGAGGTGGATCCTGGTGCGCTACGCGGACCTGTCGTGGGCACTGCGGTCGAAGCGCTGGGTGCCACTGCCGAGCGTGCCATAACGCGGGCGACGGCCTCGGCTTTACGTTCCTCGGGGCTGTCATCGATGTCGTCGAAGAAGCGCGGCGTGGCAGATGGATGGGCAACGTGGGTGAGCTCGTGCGCAATGATCTCGTTGAGCTTGATGCCGGGCGTCGGAGCCGCGTCGAGGTGAATCGTGTTGCCGGTGGTCGCTGCAACCTTGCCGACCGAACGCAGTGCTCGGCGCGACGCAGTGTCGGTACTGAGCATCACCGTGCGGCGACCGGTGATTTCGGCGGCCATCGGCTGGAACGACATCGGCAGTGGGGCAGGAGCGCGTTGCACGCTGCGCGCCAGCTGCTGCAAAAACCGTTCGGGCAGCGGGGTCGGCGCCGGTGGTACGGCCGAGCGGGGCGCAACAGCGGTAATCGGAGTGGCCGAGTTCGCAGCGGTGTTGGACGTCGCGGTGTTGGACGTCGCGGTGTTCGAAGTCGCGGTGTTCGAAGTCGCGGTGTTGGACGGCGCGGTGTTCCAAGTCGCGGTGGCGGTGGTGTTGGGCGTCGCCGAGTTCGCGATTGTGGTGGCGGTGTTCGAGGTGGCCGAGTTCGGAGTGGCTGTGTTTGACGTGGACGTGTTCGAGGTGGCCGAGTTGGCGGTGTTCGTAACGGCAGGGGAACCATTCGACGTATCGCTTGCGATTCCGGCGGAGGATCTGGCGCTGGCGTCCGGTCCGGACGGCCCTCGACCGACAACCCCGGCAACGCTGCGTTGCACGTTGCGGTCGGACGAATCTGCAGGGATCCTTGATGTCGCGGTTGCCAGTGTCGCGGCCGTCGGCTGCAACGAACGATGCGACGCTGATGCCGTAGCCGGTTGCCTCGACGGATCGCGGAGTGCACGGATCAGTGCACCGGTTCCAGGCGGTACAACCATCGACCGCGCCGCCGCAAGGCTAGGCATAGCGGGCGCTTCGGTTGGCAGAGAACGATTGGGGAGTGCGCTGCGCTGGACGGTTGACGACAGTGCTGGCCCGGCGTTGGCAGCACTGTGTTGCTTCGGCGTCAGGCGTGTGTCGCTATCGGCGAAGCGTCCAGTGCTCGGTGCCGTTTCGGTCCGGCCGGATGCAGCGGAAGGTTGTCGGGTGGCGACATTGGATTGTGGGGCGGCGACACCGGATTGCGGGGTGGTGACACCGGATTGCGGGGCTGCCTTGAATTGTGGGGCGGCGACACCGGATTGCGGGGCTGCCTTGAATTGTGGGGCGGTGACAGCGGATTGCGGGGTGGTGACACCGGATTGTGGGGTGGTGACACCGGATTGTGGGGCGGCGTTGAATCGCTGAATGGAACCCAGGATTGGGTCTGCCGGTGCCGGAATTGAGGCGGCGATCTCGAGGCGCGAAGTGGGACGGTGATTCGTCGACAACGCACGGGGGAGCGTGACGCGCCGCAGTGTGTCGCCGTCCAATCGTGGAAGTGTGCGAACCGGCGGACGCAGTGCGGTCGCCACGGGCAAATTCGGGTGAGTCGACGAGCGACTGGGCAGAGAGAACTCGTTGGGGGTCGATGATTGGCCGGGGTTCGCAGCGCGCTGGACTGATCCACCAGGAGAAGTGTTCGATCGACCGGCCGCAGCGCTCGCTTGGGCGGGGGTCAGGTCGGAGCGGTTCGAGACCACCGCGGCCGGTGGAGCGACCGCAGCCTGACTGGCGTGGGCGGCAACGATTGTCGGGGATACCTCGGACCGTTCGAGGGGCGGCGGCACCGAGATCTCGTCGCGGAGGTCGAGCAGGGGCGTCGATGAGATAATCCGTTGCAGCCGGCGGTCCGTGGACCGCGGTGCTGTGGCGGCCTCAGCGACGACCTGTTGAAAATCTCCAGCATCGGAGGTCGGCGCCATCGGCCGAGCAACAGCCGCCTCGAACGAGTTTGATCCCGGTCGAGCTGTGTCACGTCGGTTGGCTGGCGGACTGGTAGAGCTGGGGCTGGTGGAGCGGGTGGAGCTGGGGCTGGTGGAGCTGGGGCTGGTGGAGCTGGGGCTGGTGGAGCTGGGACTAGTGGAGCTGGGACTAGTAGAGCTGGGACCAGCAGAACCCGGGGTGGCGGCTTCGGGCCGTTGTCGCGGTCGGGCTTCGCGATCGGGGAGCTGCTGCGGTGTCGACACGGGCGACGAATCAGTGTTGGTGGTGCGCTGCACGCGCTGCCCATCGGTGGGCCGCTGCGACGATGGCGAACGAGTGGTTTGAGCGCTGCCAGGAGAACGCTGAGCGCTGCCAGGAGAACGCTGAGTGGCGCCGGTGCCGTCGGGCCTGCCGGTGCCGCTAGGTGTCGGAGCGTCAGGAAGTTCGCCGCGCGTCTCGAGAAAGGCACGCAAACGATCGAGTTTGGTCGTCGGGGCAGGTTGGGCTGCTCGGCGACGTTGCAACGGACGTTGTCCGTCAGTTTTCGCCGCGGAGCGTGAGTCGATGGAGCGCTGCACAATGGCAGCGGACCGTTCACGGGCAGACGTTGGCGTCGAATCGGCCCCTGGGGCTCGATCCCGGCCAGGTGCGCGGCGATCAGGGCTGACAATCCGGTCGTCGCTCTGTTGCGCCGCCGTCGAGGTCGATGGCTGGCGCGACTTTGGGACACTCGCGTCGGGAGTCGATCGCTGCGGCATCGCTCGCATGATCGAGTTCCGCGGCACCGTGTGGTCGATTGGTTCGGGCAGCAAACGCCCACCGAAACGGCCTGGCGCCGTACCCGGGCCAGCGGTGGTCGAATCGCGGGTCAACGAACCGAAGTCCGCGACACGCGCTGCGGTATCGCCACGGTCGGAAGTGCCGCCACGGTCGGAAGTGCCGCCACGATCGGAAGTGCCGGCACGGTTGGGAGTGTCGGAGGTGCGCCTGAGTTGCTCGGATTGTCCAGTAATCGCTGATCGTGATGACACCGCAGCGGCGCGGGACGGTTGCGGAGACGACGACTGCGCACGCGTCGGCTGCGACGATGTCGCAGGCGACGGAGCTGCTGGAGGGACGGCTCGAGCATCCAGCATCCGGCGGAGTGCATCAAGTTTTGAATCACCGGTGGAGATGAACCCGGCGTCGCTTGCGGGGCTTGCCGGTTGGCCAGCGACCGGTGAACGACCCGCCTGGCTCGATGAAGACACCCGTCGAACTGCTCGCGGTGCGTTATCGAGGAGCCGGTCAGTCCAGGTCGTGGTGGCCGGTGTCCGTTGTGCGCTTGCCAGCTTCGACGCCGTCACTGATGGCGCTGTCGTCGTCACCTGGCCAGCGGTTGCAGCAGGACCGGCTTCGTCGAATTGCCAGAATCCCGGCGGCGGACGCAGCACGGCGCTGTTCACATCGTTGAGTCCGACGACTGGTCGCATCGCTTGTGCCCGGCCGACGGCCCGACTGAAACCAACACTGGCTCTGCCGACCGCCCCGACCAACGGACGAGTGCGCTGGGAGCGCCGTTGCGTGTTTGAAACGCGACGCTGCACGCGTTGGGCCATGGCGCGTCCGAAGACAGACGGCACATGGTCGGACCCAGCATGTACTGGGGTGGCCACGTCAAATTTCACGAGCTCGGAATCCGTGGTGCGTGACTTCGAGTTGTTCGACCGCCATGTCGGTCGACGACACGGCGAACGACGGTCCGGTCCACTTCACCGGAAAGACCCCATCGAAGTCCCAGGCGCGCAGGCGCGTGCCGTCGGAAGCGGTCAGGGTGATGGCAGCGGTTGAGCGTTCGAGCTTGTTGCCGCCGGACGAGAACGTTTCGCCGGAGGACTTGTTGAGCCAATCGAGCAGTGTGTCCTGCTGGGTAATGCCACGCTTGAGCGTAATATTCGGCCACGTCATTCTCCCGGGCAGCTTGTGTACGAAGCTGTTTTGGCCACCCTCTTGGACGTCTTCTGTTTCGACGCTGACCTCGAGGCCGGAGATCTCCATGAATCTGCCGATCTCGACCCCGTCGACTTCGAACAGGAATGTGGCCGATGTGACGCGTTCTCCGTCAAAAGCATCATTGGGCATTGGTCAATGCCTCCCAGGCACGGTCATTGATGTCGGCAACAAGTTCGATCAGCCGAGCGCGATCGTGGTGCTCGAGATCGAGCAACGCAGACATGTCCCAATGTAAGTGGTACGCGAGATAGGCAACCTCGCTCCACAAGGCATCCTCTGGATACAGCTTCACGGCTCCCTCCCAGGCGCATCAAGGAAGTGGTCGCCCTATTGGGCGACCTCTTCGACGCGACCGCTCCCGCGGCCGCGCTGAGGCTGTTCCTCATCGAGGCTCTCGGCTGCCGTGTCCACCAGTTCACCGCTGACAACTTCGTTCGTGGATTCGGTGTCATCGTCGGTGTCGCCACCGTCGAACGCGTCGATCCCTCGTTCGTCGTCGAAGTTGTCGTCCGATGTCTCGGCTGGCAACACGCTGTCCTGGAGGGCAGCAACGTCGGCGGGATCACCGAAGTTGATGATGCCATAGAGATCCTGGAGAAAGGCGAGATCGGCGGCAAACAAGCCTTCAACCACGTCGGTGTTGATGGCCTCGATTGAACCGAGCCGAGTGATGACCCGTGCCAGCACCAAGACGGTGAGGTACGGGTCATCAGGCCCATCAATCGAACGATCGCGAAGTGGTTCGATCTCGTCGCGCGCTGTTGCCAGGCGCATCGTGCCGTCCCGGTGCAGGATGCCGTCGTCGCCGACGTATCCCTTGGGCAGCGTGAACGAAAACTCAGTTCGCAATCCGGCCATCAGCTCAGACCCAGTCGATGAACTCGTGCTGAATCGTGATTTCTTCGATCATCACGTCGTCGGAGCCAGCACTGAGATCCGAGTTGGTGAGTTTCGATGGCCAGCACTGCTCGAGGTTGAAGCGAGCAGCTTCTTCACCATCGCGGCTGTAGATCACGATCGAGCCGGACTTGTAAATGTCCTTCGTCGTCGAGTCGACCACTTCGGTGAACCAGTCATGCAACGCGGTGTCGGTCGTGAGACCACGCTTGAGCACAACTTCGGTGTATTTCGGCTTACCCGCACGTTTGCGTTCGGTCACGCTTTTGCCGTCTCCGGCCTTAAAGCTGGTGACGTCGAACTCCAGCGATAAGCCGCTGCAGCCGGTGAACCATGCGAGGTTCACGCCGTCGAGTTCGAACGCAAAGAATGAACCTTGAAAATCTGCATCGTGTTCTCTTGCCATGACAGTCCCTTCAGACTCGCTTCACGAGTTCGCATTGCAGTGTGATGTCTTCTTGCATCAGGTCGTCTGATCCCACGTCGAGATCAGATGCGGCCCACTTGGACGGCCACACGTTGGTGACGTTCCAGCGAACCTTCTCAGTTCCACTCATGTCGTACACGACAACGGAACCGTTGGTGCGATATTCCATGTTGCCGTCGCGAATCTTCTTGGCCCAATCCCAGAAAGATTTGTCTGCAGTGAGCGTTCGTTTCAACGTGAGATCCGAGTACGACGTGGTTCCCGGACGCTTCCGGCTGATGGTGTCGGTGTTGGCATCGGTGAATTCGACGACGACGGTCTCGAGGTCGAGACCTCCGACTTCGCTGAACTCGCCGACGATCCCGTTTTCGAGTTCGACGCTAAACCAAGATCCAACCAGTTCTTCGTCGGCAACGGTGCCTTCTGTTGTTACTGCCATAGTGCTGCTCCCTTCCTACTACCGCCGGTCAGGCGGACTCGTCCTTGAGTTGAGCAATCCGGAAGATCACGAACTCGGCAGGCTTCACTGGGGCGATGCCGATTTCGACAACAACCTTGCCAAGATCGATGGAATCCGGTGGGTTGGTTTCAGCGTCGCACTTGACGAAGAACGCCTGCTCGGCTGAAGCGCCGAAGAGCGCACCGTCGCGCCAGAGGCCGCGGAGGAACGAATTGACGGTGCGCTTGAGACCTTCCCAGAGCTTCTGGTCGTTGGGCTCGAACACCGCGTACTGTGTGCCGCTCATGATCGAGGTTTCGATCATGTTGAACAGGCGCCGAACGTTGATGTAGGTCCAGTCGGTGTTCGACGACAACGTGCGGGCGCCCCACACGCGGATGCCTTGCGTGCCGAATGGGCGGATGCAGTTGATGCCGATCGGGTTGAGCAAGCCCTGCTCAGCCTTGGTGATGTCAGTCTCGACGTTGAGTGCGCCGCGCACGATTTCGTTGGCGGGAGCCTTCCAGACACCACGTGTCTCGTCGGTCCGAGCCCACACTCCGGCCAAGTGACCGGACGGCGGTACGTGAATAGACGTGTTGCCCTTGCTGCCGGACGGGTTGTCGACTTCGATCCAGGGGTAGTACAACGCTGCGAACGCGGAGTCGTACATTGCCTGATCAGAGCGCCATTCCTTGACCTGCATCGGCGTCATCGACGGCGGCGCGTCGAGCACGGCCATACGATTGGCTTGCCCTTCGCAGTGGTTGATGAGCGCAAGTTGCACGCTCTTCCACATAGCCATGTCGATTTCGCCGTCGCTGTTGGTGGCGGCGGTGACCAGGTCGGGCACCATGACCATGGTGACGTCGTCGGCGATCGTGAGACCGTTGATGCCAGTACGAGCGGACTCGGACCCGGAGAACGACTTGCCAGCAACAGGAATCGACACCGGCTCGGCCGGCACGATCGCAAACGTGCCGGTGGGCAGTGTCTGCAGGTCGGCGGTGAGCTGATCGATGTCGATCTTGGTTTCGACCTTCACCTTGGTGGAGGTGCCGTTGATCGTTCCGGAGATGCCACCGAGCGTGACACCGGAGTAGGTCTCGGGCTCATCGGCGCCATCGGCAATGATGACCTCGAATGTCGGAGGGGCGTCGTCGGCGGCATCGTCAGCAGCCGGCTCGGGCTGCACGGTGACGGTGATGTTGCCTGCTGCGCCAACGCTGGTGAACTCAACGGCCGGACCGAGTGCACGGTCACCGGAGGTGAGTGCCAACTGGCCGGGTTCTTCTGAGGGCACAGTGTGGGGAATTCGCACGATGTAGGCCAAGGCGCCACCGTTGTTGAAGTAGCCGTACACCGAGAGCGGCAACATCGCACCTTCGACAAAGCCTCCGTAGAGGGTCTCGTATTGGGTCCAGTTGGTGACCAACCGGGGCTTGAGGCCCTCGGGGTCTTTTGGATCGTCTGTCGGAGCCTTTGCTGTGAAGCCGACAAATGCGGCAACAGCGGTGGCTCCCGCGGACAGTGTGGCGCTCGACGAAGCAACTTCTTCGACGTAGACGCCGGGGGTCAAATAACTTGGCACTCGGTTCCCTCCGGTTCGTTTGAATGTATGTATGAATCAGCAGGAGTCGGAGGAACCGACGCCTACTCGACACGGGTGCAACATCAGACCAAATCGGAACGGCGGCTGACGCCGCCACATTCAATTTCGCCGCCCTTGCTCCGGTTCAGAATGAAAACTAGCACAGGATGAAAATGCAGAAGCATTTTGTGTCTTCGACTCGAACCGTTGGTGTGGAGGCCTCTCGAAGTCGGGTTCTCGCAGGGTGCGGCGGTGCGTGTAGCGCCCCTGCCAACTCGGCCGCTGGAAGCAATTGCCGCCACTGCGAGCCGCAGGAAAAATTTAAGGCAGGTCAACTCACCTTGGTTTGGACGCTCCCTGCAACCTTCACCGTTACGACTCCGCCGAAAGAACAATTACATTGGGAGTCGTCGGTCAGCGCCGGAGAATTCGCGATCATGGTCTTCGGTGCACCGGGCGTCCACGGTAACGTGATCGCAGGGATGCACGGACCGGGAGTCAGTACCCCCAGCGCTGCTGCGGTGAGCCCGGCCGTTGCTGGGTTGGCAAGACTGGTGCACACTCCGAAGGGCACGACGTTGACAAACGGCTTGTTGTCCATGATGTTTGCCGCCGGTCGGCCCTCGACCATGACCTTACTCGTCGGCAAAACATTCAATACCGAGGGGGCGGCACCGAACGAACATTGTGTGACGGCGGCAGCGACAACAGGTGAGCCCATGGCCACACGATACAGAAGGGGTGCGGTGTGGGCGAGCTCCGCGACCGAGGCAACCAGTTCTGTGAGCGTGCTCGACCAAGGTCTGACGGCGGCCAACGACCGCTCTGACAACAACCGCAATGACGACAAGGAATTGAAATTCCCGACTTCATGGAAGTCGCGGTGCAGCGAGCGCATTGTGAAATAGTCTTTTGGTGATGGTGGATGGAACTGAACTGATGTTGGAACACCCGCACCGCCTTTTTGGCGTCGTCCGCCAGGGCGCCGACACCATGATCGCGTTCGAAGGCAGTGCACCACTGCTCGCCGCGCTCATCGCTGTGAGCGCCTAGTCAATGGCCGCGAAACAGACTGCGAAGAAGTCCGCGTCGCAAGCTGCGACCACCCAGGAGCACCCCGCCACACCGGCTGCACCTGCTCGAGCCTCGACATCCACACCGCCTGGTCCAGCGTGGCGAGCACTCGCCGCCGTGGCGATCGAGCGTCATGTGCAGCTTCATTGGCGGCGCGCTGCCGGGTTCCAGGAAGCGAGCGATGCCGTCCCTGACACAGAACGCGACCTCGAAGCCGACTTCGCTGCGGCCTGGATTGCGTTCGAAGCAGAGCTTGTCACGCCTGCGGCGTTCACGATGCTCGTCGCGCGCGCTCAGCTGAGCGTTGACGAGGCAGCAGTTCTTGCGGTTGCGATCGCTGCCGAACTGGATGAGCGGCTCCAACACCTTCTGGCGTACGTCCACGGCGATCCGATGCGTTCTCGACTCGAACTCGGCGATCTCGGTGATCTCTTCGATGCCGAGCATCCCGGCGTTGCATGTCTTGGCGCAGCCGAAGGAGTGCGCCGGGCAGCATTTGTCAGCCTGTCGGCGGACGCTCCATGGAGCCGGCAAGCATTGGTTGTGCACCCGTCACTGCTGTGGGCACTCGAGGGTGACTCTGCACCAGACCCCGACTTGCCCGTCGGGGCAACCACCTACCCGATCGACCTGGCTGCTCGCGACGAGAACGGGTCAGAGATCCAACGGCACCGTTCGTTGCTGATCATCGGCGAGGATGCCGTGCGCCGCCGCCAGGCTGCGGCCCTCGGTCTTGCCGCCGAACGATTGCTTGTGACCGACGTGCCCGCCGACGACGTTGCTTGGTCGGCAGTCGTGCGCGAAGCATCGCTACTCGGCGCCGCCGTCGCGCTCAACACCGAAGACACCCTCACGCCCACCGGCCGACGATGGATTGAACGCACCACGCATCTCTCGTGGGCGCTGTCTTCGGCTCGGCCGCTGCCGCTCGACGAACTCCCCAATCGTGACTGGTTCGAGGTCGAAGCATCCACTGACGCGCCGACCGATGAGGAGTGGGCGAACGAACTCGGCGCTGGGGTTGAGAGAACCCATCAGCTCTCACCGCAGCAACTCGAACTCGTCGGCAGGGCGCACCGAGTCCGCCAGGGCGATCTTGATGCGGCGGTGCGTCGTCTCGTCAGCGGCAAGCTCGATGGCTTGGCTCGTCGTATCGTTCCGAGCCGGACTTGGGACGACATGGTCATTGGGCCGGAGCGCCTGACTCAGCTCCAAGACGTCGTGCGTCGGTACAAACACTCTCGACAGGTCTACGACGACTGGGCCTTTCAGGCGACGCCTTCGCGCGGCCTCGTTGCGCTCTTCACGGGTCCGTCGGGCACCGGCAAAACCATGGCGGCCGAAGTGATTGCCGGGGACCTCGGGCTCGACCTTTTCAAACTCGAACTGTCGGCGGTGGTGAGTAAGTACATCGGTGAGACGGAAAAGAACCTCGACCAGTTGTTCACGGCGGCAAGTACCGGGAACCTCGTGCTGTTCTTCGACGAGGCCGACTCAATGTTCGGCAAGCGCTCCGAAGTCCGCGATGCACGGGACCGCTACGCAAACATCGAGGTGTCCTACCTGCTGCAGCGGTTGGAGTCGTACGACGGTGTGGTCATCATGGCCACCAACTTCGAAAAGAATATCGACGAAGCGTTTCTGCGCCGTATTCATAGTCGCGTCGACTTTGTTGTCCCTGAGGCCGCCGAGCGCCAGACGCTGTGGGAGCTGCAACTCCCGCCAGAGGCGCCGGTCGAGGGGATCGACTTCGCACTGCTTGCCCAGCGATTTGAGTTGGCGGGCGGTTCGATCCGCAATGTCGCCGTGCATGCGGCGTTCCTAGCCGCATCAGCCGGGACACCGATCACGATGACGTGCATCACCCGGGCGCTTGGACGCGAATACCGCAAGCTAGGCCGACTCGTGAAGCCCGGCGACTTCGGTGAACTTTTCGAACTTCTCGGCTGACAACCTCGCGCTGATGGCGAGGTTTGCATCGGGCCAGTGTCAGCTGCTGTTGGGTACGAGCCGGTCTCGGTGCTCACCGAGGCCTCGCGATCTCGTAAGTTTGGCTGCATGGCCTACGAACTCCTGACTCTCGAACGACTTGACAACGGCGTTGCCGTGCTCACCCTCGCCAACGGCAAGGTGAACGCGCTCTCGGGGGCTCTCGTCGCCGAGATCGGTGCCGCCGCACAAGAACTGACTGACGCCCCGCCCGCAGCCCTGATCGTCAGCGGTGGCGACCGGATCTTTGCCGCCGGTGCCGAGATCTCGGAATTCGGCGGGCCAGAGGAAGCCAAGACGATTGGGCCGCAGATCCATGCAGCGTTCAACCTGCTCGCCGCGCTGCCCTGCCTCGTGATCGCCTCGGTCAGCGGCTACGCACTCGGCGGCGGCTGCGAACTGGCGTTGGCATGCGACTACCGAATCGCGTCGGAGCGTGCGGTGTTCGGTCAGCCCGAGATCCTGCTCGGCATCATTCCTGGCGGTGGCGGCACGCAGCGGCTCGCTCGTGTAGTCGGCCCGTCGAAAGCCAAAGAAATCTGCCTGACCGGTCGAATGGTCAAGGCCGAAGAAGCCCATCGGATCGGCCTCGCCGACGAGGTCGTTGCACCCGAAGCCCTGATGGACCGTTCGCTCGAACTCGGCGCCACCCTCGCCAAGGGCGCGCTCACCGGCCAGGGCATCTGTAAGCGGGCGATCGACGAGGGCCTCTCCACGTCACTCGCCGCAGGTCTTCAGATCGAACTTGATGCGTTCGTCGAAGTGTTCCGCACTGAAGACAGCCAGATCGGCGTGAAGAGCTTCCTCGAGAACGGCCCCGGCAAGGCTGAATTCACCGGCAAGTGATCCGAAGGAAATATCCCGAAAGCGAGCCGAGGCACGGAGCTCGTGGCCACGCCTGTCACACCGAGGTCTGACCAAAGTGTGACAGGCCGCAGCGCGACTGCAGATCGCCCGAGCATCAACTCTGGGCGGCTGCTCGGGAGCGTGTTCAGTTGTTGACCGACGAACCAATCGGTCGAGAGATGTCCCACGCTGATCGGGCGAGCCACAGGCCGGTCAACGTCATCACCAGCATCACCGCTGCGGCCACCACGTAGGCAGTGGTCTGGCCGTATGCCTCGTAGAGCGCGCCGGTCACGACGGCCATGACGCCAGCTGAGACCGCCTGCGCCGCGCCGACCACACCATGGGCGCCGGCCTGTCGATCAGCAGGCACCACCATGCCGACCGCGACGCCGGCCGAAGAAATGGTGAGACCATCAGAGACGGCGTGCACCATTGCCACGGTGAAGATCAACCCGCCACTCGGCAGGAACCCGTAGAGGCACATGATCCCGGACGCGAACAGCAGACCAATCGAGCTGAGTTTGAACGGGCCAAATGTCTGGGCGAGCCGTCCGCCGGGCGGACCGAGGAAGATCAGTGGCAGGCCGAACAGAGTGATGCCGAGGTTCGCGATCCAGTCGGCGGTGCCGAGGTCTTTGTGCACCACGTCCCAGAGCGCGTCGAAGGCGCCGATCATTGCGAATGCGACGGCGCCGAGCATGGCGGCGCCAGCAAACGGTCGGATCTTGAGCAGATCGAGGGCGAAGCGGTGTTGGGACACATCGACCGACTCCTGCACGGGGACACGGGCAACGATTGGCAGGAGGATCAGGGTGATCGCTGCGACCACGATGAAGGGTGCTGGAATGCCGAACGGGCCGACGAGTATCGCCGATATCGCTGGCCCGGTGGCGAAGCCGAAGACGTCGGCGGCGAGCAAGCGGCCCATGTTCTGGCCGAGGTTGTCGGGGTCAGCGAGGATCACAATGCGCTTGACCGCCGGGCTCGCTGCGCCGATGCCGATACCGGAAATGAACCGTCCGATCAAGATGGGTGTGAGCGTTGTGCTGAGCGCCATCAAGAGCAGCCCGGCGACGTTGATGAGTACGCCGATGAAGACAAGTTTCTTGGCGTGACCGCGGTCGGCCAATGGCGCAATGGTGATCTGCGACAAGAACCCAGCGATGAAGCCGAGCCCGATCACGAACCCAATGGCGGTCTCGCTGATGCCGTATTCGTCCCTGAAGTCAGCGACGATCGTGAACAGCACGCCGTAGCCGGCAGCCAGCGCCGCCATCAACCCGCCGAAGGCAAACAGTAGGACCAGCGGCGACGGCGGAGTAACCGGTCGAGCTGAGTCCTCCGAAGTCAGCAATTGCACCGAGGCAGGCTAGCCAAACAACGCGTTGAGATAGCTGTCGATTGGCTTGATCGCTCGCGCTGAAAGGCGCATCACCCGTAAGCGACGAGGCCGGTGTCGAAGATTGAGCTGAGGGCGTCGTGTGTTGGCAGCGCTCGTGCACTGATGCCCCAGGGGCCGGCATCGGCTGGCGTGAAGTCGCCGACGTAGATGCCGTCACCGATGGGCTCGAGGTTGACCGCTACGGTTCGGTGCTGGTCGAAGGTGCCATCGCTAGCGAGTGGGCCGTGCATGACCTGGGCGACCAGTTCGTCGGCGCGTAGCTTGCCGGGGTCGACACGGACACGAACTGAACGGGTCGTTCCGCTCACGCCGTCGGCCATGTCGGATCCATCGTCGAGCAGTTCGATCGAAACCGACGGCCATGCCGAAGCGACACCGATTTTCCATGCCGACAATTCACGAGCAGCCGCAGCGCCATCAGCAAGGCGCAGATCGGACGACGCTGCTGCCGGTTCGTAGAGGGTGGTGACGTAGTCGCGGACCATGCGTGCCGCCACGACGTTCCACCCGAGGGTCTCCCAGTTGTTCTGGATGAGTTCGATCCAACCGCTGGGAATGGCGTCGCGGGTGCGGTCGTAGAACAACGGCACGATTTGCTGCTCGATCACGTCGAACGTGGCCGATGCTTCGCGGTGGTCGCGTCGGGCGAGGTCGTGGTCGTCGTCGAACGAAGGGATGTCGAAACCGTTGTTGCCGTCGGACATCTCGGCCCACCAGCCATCGAGAATCGAGCAGTTCAGCACACCATTGAGCGTGGCCTTCTCACCACTAGTGCCACAGGCCTCGAACGGGCGGCGAGGCGTGTTGAGCCACACATCGCAGCCGTGGTACATCGTGCGGGCGATGCCGATGTCGTAGTCGGGGATGAACACGAAGCGGTGACGTACGTCGGCGTCGGCGGCGAGCTTGGCAATTTGCTGGATCAGACCCTTGCCCGGATGGTCGGCCGGGTGGGCCTTGCCAGCGAAGACGAATTGCACCGGCCGGTCGGCGTCGAGCAGGAGTGCACGCAGCCGATCGATCTGGTCCAGCAGGAGGTTGGCTCGCTTGTAGGTGGCGAAGCGACGGGCAAACCCGATCGTGAGGACGTTTGGATCGAGCAGGTCGTGCCCGAGCCGATCACGCACGAGGTCGACGAGCTCTTGGCGGCCAACGTTGCGCATCGCCCAGATATCGGCCTGGTCGATGTTGCGAACCGAGGCCCAGGCATCAGGGCCGGCCATGTGCCAATCGTCGCCGAGCGCGCCGGTCAGCAGCTCGTCGGTCCGGTCACTGACCCAGGTGCGGGCATGCACGCCGTTGGTGATGTGGCCGATAGGTGTCTCGTTGCTGGGGAGGTCGGGCCACATCCCGCCGAACATTTCACGGGCGACTTCGCCGTGCAGCTTGGCAACGCCGTTCGAGCGGGCAGCAAGACGAAGCCCCATGACTGCCATGTTGAACTTGCCGTCGGGTTCGTCAGCGCGCTGGCCGAGCGCCAACAGCTCGTCGAAGGTGACCCCACACGATGTTGCGAAGTCAGCGAAGTACGGCTCGAACAGCTGCCGCGGAAAGCGGTCGATGCCGGCGGGGACGGGGGTGTGGGTGGTGAAGACGCCGCCAGCGCGCACAGCTTCGACCGCCTCGGCGAAGGTGAGCCCGGCATCGGTGAACTCGCGGAGTCGCTCGAGGCCGAGGAATCCAGCGTGGCCCTCGTTGCTGTGGAACACCTGTGGGGCGATGCCAAGTGCGCGCAGCGCTCGGACTCCACCGATACCGAGGATGATCTCCTGGCGCAGACGGTGCTGCTCGTCGCCCCCGTAAAGGCGGTTGGTGACAGCGATGACATCAGGCGTGTTCTCGGGCAGATTGGTGTCGAGAAGGTAGAGGGGGATCCGACCGACATCGACGCGCCAGATAGCGACGACTGCGGTGGTTTCGGCGAGTTCGACTTCGATCGTGAGCCCGGTCGGGCGCACGCCGTGTGCGGCAGGGTTGATTCGCTCGTTGCGTTCCTCCTGCCAGCCGTCGCTGTTCAACTGCTGGTGGAAGTATCCCTCGGCATAGAGGAGGCCGACGCCGATCAACGGCACGCCGAGATCGGATGATGCCTTCAGATGATCGCCGGCCAGAATTCCGAGACCACCGGAGTACTGGGGGAGGGCCTCGGTGATGCCGAACTCGGGAGAGAAGTAGGCAACAGATTGCAGGGGCGAACCAGCGGAGGAAGCGCTGCGATCGCCGAACCATGACGGCCCGTCGACGGCCTGTTGGAGACGCTCGCAAGCGGCCCCGACTCGGATGACGAAGTCTGCGTCGCCAGCCAGTTCGGCCCAACATGTTGGTGATGTCCGGCGGACGAGGTCGACGGGGTGCTGGCCGGTACGCCGCCACGACCCTGGCTCGCTGCCATCGAGCCGATCGAACACGTGGGCGAGCTCACGGTCCCACGCCCAATGAAGGTTTGCAGCGAGGTCGATGATTCCGGCGAGCGATTCGGGAATCTCGCTGACGACGTTGAACTGATGGAGCGGGCGCACCGGAGCGAGGTTAACGACCAGCGACCGACTGTGTTTGAGGTGGTCGAAAATGTCCGGACCGGCACCGGCTCCTGGTGTCCACGTCCGCCGCTGCCTTCGACGTGCTCGTGCCTTCGAGGTGGTGGTGAGCGGCGAGCGAGTCAGCGCTGACGGGCGCGAATCGAGGTCGAATACACGCCGGCGGTAGCTGTTGCGATGGCGGCCCACGAATAGTTTCGCTCGATCAATTCGCGCGCGTTGCGAGTCAGTTCGTCAGCAAGAACGTGATCGGTCAGTACCCGCTCAATACAGTTCGCGAGGTCGTCCGATCGGCCTGGTTCGAAGGTGAGGCCCGCATCGGTTCCTTCGATCATTTCGGCAAGGCCACCTGTCCGGGCAACGACGAGTGGGGCGCCCGCCGCGAGGGCTTCGAGCGCGACGAGGCCGAAGGGTTCGTACAGCGACGGAATCACGACGCAACCGGCGCGCTGCGTGAGGTGGCGCAGTTCGGTGTCGTTCAAGAAACCCGTCACATGAACGCAATCGTTGACGCCTTCGACGTCAATCTGTGCCTGCAGTTCCGGGAGGTAGCTTCCTCTTCCGGCAATCGTGCACTGCACACCGGGGACCCGTGCTCGCACACTCGCCATCGAGCGCGCGAGCACTTGGAAGCCTTTCTCGAACTGGACCCGACCCCAAGAGAGCACCATCTGTTCTCGCTCGACCGGCGCGTCGCCTTCGACCAACCACAGGTTGGGATCGATGCCGTTTGGGATGCGGGCCACGGTCTCGGGCGGGAGCTCGAAGCTCGACACCAACTGGTTTGCCATAAACCGGGTCGGTGAGATCAGCCGATCGGCCTGGAACGCAAGCCACCATTCGATTGAGTTGATGTCACTCGGCACGCCTGGCGGGAGTTGACCGCCGTGCCGGACGCGTTCGGTGCCGTGCATGGTGAGAATGAACGGGACGTTGAATCTGGCGGACAGCGCGTCAGCAGACCAGCCCATTCGCCAGTCGTGCCCGTGGACCACATCGGGTTCCCACCCGTCGAGCAATTCAGGAAGGCTGCAACCGAGCTTGACGAAGGCGTGATTGGCCGAAGCAGTGCGTGCCACCGGATCCGTCTTCGAGAGCCAGGGCAAGTCGGCAACGCCACGTACGACACGAACTGGGCCAGCAGCGTCAGCGACGGGGTCGGTACCGGGATGTGTGGTGGTCATCACGACCACGTCATGTCCGTTCGCAGCGAGCGCATGACTCAACCCATCGACGTGCGCAGCGGTGCCGCCAGTTTCTTTTGGTGGAAAGTCCCAGGACAACAACAACACGCGCACGGCCGCGCACTCTACTCTGGGGGGCGATGCCACCGATTGACTCTGTGCCCCCCGCTGATCCGACCTCCGGTTCGACAGGGTCGCCACCTGCCCCGATCGGCGACCTCGACCTGCACCTGCTCGGCGAGGGAAATCATCGCCGGCTGTGGGAAGTGCTTGGCCCGCAGGTGTTCGGCCCGGGCCCGGCTGGTGTGAGCGCAGTGCAGTTTGCCGTGTGGGCACCCAACGCGGCGTCAGTTGCCGTTGTCGGTGATTGGAACGATTGGCAGCCCGAGCCGATGGCGATGATCGAGGCCAACGGTCGGACTGGCATTTGGACCGTCGTCTGTCCGGCCGCCCGTGCTGGCCACTGCTACAAGTACGAGATCGTCAGCAAGCAAGGGCGCACTCTCCGCAAGGCTGACCCGATGGCTCGCCAGACCGAGGCCCCGCCGAGTGATGCCAGCGTGGTACCGACGCCGAGGCAGCACGAGTGGACCGACGCCGAGTGGATGCATGAGCGCCATGGCACCGTCGATGGCGACACACCGATGCGGATCTACGAATTGCACCTTGCGTCATGGCGTCGCGGCGTCAACACGTGGGACGACCTCGCCGAGCAGATCGCGGCGCACGTGTCGTCGCTCGGCTTCACGCACGTCGAACTGCTTCCGGTAGCCGAGCATCCTTTCGGCGGATCGTGGGGTTATCAGGTCTCGGGCTACTACGCCCCGACGGCGCGCTTTGGCGACCCTGACGGTTTCCGCCGGTTCGTCGACGTGCTCCACAAGCACCGTGTCGGCGTCATCGTCGACTGGGTGCCGGCGCACTTTCCAAAAGATGAGTGGAGCCTCGGCCGCTTCGACGGCACCGCGCTGTACGAACACCCCGACCCGCAGCGCGGCGAGCACCCTGATTGGGGCACCTACGTCTTTGACTTCGGGCGGAACGAGGTGCGTAACTTCCTCGTTGCCAATGCGCTGTACTGGCTCGACGAGTTTCACATCGATGGCTTGCGGGTCGACGCTGTGGCGTCGATGCTCTACCTCGATTATTCGCGCGAAGCCGGTGAATGGACGCCGAACGTGCACGGGGGCAACGAATACCTCGAGGCGATCACGCTGCTGCAAGAGACGAACAGCGTCGTTGCGGAGGAGTTCCCTGACGTCTTGATGATTGCAGAAGAGTCGACGGCGTGGCCAGGTGTCACCCACCCGGTTGCCGAGGGTGGCCTCGGCTTCACCCACAAGTGGAACCTCGGCTGGATGCACGACTCGCTTGGCTATCTCGCGCTCGACGGCGTGTACCGCCAGCACCACCACAACGAGATGACGTTCTCGCAGCTCTACGCATACGACGAGCGATTTGTCCTGCCGCTGAGCCACGACGAGGTGGTCCACGGTAAAGGCAGTCTTCTGAACAAGATGAGTGGTGACGATTGGCAAAAGTTCGCCTCGCTCCGCAACTTGCTCGCATGGCAGTGGTCGATGCCCGGTGTGCCGCTGTTGTTCATGGGCGCCGAACTTGCGCCCTGGCAAGAATGGAACGATGCAGCCGAGCTGCCGTGGCACCTTGCTGAGCATCCGCCACACAAGGGCGTGCGCGACACGATTCAGGCAATGAACACGATTGCCGACCGGTGGCCGGCACTGTGGGAGCGCGACACCGACCAGGCAGGCTTCCAGTGGCTGGACGCCAACGATGCGCAGCACTCGATGTTCGCCTTCACGCGGTGGGGCGCCGAAGGCACACACGCCGTGGTTTGTATCGCTAACTTCACGGCGGTTGCTCGGCCGGGCTACCGCGTCGGACTGCCCTGGGGCGGCGACTGGCAGGTCGTACTCGACACTGACTCACCCCAGTTCTGGGGGAGTGGCCACCGTGGTATCGACACCAACTCGATCGCGGCTGGCGAGGAACCGATCGACATCGCTCACGGGGTCGAAGAACCGTGGCAGGGCCAGTCCAGCTCAGCGACCATCGATGTCGGTCCGCTGTCAACGCTCTGGCTCGCATCGCGCAGCCCAGGTTGATCTTTCACGCCAAGGGGAGCGAGACCGCCCGGTGGCGCACCGCTTCGTGACCACCGACCCTATCCGTCAGGCGAGTAGGCGCTGAGTTCGTTGCTCGGTGGCCCACGCAGCGAACGTTGACAGATACGTCCCGTCGTTCGCGAGCGCGGTGACGCTGGTCGGGGTCACCCACAGCGCGCAGATGTGGGTCCAGTCGTCGACCTTGACGAAGTGCGGTTCGACGGGGTCATTGGAGCGGCACAGTCGGCCTTGGCCCAGATCGATGGTCCAATGACCGTCGCGTGTAGTGAGTTGGACATAGCCAGCACCGAGAACAGCGACCGGGCCGCCGTCGCTGGTGACGCAGTGCGCGGCTGCGCTCAACGGGCGGCGTGCGAGGAGTTCGTCACTTGCGATCTCGGGATCGAGGTCGATCATGACCGTGGAGCCGCACGCCACCGCCGATGCGGCAGCGATGACGAGGACCTTTGTCATTTCAAGGTCGAGGCGAGCCGGGGCGCAAATGACAAGATGTTCGTCGAACATCGAGACCGTCACGGCCGCGTCGATGCTGTGTTCGGTGGGGACGATCTTCGGGATGGGGGAAAGCTCCATGCTGACACCTCCTCAGGTCTCTACGAGTTTGTCGTTCGTGAGTGACGGCATCGTGACGGATATGTTCCAAATCTGCGCGTTTGGTAACGACACTGAGATTGGCAATCTGGCTGCCATCGGTACCCGGAGCCGAGCCCCACTGACGCAAGTACCCGGCAAGCGCCCTATTTCGTACGGGCGTTGACGAGGGCTTCGAGGGCCTTCAGGTTGCGCTTCCAAATGAAACCGAGCAGCAGTTTGCCGCCGATGATTTCGCCGAGCCGCCCGCCGAAATACCAAGGAAAGTCGAGGTCTTCACGCCAGGTGAACTTCGTGCGCTTGCCACCGGCCAGGGGCTCGATTGAAAAGACGCCGCTCCCGGTGACGATGCCGGTGTGCTTGACGCCCATCGCGCCATCGACGCCAGGAGTGCCGTTGCCGCCGTTGGTTGCTGGCGTCCACACCGTGATTTCCATCTGATCGACCAACTTGATCGGGCCCACCTTGGTGTCACACAGGAACTTGGTGCCGATGCCCCGGGTTTGCTCGGTTTCGAAGCGGATCGCAACAGCGTCCGCCATCCAGTCAACATGGTTTTCGACGGGTTCGACAATGGCCCACACTTCGGCGGGTGTGGCATCGAGGTCGATCGAGACGGTCACATCACTCATCTGATGATCATGCCCGACCAACCAGCAAGCTGAACAGCGGGACCGTGTGACGTCGGGCTATGCGTCGATAGTGATCGACTTCAACGTCTCGCACGCCTGCTCGGGCGGGAGCACGTTGATCAGCACGCCGGTGCCGCGTTCGAAGCCAGCCTGGGTGACCAGGTTCGGCCACACGTGGGCATGCCAGTGGTACCCGCCGCCGTGCTCGTGCGGAGCAGTGTGGAAGCCGAGGTTGAACGCCACATCGCCGAGAACGGCGGTGAGTTGGCCGAGCGCATCACGGAGTGCAATGCCGACGGCTCGCAGGCTTTCGTCGCTCGCGTTCTGGAGATGTGCTTCGTGGTGACGCGGAATGATGAGCATCTCGTACGGGACGCCGCTCCAGAATGGAGTGAGCACGGCGACATCGTCGGTGGCGATCACGACACGTTCGTCGGCAGCGATTTCGGCTTCGACGGTGGTGCACAGCAGGCATCCTCCGGCGAACCGGGCGAAAGCTCGTTCTTCGTCGATGACTTCGCCGGGGACGAAGGGCAGGCCGAGGATCTGGCCGTGCGGATGAGCGATCGACGCACCGGCCTCGCGGCCGTGGTTGACAATGGCCTGGGTGTAGCGGACTTGATCGAGAGCTTCGTGCTCGGAGAACCGGCGACGCAACGTAAACATCATCTCGGCGGCATGCTCGTCGTCGAGTTGGTGGAGGCCGCTCTCGTGGTCGGGCGTGTAGACGAAGACCTCGTGGATGCCACTGGCTTCTGCCTGCACATGCACCGGTCCGAGGTTGTGGACGGCAAAGCCCTCGTCGCCGTCGAATGCCGGGTACTTGTTCGGGACGACACGCATCGACCAACTGCCGTCGGCCTCGATTGTTTCGAGTGCCGGAGGCGTCTCTTCTTCGTTGCCGGGACAGAACGGGCAGGGGCGGCCCAACTCGGGGTCGACGATGTCGGAACGACTGGCGAAGTCGCTCGGGCGTTCGGCCCGTTCGGCCACGATCGTGACCCATCGTCCATTCAGCGGATTCAGACGCATCTGGCTCATCGTCTCACCATGCTACGACTGAATCTCACGCGAAACATGGCAAGACGTCGACCTTGTTGTCAGTCCTTGTCGACCGTGTTGTCGGCAGCGTTTGTGGGCTGGTCGAGCGCAACGCCTGACCTACTGCGACGCAGCCTTGAGGGCCTCGCTGTACTGATGGTCGAGGCGACCCTGATTCCAGCGGTGCATGCCCCATCCGGCGAGTGAACCAATGCCGAATGCGAGGAGGCCTCCGGCGCCGTCAAGCCAGAAGTGGTTGCCGGTGACGACGATGCAGAACAACGTGGCGAGCGGGTACAACACGACGAGCGCCTTGGCCGATCGCCGACGGAGTAGTGGCCACACGGCGAAAACGCACCAGGTCGACCAGCCGATGTGCAGGCTGGGCATCGCTGCGTACTGGTTGGAGATCGACGCCATCGTTTCGGAGTCGAACGACCACGGCCCGCCGTATTCGGCGAGTGTGTCGACGAATCCGAACTCGCCTCCGCCACGGAACCTGCTGGCGAGGCAGGCGCCGCCGTACTGCGACGGGTCGGATACGGGGCATGGCTTGTCGAGCAGCCGAGGGGGCATGAGTGGGAACCATGCGAAACCGACAATGGCGAGGCTGGTTGTCACGGCGAGCGTGTTGCGCCACTGCGGGAAGACGTCGGGGCGTTTGAGATACAGCCAGATGAAGACGCCGAGTGTCGCTGCGAAATGCAGCGTTCCGTAGTAGACGTTCCAGAACTGGATGAACAAGTGGTACGGGAGGAACCAGTCTTGGATGGTTTCCTCGTGGTAAAGGCCGATCCATCGTTCGAATTGGATGACTCGCTCGGCGTTCGTGAACGCCTGCTCGGGGATGCCGTCGGCAGCGATCTTGTTTGATCCAAACTGGTTGCGGGTCCACGAATAGATCGCGTAGAAGGCACCGACGATCAGCGCTTCTTTCCACCACAGCGTGCGATGTTGCCGCTCAGGAGCGGTGTGTTCTTCGGCAACCTGCATGGACTCTTCACTGTATTCGACCGTTACGGATCTATGACGAGCGAATTTTCACGCTCAGGTAGACGCGTTCAGTTGGACGTGTTCAGTTGGACGTGTTCAGTTGGACGTGCCGCAGCACTTGCCCATGAACTCGTCGATGCTGACGACGACGCGGGTCATCTTGCCGGCAGCGATCAGGCCACCGGCATCGGTAGCTGAGACTTCGAAGCCGAGGCGCCGGCCGTCGATCTTTTTGAGCACTGCTTCGGCGAACACCTCGGCGCCGATCGGGGTTGGCTGCAGGTGATCGAACTGCACACGCATACCGACCGTGGTCGTGCCGGTCTCCAGTGCGTTAGCCAGCGCGTTGTGGCAGGCCTCTTCGCACAGTGCAACGAGCCTCGGCGAACCGAGCACGTTGACGATGCCTGAACCGAGCGCAAGCGCTGTGTCGGCGTCGGTGACCATCAGTTTGGCGTCGCCGCGCATACCCGTCTCAAGATCCACATCCGGAACGCTAACGCGACCGACCGGCAGCACACACGATGTGCCGAAACTGTCATGTTCGACGACGCGACCGCACGAGTGTCTCCCCGGCCGCCCACGTCGTATCCTGTGGATTGTGATCGATGCAGATGTCCTGGAACGAGTACTCGCCGGAGCCCTGCGCACCGGTGCCGACTTCGCGGAGGTGTATGCCGAAGACAAGTCGAACACCTCGGCGGGTCTCGACGACGGGCGCATCGAACAGGTAACCAGCGGGCGCGACCGTGGTGCCGGTATCCGCGTCATCGCTGGCGACACCACCGGGTTCGCGCATACCGCTGATCTCTCCGAAGCTGGCCTCGTCGCAGCGGCGTCGGCAGCAGCGGCGGCGGCCAGCCAGGGGGGCGGAGGGGTGCGCAACGTGTCGCTCACCAAGGCGCCGATCCATCGTCCGAACACCATTGTCCACCTGCCCGAGAGCATTGCCAAGGCTCGCAAGGTCGAACTGCTCCAGCGGATGAACGAAGCCGCGCGCTCGTACGGTCCAGAGATCGTTCAGGTGTCGGCCGGTTATGGCGACAGCTCGAAGCGCACCCTTGTTGCAAACACCGATGGCGTGTTCGCGACCGACGAGATCATCCGCACCCTGCTCCGCATCAGTGCAGTTGCCGATGGCGACTCCGGTATGCAGACCGGCTTCCAATCGATGGGGCACACGGTCGGTTTCGAGATCTTCGATACCGTCGACGTTGAGGAACTCGCCCGCGATGCCGCTCGTCAAGCAATCACCAAGCTGTTGGCTCGCCCCGCGCCGTCCGGCGCCATGCCGGTCGTTATCAAGAATGGCTCCGGAGGCGTACTTTTCCACGAGGCGTGCGGCCACGGCCTTGAAGCCGACCTCGTCGCCAAGGACTCGAGCGTTTACGCCGGCAAAGTCGGCCAGCTTGTCGCTAATCCCTTGGTTACTCTCGTCGACGACGGCACGATGCCCGGCGAATGGGGCACCCTCGGTTACGACGATGAAGGCCACATCACGCAGCGCAACACGCTGATTCAAGACGGCATTCTCACCGACTACATGTGGGACCACATCCGTGCCCGCAACGAGGGCCGGCCCGGCTCGGGCAACGGTCGGCGCCAGAGCTACCAGCACCTGCCGATGGTCCGCATGACGAACACTTTCGTGCTCAACGGGCCAGACACTCCGGAGGACATCATCAGCTCGACGCCGAACGGCGTCTACGTCGCCAAGCTCGGCGGCGGCAGCGTCAACACCGCCACCGGCGACTTCGTGTTCGGCATGACCGAGGCGTACCTGATCGAAGACGGCAAAATCACCGAGCCGCTGCGCGAGGGCAACCTCATTGGCAACGGCCCGAAGGTGCTGCAAGATATCGACATGCTCGCCAACGACTTCGCCATGGGCAACCCGGGCACGTGCGGCAAGGATGGTCAGGGCGTGCCGGTCGGCGACGGTCAGCCCACCCTGCGCGTGAAGGAACTGACCATTGGCGGGACCGCAGCATGAGCGCCTTCGAATCCGAACTGCAAGCAGTTGCCGACCGTGTCATTGCCCAAGCCAAGCCGGGCGAGCAGGTCGAAGCGTTCGTTACACGTGGCGGCGAAACCGACGTCCGGGTGTACCAGGGCGCGGTCGAGCACTTTGTGTCGGCACAGAGCGAAGGAATCGGCATCCGCGTCATCAGCGAGGGTCGTACCGGCTTCGCGTACGCAGGCACGCTCGATGAATCAGCAATCCGCGAAGTTCTCGCCGAAGCGCGCGACAACGTGCAGTTTGGGGAATCCGACGAGTGGGCAGCCCTGGCCGAGCCGGACGGCGTGCCGATCACCGAGCAGTCACTGTGGAATGAGGCGCTTGCGGCATACCCGACCGACGAGAAGATCGATCTCGCCAAGAAGCTGGAAAAGCTGGCCTCGGGCCAAGACCCTCGAGTTCGCGTCGATGACTCGAATTATGCCGACGCACACGGCGAGTCGGCTGTTGCGTCGACCAGCGGTATCCGGATGTCGGGTCGCGAGAACGGCTGTTACGTGTCGGTCTCCACGCTCGCCGACGAGGGCGAAGGCGATGATGCCGAGACGCAGACCGGCTTCGGTTTCAGCGTTGGTCGCAGCCCGCATGAATTCGACCTCGACAAGGCAGCTCGCGAAGCATCCGAGCGCGCGACTCGCCTGCTCGGTGCGACCAAGCCGTCGACAAGGCGCACCACGGTGGTTCTCGACCCGATGGTCACAGCGCAGTTCCTCGGCGTGATCTCGTCGACGCTGAATGGTGAGGCTGTCGTGAAGGGCCGCTCGCTCTTCAAGGACCGTCTTGGCGACAGTGTCGCAGCTGCCAACGTCACGCTGATCGACGACCCGACCAACACCAAGGCGTACAGCGCCACCGACGTCGACGGCGAAGGCCTCGCTGCTCGCCGCAACGTGTTGATCGAGAACGGTGTGCTGCAACAGTTCGTCCACAACTCCTACAGCGCTCGGCGGGCCGGCACCGTGTCGACGGGAAATGCAACACGTGGAGGGTTCGCAGGTACTCCCGGCGTCGGCTGCCTTGCCCTCTCGCTCGTGCCGGGCCTTCGCTCGCAAGCCGAGATTGTCTCCGACATTGACGACGGTCTGCTCGTGCAATCGATGCAAGGCCTGCACTCAGGCGTCAACCCCATCAGCGGTGATTTCTCAACTGGCGCGGCCGGGCTGTTGATCACCAACGGTGAAGTCGGCGCACCCGTGCGCGAGTTCACGATCGCATCGACGCTGCAGCGAATGTTGCAGGACATCATCGAGATTGGCGGCGATATCGAATGGCTGCCGATGCGGGCCAGCGGATTGTCACTCGTGATCCGCGACGTAACGATGAGCGGGTCGTAGCTCTTTGCTGCTGGTTCCGCTCTCGGGTCCTGTCACCGGCGACTGATAGGGCTGCGACGGCTTGTGCCTCGCCGACGGTCCCTCTTCAGTCCCCGCTGCCACCCGTTCGCTCCCTACCTGCCACTGGCTACTCCACTTCGCACCTTCAATTCGTTTGCTGGTCGCTCGCTCTGCGGCTTCAGTTCAGGCCGTACGACTCGCTGACTGAGCGGCAGGTGATGCCGAGAGCTATTGCCTTGCCGGTGTCGAGGACAATGCGGGCGGGGCGGACCGCGCCGGCTTCGGCAATGGTGCTGGTCAGTAAACGATTTGGGTCGTGGCCCATCCATGTGGCGGTTGCCCGGGCGAATTCGGAACGGCTCAGCGCTTCGGGGCCAGCGACATTCAGCGGGCCGATGATGCCCGGTCGTGTCGCGAGTTCGGCGATCGCGTTGGAGACATCGGCGGCGTGAACGGGGCAGCGGTACTCGTCGGTGAAGAACGTCATCGGGTGTCGATCGCTACCTGTCGACAAGGCCCGCTGCACGTCGAGCTGGACGTGACCGAGTTGGCTCGTGCCGTAGAGCAGCGAGGTGCGGATCATCACGGCGGTCGGACATGCCAGCATCACTGCATCTTCGGCGTCGCGTTTGTCGCGGCCATAGTCGATGGTCGGGAACGGGCGGTCGGCTTCGGTGTACGGCGCTGCGCGACCCGGAAAGATCACGTCGGTCGACATATGGACGAGCCGTGCTCCGCAGACGGCAGCGGCTTCGGCAACATGGCGGCTGCCGTTGACGATTGATTGGCGGTCGCCCTTGCGGTAAGCAAGATGCACCACAGCTGTTGGCCTCCAGTCGGTGATTGCCTCGATCGTGGAGTCGCGTCGAGTGATGTCCATTGACGACGACGAGGGTGCAATGAGTTCCCACCGGTTGCTGGCATTGCCGGTCGTGAGGTGGCGGCCGAGAAAACCGGAGCCGCCGGTGACCAGCATCAGCTTCCGACGTCGCCCCCGCAGTGCCATGATCGCAGGGTACGGCACATCGTGATGCCTCCGTGGGGGTATCACAGGCGGTAGAACTTCGGGGTGCCGATTCTTCATGCCATTGTGCTCGGACTCGTGCAGGGCTTTTCCGAGTTCCTGCCGATCTCGTCGAGCGCGCATCTCCTCTTTGTTCCGTGGCTGCTCGGTTGGGACGACTTCAGCGGTGCGGGCGGCGAGAGTCTGAAGCAGTCGTTCGATGTGGCGCTGCACCTCGGCACCTTCGTTGCGGTCCTCGGCTACTTTCGCAAGGACGTCAAGAGCTACGTGGTCGAAGGCACCAAGCTGGTGTTCACCCGGACAAAACCGGTCACGACTGATGGTCGTCTCGCTTGGCTCTTCGTGCTCGCGACCATTCCCGCTGCGGCGATCGGTGCGGTCTTCGAAGACCAAATCGGCACCGCACTTGGCTCGCCGTTGATCATCGCCCTTTCGCTCATCGGCTTCGGCATCCTGCTGGGAATTGCCGACCGCGCCGCAGGCAAGCGCAAGGTCGAGGATTTCCGGATGCCCGACTCGCTGAAGGTCGGTGTGGCACAGGCACTCGCCCTCAACCCGGGCACCAGCCGTTCGGGCATCACGATGACCGCAGCACGTTGGATTGGCTTCGATCGCGACGCAGCGGTGCGCATCAGCTTCGTCATGTCGTTGCCCGTGATCCTTGGGGCTGTCGTGTTCAAAATGCTGAAGATGTTCAGCGAGGGCGGCTACGAGGACCTGCTCGTTCCGATGGCCGTTGGCATCGTGACGTCGTGCATTTCCGGCCTGATCGCAGTGTGGGGCACGATCAAGTTGGTCAGCACCCGCAACCTGATGCCCTTCGTCATCTACCGCATCGCGATTGGCGTCGTGATGCTCGTGATCCTCGCGGCCGGCTGGCGCGAGAACGTCGCTGTCTGACCGGCCCGAGTAAGTCTCAGGGCACAAACAGAATTGACGCGAGGCCGACCTTGGCCGCGGCGGCGATCATCGGAGCACTGGCCGAATCGACTGCGACGAAGACGATCTCGTCGGCGAGCGACACCACCTCACCGGCCTCTGCAAGCACGATGCCCTCTGATGAGATACGGACACGGGAGCCGACCACTGCTCCTCGTGCGAGCGGGTCGATGATCCCGACCACCACCGACTCGGTTGTCGCTCCGCCCACTGGCCCGGCGGCTGCAGTGATATCGGTACTGGTGAGCACTTCGCCAGCAGTCACCCGTTGTCGCAAGGTCGCGCCCGCGGGGAGCGATCGCAGCGCGGCTGTGGGCACCAGAGCCTCGGGAAGATCACGTCGCTCCACACTCGGCGGGTCGCCCGCTGCTCGATCATCATCTACAACAAGCACCGAGGCGGTCTCACCCCAGGCAGCGCGTGTCGCGTCGACTTTACGGAGTTCGGTGTGGACCATCAGGCCGACGGAACCGGCAAGCGCACAGACCACGATCCAATAGATCCACCGATGGCGGGCCAAGAAAACACGGAATCGCACGGAAACGTGCATGGGAACGTGCATGGAAACTCCTCGGAACGAACGGTTCGTGAGGGGAGTCGGTACCTGCGATGGTACCGCTGGCGACTTGGGTTGGCTGGAGTGGGCTGACCGGAGTTGGCCTGTGCTTCGCTTGCGCGTTCAGGCCGGCAATGCAGGAATGGCTGCAGTGATGAGCTTGCGAACGTGGTCGACGTTCTGCTTGACCATCGCGAAGACGGTGTCCATCGTGACAGGCTCGTGCCCGTCGACACCCGCGTCGTAGTCGGTGACGAGGGCGACCGAGGCGTACGGGATTCCGGCCTCGGCTGCCAGGACTGCTTCGGGATAGCCGGTCATATTGACGACGTGCCACCCCATCTGGCGGAACCAGATGCTCTCGGCCCGTGTCGAAAATCGCGGTCCGTTAATGACGACCATGGTGCCAGAGTCGTGCACGGTGACGCCGTCGAGTTGGCGACCGGCGTCGATCAATGCGGTGCGCACATCGCTGGAGTACGGCTCGGCAAAGCTCTGGTGATGTACCGGCCCATTGGATCCCGGTGCGCCGTCGTCCGCGCCGACATCGTGAAACGTGTCAGCCCGACCGTTCGTTCGGTCGACCACTTGGTCAAGGACGACAAACGATCCGGGGTGAAGGTCGGGTTGTAGTGATCCGACTGAACAGGGTGCGACGATCGATCTGACGCCCAGCGACGCCATTGCCCAGACGTTCGCCTGGAACGGAACTCGGTGCGCGACGTAGTCGTGGTTACGCCCGTGGCGAGCGAGGAACGCGACCCGTCGTCCGCCGAGGGTTCCAACAGCGATCGGTGCAGCGGTTGGGCCGTAGGGCGTGATGATTTCGACGTCGGTGGCGTCAGAAAGGAAGTCGTAGAACCCTGATCCGCCAAAGACGCCAACCTCGGCACCGAGATCGGTTGCCCGGTCATCGAGGGGGATCAGCATCAGCTGCGGTTACTCAGTCGGAAGACTTCGACGGGGCGGGCTTCGACGACTTCGTCTTGGTCGACGAGCTCTTCGAGGAATCGGTCGACGAGCTCTTCGAGGAATCGGTTGAGGAGCTCTTCGAGGAATCGGACGATGAACTACTCGAGGAGTCGGATGACGAACTACTCGACGAATCCGACGAGGTGGACCCAGCTGGCGTCGTGGTCGAGGTCTTGCCGCGGTTGTCGTTCTTGAAAAAGCCGCTGCCCTTGAACGTGACGCCCACGGGCTGGAACACCTTCTTGACGGCGAGCATGTCTCCGGAATCAGGGTGGGCAACCTCGGTCAGCGTGTCGTCTTTAAAAGACTGCTGGATCTCGATGGTTTCACCGGTTTCGACGAACTTATACACATAGGTGGGCATGGCGAGCATCAAGATATCGGCTGACTGTCATGCCAACACTGCTCGGTGCCTCACTTCAATGTGGAGGCTCACTCAGTCGCGAACTCCGGATCGGTATGGTGGCGCCCATGCAGGTTCGAAACGCAGTGATTCCCGCCGCAGGACTCGGGACTCGTTTTCTCCCGGCAACCAAAGTAGTGCCGAAGGAATTGTTCCCGATCGGCGATCAGCCAGCGCTGCAGATCGTCATCGATGAGGCGCTGGGTGCGGGAATCGATCACATCATCGTGGTGAGTAGCCGGAACAAGCCTGCGATCGAGGCATATTTCGAACCAAACGACGAACTCATCGGCAAACTCAAGGAATCTGGCAAGACCGAATTGGCTGACCGCCTCCGCTCGATCGGACGCGACTGGCGTGCAACGATTGTCTACCAGGACAATCCGAAGGGCCTCGGCCACGCTGTTGGCTGTGCACAGGAAGCAGTCGGCGACGAACCGTTCGCCGTCATGCTGCCTGACGAGATCATGGGTTCATCAGCGCTGCTCGCTCAGATGAACGGCGTGTGTGCATCGACCGGCGGCAGCGTCGTCGCTGTTGCCGAGGTGCCGCGGCACCAGGTCAGCTCGTATGGCGTGATCGATCCGTCGGGCGAATTGTCTGCGGACGGTGTCATCCCGGTCAAGGACCTTGTAGAGAAGCCTCCTGTCGACGAGGCCCCGAGCAACTACATCATCACCGGCCGGTACGTGCTGACTGCCGACGCCTGGGGTGAGATTGCCGCATTGCAGCCCGGTCGCGGCGGCGAACTGCAGCTCACCGATGCGCTCAAGGCGCAGGCCGCGCGAGCGCCGTTCCACGCGGTGCTGTCCGACGTGAGTCGCCATGACACGGGTAACCCGCTCGGCTTCTTGACTGCGTCGATCGAGCTTGGCTTGGTCAATCCGGAACTGCAGGGCGACCTGCGTAAGTTCCTGGGCAAGCTCGAGTACTGAGAACTCTTACAGCCGACGGAACAGGTCGGGGTAGTCGTTGACCAGGCCGTACGGATCGATGTCGAATTCGGTCTCGAAGCCCGAGTCGAGGTTGCGGTAGGCGAAGCGATTGGTTGCGAGTCGGTGATAGCGCTGGTGGACCGGAACGATGCCAAGCGTGTCGACATCGACCATTGCGGTGGTGATGTCGGCGGCGTCGCCGACATCGAGTTGGAGCCGACGGATCGGCAACGTGTTCGTGAATGGCGTGATCGAGAGGTCGATGTCATAGCAGCCATCGAGGTCGGGCCGGTGAGCGCCGTTCAGCTCGCCCCAGCGGCTGCTGCCGTCGGTCCCGAGCCAAAGGTCGGGCTCATCAAGATCGCGGAACAGCAGGAACTGGCGCACCGACCAGGTGGCCGACAACCGGAGGACGTACGACACGTTCGCCCCGGCGACTTCGCTGGTGACGGTCCATCCCTCGTTCTCCCAACGGAGGTCGACGGTCTCGTGGCCCGGACCTTCGACGTGTGTCCATCGGGCAGTGAAGCCGTCGGCAGGGAACGCGGTCAACGCAGTCGTCACGTCCCTCACGATACGAGCCGTTCTGTCACACTTTGGTCAGACCACGGTGTGACAGGCCACGGTGTGATAGGCCACGGTGTGACAGAACGCCGCCGCCGTACGATCTGGTCCATGACGCCGTTGGAAGATGCGCAGGCCTTCGTTCTCGAATCGTGTCCACCGCGTGAGCCGGTGACCCTGGCTCGCGAAGAGGCTGGTGGGCTCGTGCTCGCCGAGGTCGTCGTGTCGACGGAGGTCGTTCCGCCGTTCGACAACACGGCAGTCGACGGGTATGCCGTTCGCTCCGAAGATGTCGCCAACGTGCCGGTAGAGCTCGATGTCATCTACGAAATTGCCGCCGGCGCAGCGCCGCAGGCCGACCTTGGCCCAGGGCAGGCGGTCCGCATTATGACGGGTGCGCCGCTGCCCGGCGGCGCCGATGCCGTCGTGATGGTCGAGTATTCCGAGCGTCTCGGCGAGATTGAACGCGACGGTCTGATGGTCGAACGAGTCCGGCTCGGCGAGTCTGTTGGCGCTGGTACCGCGATCCGTCGCGCTGGCGACGATGTGCTCGTCGGTGAGGAACTGTTCGAACCCGGAACGATTATCACTCCGGCAATCGAAGGTGTGCTCGCCAGTGTCAACGCGCAGCAGGTCACGGTGTATCCGCGCCTGAGGGTGGCCGTCTTATCGACCGGCGACGAGTTGATCACTGATGGCTCACCATTGGCGCCGGGACAAATCCGTGAGAGCAACAAGACGATGCTTGCCGGGATGCTCGCGGAAGCAGGCTGCGATGTCGTCGACCTCGGTGTCGTCCGTGACGACGAAGCCGAACTCGAGCGTGTCCTGCGCAGCGCGGCCGCCGACTGCGACGCGATCGTGTCGAGCGGTGGCGTGTCGATGGGCGACTACGACGTGGTGAAAGCCGTACTCGGACGCATCGCCGACATGACGTGGATGCAGATGGCGATCAAGCCGGCCAAGCCATTCGCATTCGGCAAGCTCGACGGCGTGCCCGTGTTCGGCCTTCCCGGCAACCCAGTCAGTTCAATGGTCAGCTTCGAACTGATGGCGCGGCCGGCACTGCGCCGAATGATGGGCCACCGGCAATTGGCCCGGCCGAGCATCGTTGCGATCGTTGATCAAGACCTCATTCGCAACGCCGACGGAAAGGTCC